>JAIFMP010000033.1 GCA_020048405.1 Hydrogenophaga sp.
CAATGCACCCATGTTGCCCACCCCCACCACTGAACGCACCCCCCTGCACACCCGCGCCGTCACCTACCAGGGTTACGCCCGCGCCGACGGGCTGTGGGACATCGAAGGCGAGCTGCGCGACAGCAAACACTACGACCACCCCCACAGCAACGGCACCCGCCCCGCCGGTGACGCGGTGCACCACCTGTGGCTGCGCGTGACGCTGGACGAGCGCTTTTGCATCCACGCCATTGCCACCAGCATGGATAGCACCCCGTTTGGGGAATGCGGCGTGGCGACCCAGCACATGAACCGCTTTGTGGGCATGACCATTGGCGCGGGCTGGCGCCGGACCATCGACACAACCGTGGGCGGCCTGGCCGGTTGCACCCACATCCGCGAGCTGCTGTTCAACCTGGCAACGGCCGCGTTCCAGACCATTCCGCACCACCAGGAAATGCAACGCCTGGCGCGCGGCGAGTCGTGGCACAGCGGCAGCACACCGCCATTTTTCGTCAACAAGTGCATGACCTGGGATGTCAACGGCCCCGTGGTGGCGCGGCTGATGCCGCAATTTGCCAAGCCCGCTCAGTGACCGAGTGACCGGGGTTTGAGCCACTGACACCCTCAACGGCGGCGGCAATCAGGTCGTCCATGTCGCCCTTTTCGATCAGGGTGGCAAAGGTCTCGGCAATTTCGGGGTCGAAATGCTGGCCACTGCCCTGGCGAATTTGCGCAAGGGCGGCTGCTTTGTGCCATGCCCCCTTGTAGGGCCGCACACTGACCAATGCATCGAACACGTCCACCACGGCCACCAGGCGCGCCACGAAAGGAATGGAATCGCCTTTGAGACCGTCGGGGTAGCCCATGCCGTTCCACTTTTCGTGGTGGCTGCGCGCCACCAGGCGTGCCATGGCCAATGAAGGGCTGCGTTTGAGCACGGCATCGCCAATCAGGGTGTGGCGCTTAATGTGTGCAAAATCGTCATCGGTCAGGGGGCCGGGTTTGCGCAAAATGTTGTCGGGTATGCCCACTTTACCCACATCGTGCAGCCGGCTTGCCTTGCCATAGGCCGTGGCCTCAGCCGGTTTGCAGCCCAATGCCAGTGCCAGACGTTCGGTATAGGCCTGAATACGGCGAATGTGTGTCCCGGTGGCACTGTCCTTGAACTCGGCCACATGGCCCAGCATGTCTATGGCCTCGTCATACGACTCTTCGAGGCTGTGGTGCAGCCTGAAATTGTCCAACGCGGCCGCACACTGATTGGCCATGATCTGGATCAGTTCGCGGTCGCTGGCTGACAGCTTGTCGCCGACTTCCAGGTACACAAACCCCAGCACAGCACCGCCCACCTGCAAGGGGACCACCATGGCACCGTTGCGCAGCCGATCGGGCATTTCGTGGCTGATGACCGCCTGCGAACACAGGCGCACGATTTCCTGGCGACGTTGTTCGCCCCCGTTGGCCGTGTCAAAGTCGCCCGCCCCGGCACGGATGTGAACATCTTCGCCATCGACAGTGGCCACCAAGCCATCTATGGTGGAAATCAGGCCCGATTTGCCCAGCTTGCAAATACCGATGAGCTGCATCAACACGCCCTGAAAATAGTCTTCAAGTTTGTTGCGGTGAAGGTTGTACAGATCGGGCGTGACCTCCAGAATGCGCGACAGCCCCACCCGGTTGAGCTCGATGGTCTGCAAATCGTGGTAGCCCTTCAGAGCGTTGCGCACCGTGGTGTACAGCCGCTGCGCCGTCAACTCGGTTTTGTCTTTGTAGTCGTCAATGTCAAAGTGGTCGATCACATAGCGCTCGGGGGCCACACCGGGCTGCCCGGTGCGAATGACCAGGCGGATCATCACATTCTTCAGGTCTTTGCGGATGTACTCCACCAGCTTGAGCCCCGCGTCGTCCGACTCCATCACCACGTCGACCAGTGCCATGGCAATGTCGGTGTGTTCGCTCAACAGCTGTTTGGCTTCTTCAGCGCTGTGGGCTTCCAGCAATTCAATCGGACGGTCCCCAAACACAAAACCGCGCAGGTTCAGCGCCGTCAGTCGCAACACATCGGGCTCATCGTCAACCACCATCACCTTCCAGGGAATGACCCGTGGGCCTACCGTACCATCGGCACCGGTTTTGAGTTTGCGGACGATTTTCATGCGGTGCTCGATGGATGTGCGGCAAGTGTGGCTGGGTAGGTGATGGTGAATCGCGCACCCGCACCGGGGGCGCTTTGGCACTGTATGGCACCGTGCAAAGATTGGGTGACCAGGTTGTGTGCAATGTACAGCCCCAGCCCGCTGCCGCCCTCGGAGCGGCGGGTGGTGAAAAACGGCTCAAACACATGGGCGACTGTGTCAGCCGACATGCCCGCACCGGTGTCGGCAAACTCAATCTGAACCTGGTCTTTGACCAGCGCAGCCTTCCATTCAATGGTCCCTTCGTTCTGGCCATTGGCAAAGGCATGGATGCGGCTGTTTTGCATCAGAATGATCAGCAATTGCGCTACCGTGCCCGCAGGTCCGTACAAACGCAACCCTGGTTCACATTGCCAAGCCACGCGGATGCGCGTGTTTTTGAACTCGTTGCGCAGGCTGCGCTCCACATCCTCGAAGAGCTCGGCCAAGTCGTAAACCCGTTCGCGCTCGGACGACTGGTCAACTGCAGTGCGCTTGAAGCGCTGCACCATGTCGGCGGCGCGGTGCAGGTTTTTGGTGGCCAGGTCGGTTGCCTCAACCAGCATGCCCATGCGTTCGCCCAGGTCATCCTCACTGACCTCGTCTTGCAACATCAGCTTGCCCAAATCGCTCACCAGCTCTTGGGCATGCGACGTTGCACCCAAGGCAATGCCCACAGGGGTGTTCACCTCGTGCGCAAAACCCGCCACCATGCGCCCCAGCGATGCCATTTTTTCAGCTTCGATGCTACGGACCTGCTCGGCCTGCAGTTCCTCGTTGGCCCGGCGCAACTCGGCCGTGCGCTCGTCCACACGCTTCTCGAGCGTGGCGTTGAGAGCCGTCAACGACGCTTTTGCTGCGACCAGTTCTTCATTGCGAGCGGTCAGGCCAGCGTACAGGCTGCGCAAGGCGCCCAGCAAAATGCCCGTTCGGGGGTCGTCAGAGGACTGGTCGTTGGCATAGGCATCGTCAGGGGCCACACCCCCGCGCACGGCAAGCACCTGGCGCCCCAGAGACTGATCGTCACCCAGAATGTGGAACACCAGCCAATTCGCCAGAAACTCGATCAGGGCGGCCAGATGAATGTCTTCACCAGCGTTGCGACGGTTGATCCAGTCCACCACCTGCGCCACAAAGCGCTGGTGCGTGGCACGGTGCCGGTCGGCGTGCACTGCCGACACACCGGCTGCCTCCATGATGCCTTCTTCGCTGCGAAAGTGGTACACCGTGTATTCGGCCAGTTCAGCCAGCGCCTGGTCAATGCGCGCCGCGTCACCACTGTGGGCATCTTCACCCAATTGGTTGACCAGCCCAACCAATTGACGGTGCTGCGCATCCACCTCGGCCAAGCCGGTTTCAAACAAACTGCTCCAGGTGAATGCCTGCATGGGTGTTTTCTGTCGGTGCGCCCGCCAAAACCCTCGGCGGTCATTCGGGCATTCTATGCAGACCTTGGCCAGACTGGAGCGTTCAGGCAGGAAGCGGTAACCAACGCCCGACTCGGTGACCAGGTGCACAGGCAAAGTGGGGTTGTTCTCGATTTTCTTGCGCAGGTTGGCCATGTCAACGCGCACACAGTGTGTGTCTCCCGTGTGCCCGGGCCCCCACACCGCTTTGAGCACTTGCTGGTGGGTGATGACGCGGTCAGGCTGCGATGCCAGGTGGGTGAGCAGCTTGTAGTCGATGGGTGTGAGGTGCAACACCTCCCCCGCACGCTCCACCCGGCGACGCACCAGATCGATGCACACGTCGCCAAACACCACGGTTGGCTCCCCCAATGGCGTTTGCTGGGCGCGCTGATGCAGCTGGGAATGGCGACACCAAGACGTGCGCCAGATTGGCGGTGTCGGCATCAAGAAAGCATCAAGAGCATCAAAACTGCTCAGCCACAATCGGGCCATGCCTGCCACCGTTATTCCGCTGATCCGCACCCTGTCAGTCCAGCCACCTCAAAAGCGTTGTCGCTTCACGGGCCGGGTGCTGTCCGTCATTCCGCCGATGACGCAGCTCAACACGCCCTACCCTTCTACCGCGTACATCACGGGGTTTCTGCGAGAGCAAGGTGTGCAAGCCACCCAGGTGGACCTGGCCCTGGCCACAGTGCTGCGCCTGCTCAGCGCAGACGGGTTGACACAGGTGAAAGCGGCCGCAGAGGCTTTGCCGCCCAAACAGCGCAGCGCACAGGTGCAGCACTTTCTGGCCGAGTTCAGCGGCTACCACGCCACCGTGGAACGGGTGGTGGCGTTTTTGCAAGGGCGCGACAGCACCCTGGCCCACCGCATCGCCAACCGCAGCTTGCTGCCCGAAGGCAAATGGTTTGCCACGCTGGACCAGCACCCCGACGACGGCAGTGGCGACCCGCTGGGCTGGGCCTTTGGTGCCCTGGGTCTGCATGACCGCGCCCGCCACCTGGCCACCCTGTACCTGAACGACCTGGCCGACGTGCTGAAAGACGCAGTGGACCCGCGCTTCGAGTTCGTGCGCTACGCCGAAAAGCTGGCCGCCGCCCAGGCCAGCTTTGAGCCGCTGGCCCAGGCGCTGGCGGCACCCGCGAACCTGATTGACGATATTCTAATTTTTGAAACAAAACAGGCTCTGATGCATACTGGTATTGCATCAGCAGCTATCGTTTGCAACCCCAATACTGCGCCTGATGTGGTGCTGCTGTCCGTGCCCTTCCCGGGTGCGGTGTATGCCGCGTTTCGCGTTGCGCAGTGCATCAAGGCGCTGAACCCGGCCACCATCACCGTGCTGGGCGGTGGCTATGTGAACACCGAACTGCGCGAACTGGCCGAGCCCCGGGTGTTCGACTTTTTCGACTTTGTCACGCTCGACAGCGGCGAGCGCCCCCTGCTGGCGCTGCTCGACCATCTGGGTGGGCAACGCGGGCGTGAGCAACTGGTGCGCACGTTCTACCGCGCCGATGACGGCAGCGTGGTGTACGTGAAAGGCACCGAGACCGACGTACCGTTCGAACAAGTGGGCACCCCCACCTGGGACGGCCTGCCGCTGGGCAAGTACCTGAGCCTGCTCGACATGCTCAACCCCATGAACCGCCTGTGGAGCGACGGCCGCTGGAACAAACTCACCGTGGCCCACGGCTGTTACTGGAAGAAGTGCAGCTTTTGCGACGTGGGGCTGGACTACATTGGCCGCTACGAAACCGCTGAGGCCGCCACACTGGTGGACCGCATCGAGAAAATAGTGGCCGAAACCGGCCAGACCGGCTTCCACTTTGTGGACGAGGCCGCGCCGCCCAAAGTGCTGAAAGCGCTGGCCGAAGAACTCATCCGCCGCAACGTGGGCATCAGTTGGTGGGGCAACATCCGGTTTGAAAAAAGCTTCACGCCCGACCTGTGCGAGCTGCTGGCCGACAGCGGCTGCATTGCCATATCGGGCGGGCTGGAAGTGGCGTCAGACCGGCTGCTGAAGCTTATGAAGAAGGGCGTGGATGTGGCCCAGGTGGCCCGCGTCACCCGCGCCTTCACCGACGCCGGGGTGCTGGTGCACGCCTACCTGATGTACGGCTTTCCCACCCAGACCGTGCAAGACACGGTAGACGCGCTGGAGTATGTGCGCCAGTTGTTTGAAAACGGCTGCATCCAAAGCGGCTTCTGGCACCGCTTTACGTGCACCGTGCATTCACCGGTGGGGCTCAACCCGGCCGAATACGGCATCACCCTCGAGCCTCTGCCCGCCCCGCCCACCGGGCCCAACGGTCAGCCACTGACGTTTGCCCGCAACGATGTGGGCTTCAATGACCCCAGCGGCGTGGACCACGACACCCTGGGCGCAGGCCTGAAAAAAGCCATTTACAACTACATGCACGGCATGTGTCAGGAAGACGACGTGCGCCGCTTCTTCACCATGAAAGTGCCCAAGCCCACCGTGAAGAGGGACTTTGTGGCGCGGGCGCTGGGTGGTTGATGGGCCTGACAGCCCAGACTCACACCTCGGTCACAAACTCGCTGCGGGGGCGGCGCACCTTGGGCAGGTTCACCAGCCAGTCCTTGTCGGCAAGCCGGTAGCCCAAGGGCATGATGGCCACGCTGCGCAGGCCCCGGGAGCGCAAGCCCAGGATGTCGTCGAGCGCTTTGGGGTCAAAGCCCTCCATGGGCGTGCTGTCAACGCCTTCGAAGGCAGCGGCCATCAGCGCCGCGCTCAGGCCAATGTAGGCCTGGCGGGCGGCGTGTTGAAAGTTCACCTCGGCGTCACGCTGGGGGTAGCTGGACAGAAGCATCTGGCGGTAGCTTTCCCAACCCTCGTTTTTGAAACCGCGCACGGTGTTGGTCAGGTCGAACATGTGGTTGATGCGCTCGGCCGTGTAGTTGTCCCACGCGGCAAACACCAGCAGGTGAGAGCCGTCGGTGATTTGCGCCTGGTTCCAGGCGATGGGCTTGATGCGCTCGCGCACCTCGGTGCTGGTGACCACCACCACTTCATACGGCTGCAAACCGCTGGAGGTGGGGGCCAGGCGGACGGCTTCGAGGATGCGTTCGACCACATCGGCTGGCACCGATTGGCTGGGGTCCATGGCTTTGGTGGCGTAGCGCCATTGCAATTGCTCGATCAGGGGATTGGTGTGTGTCATGGGTGGTTGAACTGAAACGTTCAGTGAATGAATGAGGCGCCGACTGTAGGCCAGCTTGGGCGGCTTGTCAGGCGCCCAAGGCCATGACCCCGGCAGTGGCCAGCAGCATGGCCACCAGCCCGGCGGTCACCAGCAGGCCGTAGCGCACGCCACCGCTGACCAGCGCCAGCACTGTTTTGGCCACCACACTGGCTGCCAGCGCCCCTGCCATGCCCCACTTGGCCACGTGCACGTCCATGCCACCGGCAGCGCTCACCTGGGCAATGCTGGCAGCGGCCGCGTGGATTTCGGCCAGGGCCACCAAGATGGCGGCCACCAGGACACCGGTGTCGCCATACAACTGGCGCAGCCATGCGGCAACGAGCGATACACCTGCGATCAGCCCGGCCAGCATCAGGGCATGAGACAGCTTGAAGGCTGGGGTGGATTCGCCATGAGCACTGCTGGCCGTTGAGTTGTCGTCGCGTAAATCGGCCTTCCACAGGCACCCGCCCGCCACGGCCATCAGGCCCAACACCCCCGCCAGCAAAGGCCACTTGAGGGCATTGAGCAAATCGGGCGATGCCGCAGCGATCACGGCACCGAAGAGCAGCAGTGACGCAATGTTGGCCAGCAGTGCCGCAGCGGCAGCCGGTGCCGCCATGCTCGGGTCGGTACGGGCGCGGTGGCCCATGCCCGCCACCGTGGCGGTGGACGATGCAAACCCGGAGAAAAAGCCCGCAATGGGCAACCCCCAGCGCGCACCCACCGCACGCATGGCCACATGGCCCAGCATGCCCACCGCCATGACCAGCACCACGATGCGCCACAGGGTATAGGGCTTGAGGACACCCCAAGGGTCCAACGCACCCTGGGGCAACAGGGGCATGACCACCAGCGCGGCAGCGGCCAGCATCAGCGCGTCTTGCAGCTCGCGCTCGCTCACCAGTTCGTTGCTTAAGCGGTGGAGCGGTTGTTTGGCGTACAACAGAATGGCACACACCACCCCCACGGCCACCGCCATGTGCGGGTCTTGGTAAGCCAGGGCACCCAGCACCAACGACACCAGCAGGGCCACCTCTCCCGTCAGCCCACGATCGCGGTCGGCGGTTTTTATGTACCCGCTGACCGTGAGCGCCCCGACCAGGCCCAGGCACACCAGAAAGACGTACAGCCCCATGCCCCAGGTCACGAAACCGAGCACGGCCACCAGGGCATGGGTGCGGGTGCCGGCAATTTCGCCATCGTTGTCATGGCGGCGCTCGCGGATCACGCCGTTCAGCAGCCCCAGGCCCAGGGCCGCCAGAAAGCTGGTGAGGGTTTCGGTCCAGGCCATGGTCAGGCGGCAACAGGCACGGGGGTCAACCAGCTAGACCGGCAAACACGTTTTGCACGTCTTCGTTGGCGTCCATGGCCGCCAGGAAACCTTCCACCTCTTCCAGCTGTTCGGCGCTCAGGGTGCTCGGGTCAATGGGGTTCTTGGGCCGGTAACCCAGCTTGGCCGACAACACCGTAAACCCCTGTGCAGGCAAGGCGCGGCTGACCAAATCAAGGTCGGCGTACTCGGTGAGAAACACCACCGTGCCGTCTTCGTCGGGTGGCTCCACATCCTGGGCACCAGCTTCAATGGCGGCAGTTTCGGCATCGGCCCCGGCGGCAGTGGGCTCAGCCTCGATGATGCCGACATGGTCAAAATCCCACGACACCGAGCCCGACGTGCCCAGTTGCCCCTTGCGGAACAGCACCCGCATGTCGGATGCCGCACGGTTCACGTTGTCGGTCAGGCACTCCACCATCACGGGCACGCGGTGAGGGGCGTAGCCCTCGTAAATGACGTGTTCAAAGTGCACGGCCTCGCCGGTGAGGCCAGCGCCTTTCTTGATGGCGCGCTCCAGCGTGTCTTTGGGCATGGACACTTTGCGCGCCTGCTCCACCACCAGCCGCAGGCGGGCGTTGGCGGCGGGGTCGGCACCGTGGCGAGCGGCAATCATGATGTCTTTGGCCAGTTTGCCGAACAGGCGGCCTTTGGCGTTGGCCGCCACGTCTTTGTGTTTGGCTTTCCACTGTGCGCCCATGGCGGGGGTTCCTTTGTCGCTGTTGGGTTGTGCCGCTTGTCGGCAGTGGTCAGTTTAGTGGACGTCCCTTGATCCAACGCAAATGCCTCGGCGCGGGGGCGCGCGTGGCTGATCTACAGTGGCGAAGTTGCAGCAGCGGGGCCCATTGGGCACTCCTGCGGCACCCATCCAACCTGAAGGACCCGGCATGAAATCCATTGCGCTAGACAAAGCCGTGGCCATGATTCCCGATGGAGCCAGCCTGATGATCGGCGGCTTCATGGGCGTGGGCACTCCCGAACCCGTGATCGACGAACTGGTGCGCCAGGGCAAACGCGGCCTCACCATCATTGCCAACGACACTGCCATGCCCGGTGTGGGCATTGGCAAACTCATCACCGCCGGTTGCGTGGCCAAAGTGGTGGCCAGCCACATTGGCCTGAACCCCGAAACCCAGCAAAAAATGATCGCGGGCGAGATTGAAGTGGAACTGGTGCCACAGGGAAGCTTGGCCGAGCGCGTGCGCGCCGGGGGCCACGGCTTGGGCGGCATCCTCACGCCCACGGGCGTGGGCACGCTGGCTGCAGAGGGCAAACGCACCATCGAGGTGGACGGCAAATCCTTTTTGCTGGAGTTACCCATCAAGGCCGACTTCGCCCTCATCAACGCCAAGGACGCCGACTACACCGGCAACCTGTCGTATGCGCTGACCGCCCGCAACTTCAACCCGCTGATGGCCATGGCCGCCCGGTGTGTGATCGTGCGGGCCGAAAACATCGTGCCTGTGGGCGTGATCCCGCCCGACCATGTGATGACTCCCGCCCCCGTGGTGGACTACATCATTGCCCACTGAACGCACCCGGAGACCCCACACCATGGACGCACAAAACCAAATCGCCCGCCGCATTGCCCAGGAGCTGCGCAGCGGCATGCTGGTGAACCTGGGCATCGGCATTCCCACGATGGTGGCCAACCACCTGCCAGCCGGGGTGCACGTGTACTTTCAGTCTGAAAACGGCCTGATGGGCACCGGCCCGGTGCCCGAACGTGGCCTGAACCACCCCGACCTGACCGATGCCGGAGGCCGCCCCGTGACCGCCCTTCCCGGTGCCTGCACCTTTGACAGTGCCATTTCGTTCGGGCTGATCCGCGGTGGCCACCTAGACATGACCGTGCTGGGTGGCCTGCAAGTCAACCAGCAGGGCCAACTGGCCAACTGGATGATTCCCGGCAAGATGGTGCCCGGCATGGGTGGCGCCATGGACCTCGTGACGGGCGCCAAACGCGTGGTGGTGGCCATGCAACACACCGCCAAAGGCCAGTCGAAGGTGGTGAAAGAGGTGAGCCTGCCGCTGACGTCGGTGCGCCGCATTGACATGCTCGTGACCGAGCTGGCCGTCATTGCTTTCCCTGATGGACAAGCCACGCTGATGGAAACTGCGCCCGGGGTTTCAGTGGAACAGGTGTTGGCGGCCACGGAGGCCCGGCTGCTGGTGTCGCCCGATGTGAAATCCATGTCACTGTGATGGCCTGAGAGGGCACCGCCGCCGACCCTAGAATCGGGCATGCCCTTGTCTTCGACCACCGCTTCAGAGTCCGAATTCCCCAGCACCCTGGTGCTCATCCAGGGCATGCCGTCAGACGCCCACGCTCTGGTGGCGGGCGACCTGGGCGACGCGAGCTACCGCATAGATTCGTATGCGGAAAGCATGGATCTGATGCACCGCGTGGTGAACTCCCAGCAGGCGGCCACGCTGGTGGTGCTGAAGGCGAACACCGGCCAGGCACCCGACCCGCTGCTGGTTTTCAGCGCCCGCGTTGCCTCGGCAAACGAAGACAGCCAAACACTGGAAATAGATCTTCCGCTGGGCACCGCGCAGGTGGCCAAGGGGCTGACGCTGCGGGGTTCGGTCAAGTTGCAAGGCGTGATCGTCACCTTCGAATGCGAAACCCTGGGCAGCCGCCATGGCGCTGGTGACCCGTCGGCCGTGCTGGTCGCGCGTTTGCCCTTCCGCCTGTACCGGCTGCAGCGGCGTGACAGTTTCCGCGTGCCTTTGACCAACCAATCGGGGGTGAGCATCACGCTCAAGCCCGGGGTGAGGCCTCTCGAAAACATCAAGGCACTGGACGTGAGCTGCGGCGGCGTATCAGTGCTGTTGCGCGCGCCCCTGGAGGCTGTTCACCAGGGCAAACGTTTCCCCCGCGCCACCGTGCGGCTGGGTGTGGGCTCGGGGTCAGAGCAGAGCTACCAAGCCGACATGCTGGTGCGGCATGTGCGCCTGGCTCCGCCGGGCCTCAATCAGTTGCTGGCGCACAAGCCACCACCGGCCCCACCGGTGCAGCGCCCAGCCGCGAAGTACGCCACCAAGGCCGGAGGCAGCTCGGGCTTTCGCGAAAGCGCCATGGCCGCCGTGGGCGCCCTGCTGCAACCAGAGTTGCTGCAGCTCGGCATTGAGTTTGAGAGCATGCCCACCGCATTGGAGCGGCACCTGGCCCAGTTGGTGAACGAACTCGGTGTGCGGCTGATGACGCGCGTCAAAGAAGACGAATGAGCCGCTGAGGGCAGGCGGCGGCCCTCAGGCAGCAGCCGAGCGGCGCGCTCGCCAGGCCCCAAACATGGCAATCAACCCGGGCACGATGATCAGCGCCCAGATGATTTTGCTCAGGTTGGCCTGCACCCAGGGCAGGTTGCCAAACAGATAGCCCGCGCCACACAGCCCCACCACCCACAGCACCGCCCCACCCACGTTGTACGCGGTGAATTTGCTGCGCGTCATCTCGGCCACACCCGCCACAAACGGCGCAAACGTGCGGATGAAAGGCATGAAGCGGGCAATGACGATGGTGATGCCACCGTATTTTTCGTAAAAGGCGTGCGCCTGGTTGAACGCGTTGCGGTTGAAAAACCGCGAGTTCTCCCACTGGAACACCTTGGGGCCGAAGTAGCGGCCTATGGTGTAGTTGGTCTGGTCGCCCAGAATGGCGGCCGCCAGCAGCACAGCCACCGCCAGTGGCCAGCTCAGCAGCCCTGCACCGGCCAGCGCGCCCACGATGAACAGCAGCGAGTCACCGGGCAAAAACGGCATGACCACCAGCCCGGTTTCCACAAACACAATCAAAAACAGCAGCGCGTACACCCACATGCCATAGGCTTGGACAAACTCGGCCAAGTGTTTGTCCACGTGCAGGATGAAGTCGATCAGAAAGGTCACCAGTTCCATGGCCTGCATTATCCCGCCCGCCCCACCCCGCTCCCTACAATCGAGCGGGTGACCCCAGACACCGCACAGCCCACCCCCGCCGCCCGCCAGCCCCAGCGCCCCATTCGCGAACTGCCCGACACGCTCATCAGCCAGATCGCGGCCGGTGAGGTGGTGGAGCGCCCCGCTTCGGTGGTGCGCGAGCTGGTGGACAACGCGCTGGACGCCGGGGCCACCCAAGTCACCGTGCGCCTGCTGGCCGGTGGCGTGCGGCTGATTGCGGTGGAAGACGACGGCTGCGGCATCGCCCCCGACGACCTGCCCCTGGCGCTGAAGCGCCACGCCACCAGCAAAATTGCCAACCTGGCTGAGCTGGAGGCCGTGGGCACCATGGGCTTCAGGGGCGAAGCGCTGGCCGCCATCAACGCGATTGCCGACGTGGCCGTGCTCAGCCGCGCAGCGCTGGCGGCCACCGCCGACCACGGCTGGCTGCTGCAAGGCAACACCGGCGAACTGCGGCCCGTGGCGCGCACACAGGGCACCTCGGTGGAGGTACGCGAGTTGTTTTACGCCACGCCCGCCCGCCGCAAATTTTTAAAAACCGACGCCACCGAACTGGCCCACTGCATCGAGGCGGTGCGCCGCCACGCCCTGACACGGCCCGACGTGGGTTTTGCCATCTGGCACGAAGGCAAGCTGGTGGAACAGTGGCGCGCCCAGGGCCACGACATGGCCGCGCTTGACCGCCGCCTGGCCGACGTGTTGGGGGCCGACTTTCTGGCCCAGAGCGTGGCCGTGGACTGGCGCAGCAACTGGACGCCCCCTGCGGACAACGACACCGGCTTTGCCGCACCGCCCGCCCTGCGCGTGTGGGGCCGTGCGGGCGTGCCCGACGCGGCGCGCTCCCGCCCCGACCAGCAGTTTGCCTACGTGAACGGGCGCTTTGTGCGTGACAAGGTCATCACCCACGCCGCCCGCAGCGCCTATGAAGACGTGCTGCACGGCCAGCGCCAGCCGGTCTACGCGCTGTTCATACAGGTGGACCCGGCGCGGGTGGACGTGAACGTGCACCCCACCAAAATCGAGGTGCGCTTTCGCGACAGCCGCGAGGTGCACCAGGCCGTGCGCAAAGCGGTGGACAGCGCCCTGGCCGCGCCGCGTGCCGAAGCAGGCCACCCAGCCCCCCCATCAGCACTCACCGCTGCTCAGGCCTTCACACCTGAATTTTTAAAGACAAATGTGCCGCCAGCGCTTACCTCACAAGCGCAGACAGCTATGGTCTTTGCAGATCGTTCTGCACCAAAATCTCCCGCCTGGGCCGACACACAAGCCCGCCCCGGCCAGCGCCCGCTGCAAGCGCACGAACTGCAAGCCCTGTGGGCGCCCACCGAAGCCCCATTGCCCGCTGCCGCCCCGGCCACAGAGCCCGCAAACCCCACCACCATCTGGCCCCTGGGCCGCGCAATGGCACAGCTGCACGGCGTGTACATCCTCGCGGAAAACTCCCAAGGCCTGGTGCTGGTGGACATGCACGCCGCGCACGAACGCATCGTGTACGAACGGCAACTGGGCGACGGCAACGCAGCCAAAGCCATTCCCAGCCAACCGCTGCTGATACCCGCCACCTTCGCCGCCACCCCGCAAGAGGTGGCCACGGCCGAAGGCAACACCGATGCCCTGGCCCAACTGGGGCTGGAAATCACCGCGTTTTCGCCCAAAACCCTGGCTGTGCGGGCCGTGCCTTCGGCACTCGCCATGGGCAATGCGGTGGAGTTGGCGCGCAGTGTGCTGGCCGAACTGGCCCAGCACGACGCTTGTCACCTGGTGCAACGCGCCCACCACGAACTGCTGGCCACCATGGCCTGCCACGGCGCGGTGCGCGCCAACCGCCGCCTGACGCTGGAAGAAATGAAGGAAGCCACCGAACGCAGTGACCAATGCAACCACGGCCGTCCCACCTGGCGGCAACTCTCCATGAAAGAACTGGACGCGCTGTTTTTGCGTGGCCGCTGACCCCCGATGAAGCCCACCTCCATGACACCCGGCTTTGTGGTGCTGACGCTGTCGCTGCTGCTGGGCATTCAGCCCATCACCACCGACCTGTATTTGCCCGCGCTGCCTGCCATCACCAGCGGGTTTGGCGCATCGCTGTCGCAGGCGCAGCTCACGCTCACGGGCATGTTGCTGGCGTTTGGCTGCTCTCAAATGGTGTGGGGCCCGTTGTCTGACCGGTTTGGCCGCCGCCCCATTTTGCTGGCTGGGTTGGGGCTGTACACGCTGGCGGCCATCGGGTCGCTGCTCAGCGCCCACATGACGGCGCTGGTGGTGTGGCGCATGTTGCAGGGCGCGGCCATGGGCGCGGTGGTGATGGCGGGCCGCGCCATCGTGCGCGACCTGTACCCGCCCGAACAAGGTGCCCGGGTGCTCAGCAAAGCACTGAGTGGGCTGGGCATCATTGCCGCATTCAGCGCACCGTTGGGTGGCTGGGTGGCCAGCGCCTGGGGCTGGCGGGCAGCGCTGGGCGTACCTGCTGTGTTTGGCGTGCTGACGCTGGTGCTGCTGGCCCTGCGGTTCAGGGAAACCGTGGCACAGCCCAACCCACACGCCCTGCAGCCCGCCGTGCTGTGGCGCACGTGGAACGGCATCGTGCGCACCCCTGCTTTCTGGACATATTCGCTGCTGGCCACGGCCAGTTATGCGGGGCTGTTCACGTTTCTGGGCTCGTCGTCGTTTGTGTTCATTGACGTGCTGGGCGTCAGCCGCGTGGCCTATGGCTGGTCGCTGTTCACCATGGCCAGCAGCTACCTGGCGGGCACATTCCTGTGCCGCCGCCTGCTGCCGCGCATGGGCGTGCAGCGCACGGTGTGGGTGGGCGGCTTCATCACGCTGGGCAGCGCCAGCGTGTTGGCCCTGCTGCCGTACGCGGGGTTGACGCATCCGCTGGGCATTTTGTTGCCGTACTGCGTGTTCATGGTGGGCCATGGCATCCACCAGCCGTG
>JAIFMP010000081.1 GCA_020048405.1 Hydrogenophaga sp.
CGTGTCCAGCACGTGCATGTTCAACCCGGCAAGTGCTGGCAGTTGGCTGACCTGCACGTGAAAACCCCGCAGGCTGGGGTCGTCCAGGCCGTCAAAGCGCGACGGAGGGGTGCGCAACGCGTCTTCCCGCAAGGGCCGGGCGTTGAGCCGCCGGGGCCTGAAAAAAGCCTGCAACAGGGCCGCGCAATCGGTTGCCAGCACTCCCCCTGTGACGCCAGTCTGGTGGTTCAAACCAGGCTGGGCAAACAGATTCAACAGCCCCCCTGCGGCCCCGGTTTTGGCGTCTGGCGCACCGAACACCACACGGCTCAGGCGGGCATGCAGCATGGCGCCGCTGCACATGGCGCAGGGCTCCAGCGTCACGTACAGGGTGCAACCGTCCAGCCGGTAGTTGCCCAAGGTCTGTGCCGCTGCCCGCAAAGCCTGCACCTCGGCATGGGCGGTAGGGTCTTGCCCGCCAATGGGTGCGTTGCGTCCGGTTGACACCAGTTGGCCATCCTTCACCACCACGGCACCCACAGGCACCTCGCCCTCCTGCTCCAGCGCCAGCTGCATCCAGTGGGTGTCTTGATCAGCAGATGTCACAGGTTGTCGGGCATGGGACGTGATTGAACGGCCTGGTCCAACGCCTTTTTGACCTGATCCACCTGTTGTTGTGGCGTGCCGGTGGGGGGGCTTGGCAAGGCTGGGGCAATTGGCGCTACCGCATTGTGCTGCGCACCAGTAGCTTGCGTTGGGTGGGCCACAGGCGCTGTTTGGCGCTTGAACAGCACGCCCACGATCGCCAGAACCAGCAGCAGCCCCACCAGACTGAACATTGATTTCATCTTCAAGCCCCTGAAACGAATGGCCGCAGCCTGCACAATGGGCGCACAGGCCCGAGTGGCCTGATTTCATCACAGCCCCTGCCCTCCCCCGCCACCCGAACCCATCTCTGAATGATCACCGAGCCGTTTTTTTACCTGGTGGCCATTCCGGCGGTATTCCTTCTGGGCCTGAGCAAGAGCGGATTCGGAGCGGGTTTTGGATCGCTGGGCGTGCCGCTGATGGCCCTGGCCGTGACCGTGCCCGAAGCCGCCGCCATCTTCATGCCCCTGCTGTTTGTGATGGACGTGCTGACACTCAAGGCCTTTCGCAAAGAGCTGGACTGGGCGCTGTTTCGCTTCATGCTGCCTTGGGGGTTGCTGGGCATTTGCGTGGGTGCTGTGCTGTTCAAAACACTGGACTCGCACACCGTGGCGGGCGTGGTGGGGGTGTTTGCCTGGGTATTTCTGGCGCAGCGCAAGCTGTTCCCGCCCCACGCCGACGCCCCGCCACCCGGCAAGCTCTGGGGCGCATTGATGACCACCACGTCGGGCTTCACGAGCTTTGTGTCGCACTCGGGCGGCCCGCCCGTCAATGCCTATGTGATCCCGCTGAAGCTGGTGCCCACGGTGTTCACCGGCACGCTGGCGGCGTTTTTTTTCGTCATCAACCTCAGCAAGTGGCTGCCCTACGCCTGGCTGGGCCTGCTGGACATGCGCAACTTTGCCACCTCTCTGGCGCTGATGCCGTATGGGCGGGGGTGAAGGTGGCACGAAAAATCAGCCCCCTGTGGTTTTACCGGCTGGTGGACTGGGGAATGTTTTTGACCGGGGCCAAACTGATTTGGGATGGATTCCTGGCCGGATGAAAACAACGTTGATAGCTAACAAATGAATACCATCAAGCGCTATCAGGGATTTTCGTTTTAGCTTTCAGCTCAGGCACTCCCGGGAAAGCCAAGAGCCCCAGGGCCAACAACACCTGAAGCATCACCACCAGTTCAAAAGGCCGTTGGGTGTCAGCCGTGGGCAGCACGGGAACGATGGTGGGCCAGAAGTTGGTGGCCGTGTGCAGCACCAGCGCAGCCGTCACGCCCCCGCCCGACCTGAGCGCCAGCCACGCAACCATCACCGACATGGCCAGCGTGCTGAGCAAAAACGTGGCCACCGTTGTGTGCGCCTGCACGGTATGGGCCTGGTAGAACAGCGGCAGGTGCCAAACGCCCCACACCAAACCCAACAGCAGGCCGGCATAGCGCCACCCCAGACGGGCCTGCAAAGCAGGCAAGGCCAACCCTCGCCAGCCAAACTCCTCGCCCAGCGGCCCGCCCAGCAACGCAATGGCCAACAGGTTCACACTGGCGAGAAGCAGGTGTCCGGTGGCGGGTGACGGTGCCATGGTGCCGCCCATGGCCGTGTGCACACCCGCCGCAATCAGCACCACAACCAAAGGCAGTGTGAAGGCCAGCAGAAGCCATCCCCAGCCTGCAACGGGACGCACACAGCCAACAAGCCAGTTGCGCAAGCCAGCACGCCCACGCCAGCCCCAAACCACCAGAACCGCCGCGGCGGTGGGCCCGAAACCGCCAGCCCACATCAGCAAAGTACCCGCCCAGGGCGAGCGCAACGCGACGTGGGGAAATATCCACCAGCAAGCCCACGACAGGCCAAAAGCCAGCACCCAATAGGCTGTGAGAGCGGGGGATTGCCATCGGACCGGTTCGGCGATGGCAAGGGGAGGCTGCATGCCGGATTGGGCCGGAAACAAGGTAGGCATGCGATGCAGCCTAAATGTCACGCGGCATGCCGACTGTGCGCCGCCAGACGGTCGTCAGCCAGGCACTGGCCTGTCGGCACAAATGGGGCGCCGCAGGGCTGCGGCGTCAGGCATTATTCCCACTCAATGGTGGCTGGCGGCTTGCTGCTCACGTCGTAGGTGACACGGTTGATACCACGCACTTCGTTGATGATGCGGCTGCTGACCTTCTTCAACAGCGCATAGGGCAGTTCGGCCCAGTCAGCCGTCATGAAGTCTGACGTTTGCACGGCGCGGCCGTCGCCCATCACGCCCACGCTCTTCACGGGCAGAAAGACCGTGAACGCCTGGCTGGTCAGGTCGTACCACGTCTTGCCAGTTTCAGCGTCCACAAAGTTGCGCAGTTCTTCGATGAAGATGGCATCGGCCCGGCGCAGCAGGTCAGCGTATTCCTTCTTGACCTCACCGAGGATTCGCACACCCAGGCCGGGGCCTGGGAAAGGATGGCGGTAGACCATGTCGTGCGGCAGGCCCAGGGCCACACCCAGCTCACGCACCTCGTCTTTGAACAGATCGCGCAGCGGTTCGAGCAGTTTCAATCCGAGCTGTTCCGGCAAACCACCCACGTTGTGGTGGCTCTTGATGGTGACAGCCTTCTTGCTTTTGGCACCGCCCGACTCGATCACATCCGGGTAGATGGTGCCTTGCGCCAGAAACGTTGCTCCCTTTCGTGAAGCATCACCTTTTTTCAAAGCAAGCGCTGAGGCCTTGAAAACCTCTACAAATTCGCGCCCGATGATTTTGCGCTTGGCTTCGGGGTCGCTCACTCCAGCCAGGTGCCCCAGGAACTGATCGGATGCATCCACCCGGATCACCTTCGCGTGCAGCTTGCCCACGAACATGTCCATCACCATGTCACCTTCATTCAACCGCAGCAGGCCATGGTCAACAAACACACAGGTGAGTTGGTCGCCAATGGCGCGGTGAATCAGGGCGGCAGCCACCGATGAATCTACGCCGCCCGACAGGCCCAGGATGACCTCTTCGTCACCCACCTGAGCACGGATTTTTTCAACCGCCTCGGCAATGTGGTCGCGCATGACCCAGTCGGGCCGGGTGCCACAGATGCCCAGCACAAAACGCTCCAGCAGTGCCTTGCCTTGCACGGTGTGAGTCACTTCGGGGTGAAACTGCACAGCGTAGAAGTGGCGGGCCTCATCGGCCATGCCGGCAATGGGGCATGAATCGGTGGACGCCATCAGCTTAAAGCCGGGTGGCAGTTCGGTGACCTTGTCCCCGTGGCTCATCCACACCTTGAGCATGCCGTGACCTTCGGCGGTGGTGAAGTCAGCGATGTCTTTCAACAGCTCGGTGTGGCCACGGGCGCGCACCTCGGCGTAGCCAAATTCTCGGGTGTTGGAACCTTCCACCTTGCCGCCCAGCTGCTGCGCCATGGTCTGCATGCCATAGCAAATGCCCAGCACGGGAATGCCCAGTTGGTAGACGGCATCAGGGGCTTTGTCATCCACCTCGTACACGCTGGCGTGGCTGCCCGACAGGATCACGCCTTTGAGTTGGCCATCGGCCGCGAACTCGCGCACCCACTCATCGGTCACATCGCAAGGGTGAACTTCGCAGTACACATGGGCCTCGCGCACACGGCGGGCAATGAGCTGCGTGACCTGGGAGCCGAAATCGAGGATGAGGATTTTTTGGTGCTGCATGGTGCGTCAGTCGGGGCAGTCGAAGTGAAGGCAGGCAAAAAGAAAAAGCCGCTCCCGTGAGGGATGCGGCTTGCTGGCAAGGTGTTTATTCGGCCCGGTAGTTGGGCGCTTCTTTGGTGATTTGCACGTCGTGCACGTGGCTTTCGCGGATGCCTGCTGTGGTGATTTGCACAAACTCGGCTTGGTCGTGCAACTCGGCGATGGAGCCGCAACCGCAGTAACCCATGCTGGCCCGCAAGCCGCCGGCCATTTGGTAAATGATGGACACCACTGAGCCTTTGTAGGGCACCCGGCCTTCAATGCCCTCGGGCACCAGTTTGTCGGCGTTGGGGTTGGTGGTTTCGTCGTTTTCCTGGAAATAGCGGTCGGCTGAACCGGCCTTCATGGCACCGATGCTGCCCATGCCACGGTAACTTTTGTAGCTGCGGCCCTGGTACAGAATGACCTCGCCAGGGGCTTCTTCCGTGCCCGCAAACATGCCGCCCATCATGACCGTGCCAGCACCCGCCGCGATGGCTTTGGAAATGTCGCCGCTGTAGCGGATGCCGCCGTCGGCAATCAATGGCACGCCGCTGCCTTTGAGTGCGGTGGCCACGTTGTCGATGGCCGTGATCTGCGGCACACCCACACCCGCCACGATGCGGGTGGTGCAAATCGAGCCCGGGCCAATACCCACCTTGACAGCGTCAGCCCCTGCATCGGCCAAAGCCAAGGCCGCTGCGCCAGTGGCGATGTTGCCGCCGATGACCTCAATGTGTGGGTAGTTCTGTTTGACCCAGCGCACCCGGTCGATCACGCCCTTGCTGTGACCGTGGGCGGTGTCGACCACGATCGCGTCCACACCGGCCTTGACCAGTGCCGCAACGCGCTCTTCCGTGCCCTCGCCCACACCCACGGCAGCTCCGACACGCAACTTGCCCAGTGCGTCACGCGCTGCGTTGGGAAAATTCAGCTGCTTGTTGATGTCCTTGACGGTGATGAGCCCCTTGAGCTCAAACGCATCGTTCACCAGCAACAGGCGCTCCAGCTTGACTTTGTTCAGCAAGGCCTTGGCCTGTTCGGGCGTGGTGCCTTCAGGCACCGTGACCAAACGCTCGCGAGGGGTCATGATTTCGCTGACCGGCAAATCGTTGCGCGACTCGAACCGCAGATCGCGCCCGGTGACGATGCCCACCACCTTGCCGGCATCCACCACGGGAAAGCCCGACACGCCGAGTTCGTCGGACAACTGCTTGACCTGACGGACTGTGGTCTGGGGAGTGATGACCACCGGATCGCGCAGCACGCCAGACTCATAGCGCTTGACCTTGGCCACATGGGCCGCCTGTTCGGCAATGGACAGGTTCTTGTGCACGATGCCGATGCCACCTTCCTGGGCGATGGCAATCGCCAGCCGGGCCTCGGTGACAGTGTCCATGGCCGCCGAAACCAGGGGCAGGTTCAGGCGTATGTTGCGGGTGAATTGGGTGGCGAGGGAGGTGTCCTTGGGCAGGACTTGGGAAAACGCGGGCACCAACAACACATCGTCGAAGGTGAGCGCATTGCCGAGAAGGCGCATGGCAAAGCTCCAAAAGGCGTATTGTATCCAGCGGCCTGCCGCCAGACTGGGGGCCGTCCCGCCGTTGAGCGAGCGCGCAGTTGCCCTGCCAAAGCGCTTGTCGCTACACTGCAGGCATGAAGCTGCACATGCGTTTTGTTGCTTGGCTGCTGGTCACCCCGGTGGTCGTCGGGCTGTCTGCGCCCGCTTGGGCCCAATGGCAGTGGACCGACGCGAGCGGGCGTAAGGTTTTCAGCGACACAGCACCGCCTTCAGACATTCCAGATAAGAACATACTGCGTCGCCCTGGCGAGAGACCAGCCCCGCCCCCAAGCAAACCTGCGGCTGATGCGGCCCAGGGCAACACTGAGGCAGACCCGGCGGCGAAGGCAGCACTTGACAAGAAGGCTGCAGCCCTGGAAGCACAGAAGAAGCAGGCAGAAGAGGCCGAAAAGGCCAAGGAGAAAGCCCAGGCGCTCAAAGCTGCCGCAGCCAAAGCGGACAACTGCCAGAGAGCGCAGCGCAATTTGGCCTCACTGGGTACGGGCCGCATGCTCAGCACGGTGAACGACAAGGGCGAGCGCGTCATCATGAACGAAGACACCCGCAATGCTGAGAAAGCCCGCCTGCAGCAGATCGTCCAGCAGAGCTGCACCCCCTGAAGTGTTTTGGGGCAGCGCCCGGCTCAGTATCCCGCTTTGGCGCCGGGCCGTTTGTTGGCAAACAAGCCCGCTGCCTTGCTGCCTTGCTTGCTGAACCGCTTGCGCCGGGCCTCTTTCGGGTCTGCGGTCAGCGGTCGGTAGACCTCTACCCTGTCGAACTCGCGCAACGGCGTCTTCAAACTGGCAGGCAAGTTCCACACGCCAAACGACAGGTCGGGCATGGACGCGAAACCGAAACGTTCTGTCCAGCCTGAGCGGGCCAAAGCAGTGGCCACCGTCGCACCGTCGGGCACCTCCACAGAGTCCTCAATGACCTGACGCGGTGCAGGCGACCAAACCAGGGACACTTTCATCAGCCGCTGCCAGGGCCGTACACCTGGTCTGCACGCTTGACGAACGCATCGACCAGGTTGGCGGCTATTTTGTCGAAAACAGGTCCTACTAGTGTTGCCAGTGCGGCGTTCGAAAATCCGTAATTGAGCTTGAAGTCCACTTTGCACGCGCGCTGTGTGCCATCACCCAAAGGCGTGAACTCCCAGGTGCCATCCAGCCGGGAAAACGGGCCGTCCACCAGGTGCATGACCACCTTGCGGTCTGGCTCGTGCGTGTTGCGGGTGGTGAAGCTCTGCTTGAGCCCACTGAGCGCCATGCCCACTTTGGCGGTCATGCCTGATTCCGACGCATCGAGCACCGTCGTGTGGTCGCACCAAGGCAAAAAAGCGGGGTAGCTTCCGACATCGGTCACCAACGCGAACATTTCGTGGGCGCTGTGCCAGAGCAGGACTGATTTGTGAACGCTTTTCATACAATGGGGAGGCTTGGGCGATTGTATTCGCCGGGGTATTTTCCACCTTGCCTGAATGACCACCTCCAAACCCACAGCCCCGCTCTCTGCCGCTGCAGGCAAATCCACCAAAAAAGCAGAAACCAAACCTGTTGTCACACGCATTGCCGACAACAAGAAAGCCGTCTTCAACTACCACATTGAAGAGCGCCACGAAGCAGGCATGGTGCTGCAGGGATGGGAAGTCAAGGCATTGCGCGAAGGCAAGGTGCAGCTGACCGACGGCTATGTGATCGTCCGCGAGGGCGAGTTGTACCTGATTGGCTGCCAGATCAACCCCCTGCGCACAGCCTCCACCCATGTGACAGAAATTGCTGCTGCACAAAGACGAAATCCGCCGGCTGATGGGCAAGGTCGAGCAGAAAGGCTACACCTTGGTGCCGCTGAACCTGCACTGGAAAAGCGGCAAAGTGAAATGCGAAGTCGCGTTGGGCAAAGGCAAGGCGGAGCACGACAAGCGCGACACCATCAAGGACCGTGAAGGCAAACGCGAAGTAGAGCGGGCCATGAAAGTCCACAACCGCTGAGAGTGTGTGGGGTACCAGCGGCAGCGAAGCTCACCGCCACCTTGCATGCATTCTGGCCACTGAAAAAACGATCAGCCCAAGCCTCGCAAAGGGTGTGCGTGTGCAGGCCACGGGCTGACAAAAAACGGACTGACCATGTCTGCGGCGACATCGTCCCCCCGAGATGGCAACCATTCTGGCTGGTGGTCTTTGTCGATGGCAAGCGCGCGTATCCCTTCAACCGTTTCACTCTCGGATGCCGTGCGGCCGAGGTGAACGGGATGAAAACAGTGCCGCACCATGTCCCGCTCCATGCGCAGATCGTCGGCCAGGCCCATGCGGCGGGCACGACGAATCTGCTCCAGCACCACGGCCAGCATCAGAGGTGAACGCCTGCGCAAAGTGGCGAGTGTGGTTTGAGCAAACTCAGACGCATCAGCCGCCAGAGCGACCAGAATGTCTGGCACGGTGTCCAGCGAAAAACACTGGTCAATTTTGCCTCTGACGCTTTTACTGTTTGGTATTTGCGCTATGAATTTCGTTTCAACCAGGTGTTCAACCGCATTGGCCGATTCGAAGGGGGTGGACTGAAGCTCGGCCCACACCACATTGAGCCGGGCCGCATCCAGACAGCCGTCTGCCAGCCCGAAGGCAACGGCATCACCAGCCTCGATGGTTTGCCCCGTCAAAGCCAGCCACTCACCCACGCGCCCGGGACAACGGCTCAGAAAAAAGCCTCCGCCCACATCAGGAAACAGTCCAATGCCAGTTTCGGGCATCGCCATTTGGGTGCGTTGAGTCACCACCCGCAAGCTCGCCCCCTGGCTGATGCCCATTCCCCCACCCATGACGATGCCATCCATGAACGCGATGTAGGGCTTGGGATAGGTGTGTATCAGGTGATTGAGGCGGTACTCCTCTGTAAAAAAATCTTCCAGCCGTGGGTCGCCAGCCAATGCAGCCTGATGGAAAAAGCGAATGTCTCCGCCAGCACAAAAGGCGCCGAACGGCCCTTGTTTACCGGTACCACGCACCGCGACGGCCAGCACAGCCGGGTCGTCACGCCACTGCTCAAGAGCAGACGTGAGGGCCCGCACCATGTCGAGAGACAGCGCGTTGAGCGCGCGAGGACGGTTGAGTGTGATGCACCCGACGCGGCCGTGTCGCTCGGCCAAGACATCCAGGGTGACAAGTGGGACCGGTACCGGGGCGGCATCGGCAGAGGTTGCGACGGCGGCTTCGGCGGGCAGAGGGGCTGTGGTCATGGGGTTTTCCGGTGCACTGGACACCGAAGGATCATGCCACGATGGATGGAGGTGGTTCCTGCATTTGTGCAGCGGTGCGTCTCTCGCGCCACCCCAGAATTTCATTGGTGAGCAGTGCACCGACCACCAGGCTGCCGCCTGTCAGCACATGGTTGCCCGGCACTTCATTGGCCCCCACCCAGGCCAGCAAGGTACCAAACAGCACCTCCAGCAAAGCCAGCAGCGACACCTCGGGCGCGCTGAGCACCCGGGCACACACCACAGACAATGCGCACGGGATGGCGAGCTGGAAAGCCCCCAAGCCCGCCAACAAGGCTAGGTCGTGTGCGCTGGCAGCCATGGGCCAGGCCAGCGGCAAGGTCACCACCGAGGAAATGAGTGCCCCCACCAGCACGGCCGGCACCAAATCCAACTGACGACCCTGTTGCCGGTTGCGCTGCACGAGTGTCCAGTTGACTGCGGCTGCCACCGGCACGCACAAGGCCACCAGTGTGCCCTCCACACCGCCGCTGGAGAGCTGGCTTGCAAACATCCATGCAATGCCCACACCTGCCACCACAATCGCGCCCCAGGTGCGGCGGGCCAACCGGTGACCAGTGAACACACGTGACACCAATGCCGTCAGCAAAGGGCCTGCGGCCAGCGTCACGAGCACATTGGCCACCGTGGTCAAGGTCAGCGCAACCATGAAGGCGGTGAACATCACCGCCCAGCACACACCCGACAGCCACAGAACACCTCCTGCAGCCCGCATGCGGGCCCAAACCCCCCACCCCTGCCACAGCGGCAACACGACCACCAGGGTCAGCAGCGTGAAGAAGCTGCGCCAGAAGGTGACTTCGAACGCTTTGGCTGCCTCCAGGTGACGGGTCACCACCCCGGCTGTGGACCAGAGCAGGGTAACGACCACCATCAACACGACGGCTTGGCAGTGGGAGAGTTTGCTGTTCATGCTGGTGGCTGCTCCGGAAACACACAACGGGGCCAAAGCCCCGTTGTTCTGAATGCGCGGATCCGCGTGAGATCAGGCCTTGGCAGCGCGCTTGCGGTCGTGCTCTTTCAGGAAGCGCTTGCGCAGGCGCACGCTCTTGGGCGTGATTTCCACCAGTTCGTCGTCTTCGATGAATTCCACGCCGTATTCAAGGTTCAACTCGATCGGTGGGGTGATCTTGATGGCGTCTTCCTTGCCCGACACGCGGAAGTTGGTCAGCTGCTTGGTGCGGGTGGCGTTCACCACCAAGTCGTTGTCGCGGTTGTGGATGCCCACGATCATGCCTTCGTACACCGGGTCATTCGCCTTCACGAACATGCGGCCACGGTCGTCGAGCTTGCCCAGGGCATAGGTGAAAATTTCGCCATCGTCCATGGAAATCAGCACGCCGTTTTTGCGGCTGGCGATGTCGCCCTTGTGGGGCTCGTAGCTGTCAAAAATGTTGGCGATCAGGCCAGAACCACGGGTCAGGTTCAAAAACTCGTTGGTGAAACCGATCAGGCCCCGGGCAGGAATGCGGTATTCCAGACGCACGCGGCCACGGCCGTCCGGCTCCATGTTGACCAGCTCGCCCTTGCGCTCGCCCAAAGCCTGCATCACGCCGCCCTGGTGCTGCTCTTCGATGTCGGCGGTCACCATTTCAATAGGCTCGTGGCGCACGCCATCCACATCGCGGAACACCACGCGAGGCTTGGACACAGCCAGCTCGTAGCCTTCGCGGCGCATGTTCTCCAGCAGGATGGTCAGGTGCAGTTCGCCGCGGCCAGACACTTCGAAAATACCGTCTTCATCGGTTTCACGCACACGTAAAGCCACGTTGTGTTGCAGCTCTTTCTGCAGGCGGTCCCAGATCTGGCGGCTGGTGACGTACTTGCCTTCGCGGCCAGCCAGGGGGCTGGTGTTCACGCAGAAGTTCATGGTCAGCGTGGGCTCATCCACCTTGAGCATGGGCAGCGGGGTGGGAGTGATTGGGTCGGTGATAGTCACGCCGATGCCGATGTCGGCAATGCCATTGACCAGCACGATGTCGCCAGGGCCTGCTTCGGTCACCTGAACGCGGTCCAGCCCCTGGAAGGTCAATACCTGGTTGATGCGGCCCTTGACGGTCTTGCCATCAGGGCCTTCCATCACCACCACGTCCATCGACGGTTTGATGGTGCCTTGGCTGATACGGCCCACACCAATGCGGCCCACGAAAGTGGAGAAGTCCAATGCGGACACTTGCAGTTGCAGGGGTGCGGATGCGTCACCGGAGTTCGGTGGCACGTGTTTCAGGATGGTGTTGAACAGGGCTGACATGTCAGGGCCCCACTGCTCGCCAGGTGCGCCCTCTTCCAGCGAAGACCAGCCGTTGATACCTGAGGCATACACCACGGGAAAGTCCAGCTGCTCGTCGGTGGCACCGAGTTTGTCAAACAGGTCAAACGCGGCGTTGACCACTTTGTCAGGGTTGGCACCGGGCTTGTCGACCTTGTTCACCACCACGATGGGCTTCAGACCGAGGGCCAAGGCCTTCTTGGTCACAAAGCGCGTCTGGGGCATGGGGCCTTCCTGCGCGTCGATCAGCAGCAACACGCTGTCGACCATGGACAGGGCGCGCTCCACCTCGCCGCCGAAGTCCGCATGCCCGGGGGTGTCGACGATGTTGATGTGGGTGCCTTCCCAGCTCACGGCACAGTTCTTGGCCAGGATGGTGATGCCACGCTCTTTTTCGATGGCGTTGTTGTCCATCACGGTATCCACCACCTTTTCGTGTTCGGCAAATGTGCCGGACTGACGCAGCAGTTGGTCAACCATGGTGGTTTTGCCGTGGTCGACGTGGGCAATGATGGCAATGTTGCGGATTTGTTTTTGACTCATGGGTACATCCTGAAGAACTTGAAAAATGCGTCTGGCTGAAGGGCTGCGCGGGTCAGTGTGGCAAGGCCACGGGGCTGGCCTTGTGCACCGTATCGTTCGGGCCAGCGGAATCGGGTAACAAGCGGGCTTGGTTCAGCATTTGCTGAATTTCGAGCGGGTTGAGCAATCGGGTGGGCACCAGTTCACCCCCTGACACATGGGCTGTGCCCAGCAGCGCAGAAGTTTGGAAACCGAATACTGCCACCTCATCCGCATCTGCCAGGGTCGTGCGGCGACGCAAACCGCTCAAGAAACGTCCGGCATTGTCGTCATCCAGTGTGACCGGCTGATGATGGGGCAGCAGCACGGTGACTGGTTGCAGCGCTTTCACGCGCGCGGTTTCGTCCATCGCTTCAAGCTGTTCAACGGTGATGCAGTCGGCTTCGCGGAAGTTGCCCGTTTGGGTACGGCGCAGTGCCCGCAAGTGCCCGACCGTACCCAGCGCTTTGGCAATGTCCTCGCCCAGCGTCCGGATGTAAGTGCCCTTACTGCACGAAGCATCAAATTGAATAGCTGTATACCCTTGATCATCAAGCGCTAACGCCATATTCAATTCAAAAATCTCGATGCTGCGCGGCTCGCGCTCGACGGTTTGCCCAGCGCGTGCATATTCGTACAGCGCCTTGCCGTCTTTCTTCAGCGCCGAGTACATCGGTGGCAGTTGTTGCTGGGGGCCCAACATGCGCTGCGTCAGCGCATCGAGGTCGGCTTGCGTCAGGGCAGGCACATCGGCAGTGGTCACCACTTCGCCCTCGGCATCGCCTGTCGTGGTGGCTTGGCCCAACCGCAAGGTGGCGCTGTAGCGCTTGTCGGCATCCAGATGCTGCTGGCTGAACTTTGTGGCAGCGCCAAAGCACAGCGGCAACACGCCGGTGGCCAGAGGGTCTAGCGTGCCTGTATGCCCCGCTTTGTCGGCGCGCAGCAACCACTTGGCCTTTTGCAAAGCCTGGTTGCTGGAAAACCCCAGCGGTTTGTCAAGCAGCAACACCCCATGCACAGGGCGCCGCTGCACCCGTGTGCGTGGCGCAGTCATGGCTATTCGTCCTGGGCGCGGGAAGACACGGCCTTGGCAATCAAGGCGTTCATGTCGGCCGCACGCTCGGTGGTGCGGTCGAAATGAAAGTGCAACGTGGGCACGGTGTGAATGTGCAGTCGTTTGAACAGGCCGTTGCGCAAGAAACCAGCAGCCTGGTTCAGCGCCACCGTGGTGGCGACAGGGTCACCGGTCAGCAGGCTGAAATACACCTGTGCATGGGCGTAGTCGGGCGTGACTTCGACGGCCTGAATGGTCACCATGCCCACCCGCGGGTCTTTGAGTTCGCGCGCAATCAGCTCGGTCAGATCACGCTGGATCTGATCGGCCACGCGAAAACCGCGGTTGGGGGTGGATGATTTCTTGGCTGCCATGCACTGAGCCCCGCTTTACAGCGTGCGGGCCACTTCCTTGACCTCGAAGAATTCGAGCTGGTCGCCTTCTTTGATGTCGTTGTAGTTGCGCAGCTTGATACCGCACTCGAAACCTTCTTTGACTTCGCGCACATCGTCTTTCATGCGTTTCAGGGAATCGAGTTCGCCGGTGTACACCACCACGTTCTCGCGCAGCAGGCGGAAATGCGCGCTGCGGGTCACGTAGCCACCTGTCACCATACAACCAGCCACCGTGCCGATCTTCGACGCCACGAACACCGTGCGGATCTCGGCCATACCGATGATTTCTTCGCGGCGGTCTGGAGTCAGCATGCCCGACATGGCGACCTTGAGCTCGTCCACGGCGTCGTAAATGATGCTGTAGTAACGCAGGTCAACGCCATTGCTCTCAGCCAGTTTGCGGGCACCTGCATCGGCGCGCGTGTTGAAGCCGATCACCACAGCCTTGGAAGCGATGGCCAGGTTGATGTCGGACTCGCTGATGCCACCCACGCCGGCATACACCAGTTGCACCTTGACTTCGTCGGTGGACAGCTTGAGCAGGGACTGCGCCAACGCTTCCTGCGAGCCCTGCACATCGGCCTTGACGATGATGGGCAGCATCTTGACCTCGCCGGCCGTCATGTCGCTGAACATGTTTTCCAGCTTGGCTGCCTGCTGCTTGGCCAGCTTGGTGTTGCGGAACTTGCCTGCGCGATAGGTGGCAATTTCACGGGCACGGCGCTCATCGGTCAGCACCATGAATTCGTCACCGGCCTGCGGCACTTCGGTCAAACCCTGAATTTCCACCGGAATCGAAGGCCCAGCCGATTTGGTGGGTCGGCCGTTCTCATCGAGCATGGCCCGCACACGGCCATAGGTCTGGCCAGCCAGCACCACGTCACCGGTTTTGAGCGTGCCGGACTGAACCAGCACGGTCGCCACAGGACCACGGCCTTTGTCCAGCTGAGCTTCGATCACGAGGCCCTTCGCCATCACGTCCACAGGGGCCTTGAGTTCCAGCACTTCGGCTTGCAGCAACACCTGCTCCAGCAGGGCATCGATGCCCTGGCCGGTTTTGGCGGACACGCCGACAAACGGTGAATCGCCGCCGAACTCTTCAGGCACGACCTCCTCCACCACCAGCTCGTTTTTCACGCGCTCCAGGTTGGCATCGGGTTTGTCGATTTTGTTCACAGCGACCACGATGGGCACACCCGCAGCCTTGGCGTGCTTGATGGCCTCTTTGGTCTGGGGCATGACGCCGTCGTCCGCCGCCACCACCAGAATGACGATGTCGGTTGCCTTGGCACCACGGGCACGCATGGCGGTGAACGCTTCGTGGCCAGGGGTGTCGAGGAAGGAAATCATGCCGCGCGGTGTTTCCACGTGGTATGCGCCGATGTGCTGAGTGATGCCGCCAGCCTCGCCAGCCGCGACTTTGGCGCGGCGGATGTAGTCCAGCAGCGAGGTTTTGCCGTGGTCAACGTGGCCCATGACCGTCACCACGGGTGCACGCGACACTGCCTCAGCGGTCTGGTGCAATGCGTCTTCGTCGGTGAAGGCTTCTGGATCGTCCAGTTCGGCCTGCACGGCACGATGGCCGAGTTCTTCCACCACGATCATGGCGGTGTCTTGGTCGAGCGGCTGGTTTATGGTGACCATCTGCCCGAGCTTCATCAGGTGCTTGATGACTTCCGACGACTTGACCGACATCTTGTGTGCCAACTCGGCCACGGTGATGGTTTCCGGCACATGCACTTCCAAAACCTTGAACTCTGCCGGTGCGGCGAAAGTGGAGTTTTGGTTGTCGCGGCTGTCCCTGCTGTCACGGCGGCCCTTGGGACCACCACGCCAGTTAGACCGACCCGCCGTGGTGTCACCACGGGTTTTGATCTCTTTTTTCTTGGCTGCGTCGTCTTTCCAGGTGGATGACAAGTTCTCAGACTTGACTTCTTTCTTGCCAGCACCAGGAGCTGTGGACACAGCGGGGCGGGCAACGCCTGGGGCGTTGGTGCCCGCAGGCTTGTGAAGCGTGCCCTTCAGGGCAGCTTTCGGGTCCACGGCGGGCTTGACTTCTGCCACGGGCTCGGGCTTTTTGGCCACGAGCACCTTTTTGGGTGCAGACATCATTTCCCGGATGGCTGCCGCTTCGGCTTCTGCCTTGCGACGACGGTCTTTCAGGTCGATGGCCTTGGCTTCTTCGGCTGCCTTTTCTCCGGCCACTTTGGCAGCTTGCACGCGACGCGCTTCCTGCTGCGCCTCTTCCTGTGCATTGGGCTGAACGGCAGCGGGCGCGCTTGACGCAACGGCAGGAGCAGGTGTCTCTGCGCTCGACTGAGGCACTGGAGCAGCACGTCTGGCGGCCTCAATCTGTGCCGCCTCGGCTTGGGCAGCAGCCCGAGCAGCTTCACGATCGCGTTCGGCTTGGGCCGCAACTTGTGCTTCACGCGCCTCTTCGGCCTCCCGCTCTTTGCGGCGCTGGTCCAGCTCTTCCTCTTGCACACGCAAGAGCTCAGCCTGGCGACGCGCTTCTTCCTCCCGGCGCTTGAGCTCTTCGGCGTTGGCAGCAGCCACGGCAGGCGATTCCGCAGGTGTTGCGTCGGCCACGACTTCGTCATCGCGCTGGATGAATGTGCGCTTTTTTCGCACTTCCACCTGAATGGTGCGAGCACGCCCAGTGGCATCGGCCTGCTTGATTTCGGTGGTGGACTTTTTCACCAGAGTGATCTTTTTGCGCTCGCCCGATACCGTACCGTGGCTGGTTTGCAAATAGCTCAACAATTTGTGTTTGTCCACATCAGACACAGGGTCTGCACCCGATGACTTGGGCACGCCCGCGCTGGCGAGTTGCTCCAGCAGGGTGTGTGTGGGTTTGTGCAGTTCGGCTGCCAATTCTGCGACGCTGATGCTGGTCATGGGTGTTTCTCCGTTGCCTCCGTGATCAGGATTGGGCCTCACCCGCTTCACCGGCGAACCAGTGAGCGCGTGCCTTCATGATCAGGGCTGTCGCTTCTTCGGGCGATTGCCCGGTAATTTCAGACAATTCGTCGGTGGCCAGGTCTGCCAGATCGTCGCGGGTGTTGACACCAGAGGCTGCCAACTGCGAGATCATTTCTGCAGTCACACCTTCCAAGTCGCGCAAATCTTGCGATACCGCTTCGACACTCTCTTCACGCACAAGCTCCATCGTCAGCAACGCGTCTTTGGCCCGGGTGCGGAGTTCCGCGACTGTGTCTTCGTCGAACGATTCGATGTCCAGCATTTCCTGCAGTGGCACGTAGGCAACTTCTTCGAGGCTGGTGAAACCCTCCTCGATCAGGATATCGGCAATTTCCTGGTCCACATCGAGTTTGGCCATGAACAAGGCACGCACACCGTCTGATTCTGCCGCCTGCTTCTGGGCAGACTCGTCAGCAGTCATGATGTTGATGCGCCAACCGGTCAAATCAGACGCCAGGCGAACGTTCTGGCCACCACGACCAATGGCGATAGCCAGGTTTTCTTCGTCAACCACCACATCCATGGCGTGACGCTCTTCGTCCACCACGATGGACTGAACATTGGCAGGCGCCAAGGCGCCGATGACGAATTGGGCCGGGTCTTCGCTCCACAGCACGATATCCACCCGCTCTCCAGCCAGTTCTGTGGTCACACCGTTCACACGCGAGCCACGCACACCCACGCAGGTGCCGATGGGATCCACGCGCTTGTCGTGTGACAAGACAGCAATCTTGGCGCGGGAGCCAGGATCACGGGCACACGTTTTGATTTCCAACAGGCCCTGTTCGATCTCGGGCACTTCCTGACGGAACAACTCCATCATGAAGGCGGGCGATGAGCGAGACAGCACGATGGGCGCACCGCGCAACGTCAGGTCCACCTCCATGATCATGGCGCGCACGCGATCACCGGTGCGGAAATTCTCCTTGGGGATCATTTCAGTTCGGCGCAGGCGGCCTTCCACACGGCCGCTTTCAACGATCAGGTCGCCCTTGTCCATGCGCTTGACCGTGCCGACAAAAATCTTTTCGCCACGCGACATGAAGTCGTTGAGCAACATTTCGCGCTCTGCATCACGGATTTTTTGCAGAATAACCTGCTTTGCAGCCATCGCACCGATGCGGCCAATGGGCATGCTCTCGATCGGCTTCTCAATGAAATCACCGACTTCAATGTCGGAGATTTCATCGCTGGCATCCGACACCAGTTCTTCAGCCTCGGGGTTCTGAAGACCGGCTTCGTCAGGAACTACCAGCCAGCGGCGGAACGTTTCGTAGTTGCCGCTGTCGCGGTCCACGCTCACGCGAATGTCCACCTCGCCTTGGTACAGCTTTTTGGTGGCAGAAGCCAGAGCCAATTCAACGGCACCAAAAACCACATCACGCTCAACGTTCTTTTCGCGCGAAATTGCATCGACCAACATCAGGAGTTCGCGATTCATGTCACTGGCCTGCCTTTCTTTTTTCTGCTAACAGCTTCAATGGGGTGTAGTACGGTGTCATTCGGCCGCATCGGCGGCCGAATTCGGCTGCTCTGCAGTAGCCTTGGGCTTGCGCCCTTTGAAATCAACAATGGGGGCCAAGCGCACCTCACGCAATTCGTCCAACGTGAAACGCATGGCCTGGTAAACAGCGGGCGGGCGCTTTTTGCTCACACGCTGACCTGGTTTGGGGGCAAGCTCGTCGGTCCAGACAATTTGCCAGACATCGGGCTGATCCGTGGACTCCAAGGTACCCCTGAATTTCTTGCGGTTGGCCGCAATGTCGGTCCCTGTGATGCCAATCGGCTCTTTCAGAGTCAGATCAATGTCGGCACCCACAAACCGGTTGAAATCCGTCGGAGTGCGCAAGGGGCGGTCGATGCCGGGTGAGCCAACCTCCAACCGTTTGTAGTCCACGCCCTCAACTTCCAGCAAAAACTGCAACTGACGGGTCACTGCCTCGCAGTCTTCGACGTTCACAAACTGCTCGGGCGTGCCGGCTTGGAAGGGCATGTCGATGGTGATGCGCAGCAGACCGGCGGCTGTTCGCTCAATCTCCACTAGGTCATAACCCAAACCGGTGACGGTTTGCTCAACTGATGCTTGCCACGCCATAAATCGCTGGTATTCGGATGTATCCGCCAAAAATACTGAAAAGCTTTCGCCCAAAAAAAACGGGCGGTGATTACCCGCCCGTTTGGTCGTGAAGTTCGCATTCTAACCCGAGGCGCGAACCTACTGCAATTGGAAGCAGGTCTACGACGCTGAATCAGATGCCCAGAACCCATTTGATGATGTTTTTGGCCACAAAGCCCAACATTCCGAAGGACAACACCAGAAAAATAATGAAGGTCCCGAACTTGCCCGCCTTGGATTCACGCGCAAGGTTCAACACGATGAACATCATGTACAGAATGAACGCCCCGACGCCGAAGGTGAGGCCAAATTGGGCGATTTGCCCTTCGGTGTAACCGAAGATGGTGATTTCCATGAGGTAGGTGTGGTGGGCCTCAGGCCGCGTGGCCCGTGTCAAACGGCCTTGGAGTATCGCTCAAGCGGTTCGCGTCAGATCGCAGTAGGCATGCCAACTGGCATGCGCCAGCACCGGAACCACCACGATCAGCCCTGCCAGACCAGCCAGCATGCCGAGACCAGCCAAGCCCATGATGATCAATGCCCACAAGCCCAGGACCAGCGGATAGGTGCCAACCGCATTCCAGCTGGCCAGCACTGCAGCCCTCACCGACTTGTTGGTGTCGACCAGCATGGGTATGGCGATAACGCTGGATGCAAACATGGGTGCGGCCAGCACGCCCCCCACAAGCAGCCACACCTCAAACAGCCAGCCGTCAGGCGCCAGCACCACATGCCTCAGAAAATCCATCGGGTTTCGCACGGGCACGGGGGTGAGCGCAGTGATCATCGAAGCGGATGTCATCACCCACCCTGTGGCAGCAAACCCCAGAAGCAGGCCAAACACGATCAAGCGCCCGTCCAGCGATCGCCATATCCGGAAGACCTCCCCCATGCCGACACAGTGGCCTGTCGAGCACTGTTTACTGACTTGGTACAAACCGGTGGTGAGAATAGGGGCGACGATCATGAAGCCAGAAAATGCCCCGGCCAGCATCCAGAAACGGTCACTGGCAACCCACAACAGCAACCAGCCAAAACAAGCCAGGACAGCACCATGCAAAAGGCCTGGCCCCGGATTGCGAACAAGATCTCTCCACCCCAGCTTGAGCCAACGCAGGGGGGAGTTCAGCCCGATGACTGGTTCGTTTAGTGGAGGGGTCATGGCCATGGGATTCATCGCGACGCAGTGTAGCCATCCGCCGGTGATGCACCGAGCGGGTAAACACGTAAAAACAACCAACTTTTAGTCAATCAGTGTGCCGATGCAGCCAGCAAGCTGAGCGTGTACGGATGTTTGGGGCAGCTGAAAACCGCTTCACGGCTGCCCTGCTCCACCACCTCGCCGCCCTTGAGCACCAGCACCTGGTGGGCCATGGCCTGGATCACATCCATGTCGTGGGTGATGAGCAGATAGCTCAGTTGCCGTTCTCGCTGCAGCCGCTGCAACAGGGTCAGCACCTGCTGCTGCACGGTCACATCCAGAGCGCTGGTGGGCTCGTCGAGCACCAACACGGCGGGTTCTACGATCAGGGCCCGGGCAATGGCCAAGCGCTGCCGCTGTCCGCCTGAAAACTCGTGCGGGTAGCGCTGCAGCAAAGCATGCGCCGCCTGCGCGCCTACAGCGCTTTCATCGACCAGTCCCACACTGCCCAGCGCAGCCAGTACCCGATTGCGCCTCTGTGCCGGTGGCAGCCCCGGGGCGTGAACATCCAACCCCTCGCCCACGATCTGCTCCACCGTCATGCGGGGCGACAGCGACGAGAACGGGTCTTGGAACACCACCTGCACATGGCTGCGCTGGCGGCGGTTGGCTTGGGCCTCGCGCGCCCAGGGCTGGCCCGCCACGCGCAAGTCGCCTGTATAGGCAATCAAGTCCAGAGCGGCCAAGGCCAGTGTCGATTTGCCAGAACCCGACTCTCCCACCACCCCTAAGGTTTGGCCAGGCAACAGCTCAAAGTCCGCCCCCTTCAGCGCCACAGACCGCCCCCGGCTGAACCAGCCCCTGATGCCTGGCCGGGGCACCGGGTAGGCCACCGCGAGGTTCTGTGCTTGCAGCGACGACGCAGTGCCTTCGGGTGGTGCACAAGGCGACAGCGGGTCACGCTGCGGACGGCTGTTGAGCAGTTTTTGGGTGTAGGGGTGCTGCGGGTTGCCAAACACATCGGCCACCGTGCCCTGCTCCACCAGCACGCCGCGTTCCATGATGGCCACGCGGTCGGCAAAGCGGCGCACCAGCTGCAGGTCGTGTGTGATGAGCAGCACCGCCATGCCCCGCTCGCGCTGCTGAGTGGCCAGCAGCTCCAGAATTTGCCCACGCAGCGACACGTCCAACGCCGTGGTGGGCTCGTCGGCCAACAGCAGCTTGGGTGCGCTGGCCAGGGCCATGGCGATCATGGCGCGCTGGCGTTGTCCGCCGCTCAGTTGGTGCGGGTAGGCCTGGGCTTTGCTGGCAGGCTCCGGCAGACCCGTGGATGCCAACAAATCAATAGCTGACTTGATACACACATCAAGCGGTAGACCCTGTTTCAACTGAAATATCTCGGCAATTTGCTTGCCGATGGTCATCAGCGGGTTCAACGCCGTCATGGGCTCCTGGAAAATCATGGCCACGTCGCCGCCACGCACACCGCGCAGCTGGTGCTCGGTCATCGCCAGCAGGTCGTGCCCTTGCAGCAAAGCCTGGCCAGAGGTGCGTGCATTGGCCACCAGGCCCAGCAAACTCAAAGCGGTGAGCGTTTTGCCAGAGCCCGATTCGCCCACCAGCGCCAGTTTTTCACCGGCGTTGATGTGAAAGTTGATGCCTTTGACCACCTCGTGCGCACCAAAGGCCACGCGAAGGTCCGTCACGCTCAGCAGGGTTGTGGGTTGCGTCATGGCTGCCCCCCGTCATTCGAAGCATCTGCCTTGCGAGGGTCCAGCGCATCGCGCAGCGCATCACCCATGAAGGTGAGCAGCAGCAGCGTGATCACCAGCACGGCAAAGGTGGACAGGGAAATCCACCACGCATCGATGTTGTTTTTGCCCTGCGACAGCAACTCGCCCAGGCTCGGAGTGCCCGGTGGCACGCCCAGACCCAGAAAGTCCAGGCTGGTCAGCGCCAGGATGGCCGCGCTCATGCGAAACGGCAAAAACGTCACCACCGGTGTGAGGCTGTTGGGCAGGATGTGCCGGGTGATGATCTGCCAGTGGCCCAGCCCCATGGCGCGGGCGGCGCGCACGTAGTCCATCTGGCGGTTGCGCAGAAACTCGGCGCGCACGTAGTCGCTCAGGCCCATCCAGCCGAACAAACTCAGCAGCACCAGCAGCAGCGCCAGGCTGGGCTGGAACAGGGCCGAAAAGATGATGAGCAAATACAGCTCGGGCATGGAGCCCCAGATTTCGATGAAGCGTTGAAACGCCAAATCGGTCTTGCCACCGAAGTAACCTTGAATGGCCCCGCTCAGCACCCCCAAAGCCACGCCGCACACGGTCAGAGCCAGCGCAAACAGCACACTCACGCGAAAGCCGTAAATCAGCTGCGCCAGCAGGTCGCGCCCCCGGTCGTCGGTGCCCAGCCAGTTGTCGGTGGTGGGCGCAGAAGGATTGGGCGCTTTGGCAAAGTAGTTCAGCGTTTTGGGGCCGTAGCGGTTGGGCGCGTACAGCACCCAATTGCCGGGCTCCGCCAGCTTTTGCTGGATGAACGGGTCCAAATAATCGGTGGGTGTGGGAAAGTCGCCGCCAAAGGTTGTTTCAGGGTAGTCGTGCAACATGGGTGCATACCACTGTCCCTGGTAGCGCACCACCAGCGGGCGGTCGTTGCTGACCAGCTCAGCCACCAGGCTCAAGCCCACGAGCACGCAAAAAGCGAGCAGGCTCCAAAAGCCTAAGCGGTTGCGTTTGAAACGCTGCCAGGCGCGGCGTGACGGTGACAAAGACTGCATCACTTCGACCACTCGTTTGACAAGGATTCCGCCTGTTTAAGCACCAGCTCGACGGCATCGGCCTGCTGGTCAGGCGGATATTTCCATTTCTGCAAACAGCGCCGCACCAAAATCCTCAGCCGTGCCCGGACACTTTCGCGCACCTGCCAATCCACCGTGGTGCTGGCCCGAAGCTTTTCTGTGATATCAACGGCAATCTTCTTCAAGGTGTCATCACCCAACTCGCGTACGGCGCTCTCGTTGTTGGCCAATGCGTCGTAGAAGGCGATTTCGTCGTGCCCCAAACCCAGCGCAGCTTCACGCTCCAAAACGGCCTGGAATTCCTTGGCCATCTGGATCAGCTCTTCGATCACCTGCGCTGTCTCGATGGCGCGGTTGTGGTACTTACGCAGTGTCTCCAGCAAGCGGTCGCCGTATTTCTTCTCCTGGACCACGTTGTTGCGCGTATGCGCCCTGATCTCGTCGCGCAGCAGCTTCTCCAGCAGCTCCACAGCCAGATTCTTCGTCTTCATCTGGCGCACGTCTTCGAGGAACTCGTCCGACAGCAAACCGATGTTGGGCTTGTCCAGCCCAGCGAGCGCAAAGATGTCTGCGACACCGTCGGCCACGATGGCGTTGTCCAGAATTTGTTTGAGCGCGCTGTTCTTGTCTTCCGTGGTGCGCTTCTTGTCTACCGTGGTGAACTTGTTGATGGCGGCCTTGATCGCGGCGAAAAAAGCAATTTCTTTGCGTAGGGCGGCAGCTTCGTCCAGCGTGCCACAGAGCGAGAACGCCTTGCTTACCGCAGTCATCACATCCAGAAACCGCGTCTTTCCGTCCTTCAGGCCCAGAAGGTGGTTGGCTGCGGGCACCAGCAGCGGCACCGCATTGGCCTCGAAGGCGCTGTAGTCAAAGCCATGCATCAGTCCGCGCACGATATCCATCTTTTCCAACAGGACCGCCAGAGCCTCGGTAGCGTTGCGCGTTGGGTCGCCCTTGCCTTTGGACTCGGTGTAGGTTTTCAGCGCAGCCTTCAGCTCGCTGGCAATGCCGATGTAGTCCACCACCAGCCCGCCGGGTTTGTTCTTGAACACGCGGTTCACCCGCGCAATCGCCTGCATCAGGTTGTGGCCCTTCATGGGCTTGTCCACGTACAGCCGAATCGGCCTCGCCAGGTCATTTACCTCGTCATTTACCCCACCAGGTTCGGGAGAAAGTTCCTGCCAGCCATCAAAGCCCAACAAAGCCAGCGCAGTCGGCACCCGCAGGCCGCCCGGGTTGCGAAAACTGAAACCCGCCGGTTCCTTGACCACCAGCGCCGACAAGTGCCCGGTGAAGTCCGCGTGAACCAGCGTGCTCATGGCTGCTTCAACGCCCTGATCTGTACCAGCCAAGCGGCAAAGAACGCACATTCGGCCTCGATCTTGGCAAGCCCAATTTTCTTGGCAGCGATGGAGCCATGCATACGCTTTCGGTAGCTGGGGTTCTTCAGTTCACGCTCTAGGTGCGCTGCAGGCTTGGTTTCAGGTCGGTCGTTGATATGTTCCGGCGATTCCGCCGCCGCGCGTGCAGCGGCCAATGCCGCAGTTGCCCCGTGCCACCCGAGCTGTGTTTGGGTCAATGTCTGTACATCGCTGAACAAAAGCGCCTCAAACTCGTATGGCTGGATGTAAGGGATGAACCGGCCAGGCTGGCAACCAGCCTCGGCCACAACGTCAGCATGAAGCGCCTGCTTCAACACATCCAATCGCTTTGGCAACTCGGCTTGAGTCAGTGAAGCCTCAAAGCCGGGGAACCCGCCGTCGAGGCGATACAGGTCGAACAAGGTCGTGACCACCGGCGCGCTGTACTGCCGCAAGGTGTTACGCAAGTGGCGTTTGACGCGGTCGTACTTCAAGGCGCCGCCTTTGTGGCCGGGGGATGTCTCCACCATCTCGGGGATGAGGTTCAAGCCCAAGTCATAGAACGCTGGTGCCAACACATCTCGAACGAAGGTTTCCTCAGTCTGCCCCTCACAGACGATACACACGCGCTTCATCGGGTCGGCCTCCCGCCCAGCACATTGCGCTTCCACAGGTCGCCGAGGTTGTAGTCCTCAAGCCAGTCCTTTAGCTCCTCCGGATCCAGCCGCTTGAGCACCGTGGCACCGCTTTCACGTTCCACGACCACCACGTCCTGCGGTTCAAAAGCGTTGAGCAACTCAACTGACTGGGTGGAGACGATCACCTGTTTGGTTTCAGCCACCTGCTTGAGCATGTCCGCCAGCAGGTTGATGGCGTACGGGTGCAGACCCAGCTCAGGTTCGTCGATCAACACCGTGTCGGGCAGCAGGTGCATGGGTTGCATCAGCAACGTGGTCAGGCAAATAAAACGCAAGGTGCCGTCCGACAGCACGTGTGCCTTGTACGGCGTGTCCGGATCGGTCTGCTCAAACCACTCCAGTTCAATGTTCTCTGGCAAAGGATCGCGGATGACAAAGCCACCGAAGAAAGGCGCCGCCAGCTTGATCGTGTCAACGATGCGCTGATAGGCGTCAGGGTAGGTCTTGTTGAGACTGGCCAGATACGCCGCCAGGTTGTCCGCTGCCGGTTTCAGTCGCAGGTTGTCGTTGCTGCCATGCGGGCGCTTTACGGCGGCTGAATCGCCTGTGTCGTGAAAATGGTACTGACGCCAGCTTTGCATGGCTGGTCGCACGTACTTGCTCACAGCCTGCTGGTCGTCTCGCAGCTTGGCTTCATCGTGTGCAGTGCCCAGAGAGATCGCTTTGGCCGTGAAGTGCCCGTCAATCCAGGTTTGCTCGCGGCTGAAGATCAGCCGGTTGTCTGCCGTCGGCGTCAGGCTGATTCGGTAGCCATTGCTGATGCCTTGATACCCAGGTTCAAAGTAGATCTCGACATCCATCTGCTGGGTGCGCTTGCGGCTGCCGTGCAGCAGCGCATCCGGCCCGCCCTGCTTCTGCACAAAAGTCTGCAAGTTGCCATCAGCCAGCGCCGCCAACAGTTTGAAGATGCCGATGAAGTTGCTTTTGCCCGCGCCATTGGCACCAATCAGCACATTGAGCTTGCGCAGCTCGAAATTTTCAAGCTTGGCGACGGACTTGTAGCCTCTCAGGGTGACGGTTTTGAGTTTCATCTGGCAGTTGCTCCGTGTGCTGATTCTCCCAGACCGCTACCCGATCCAGGTTGGCCAGGAATCCTCGGCGTTGACTCGCTCACACTGCGACATCCATCTCTGCGCTCTGAACCTTGAGTTCCCCTGACAGAAGCCTCGGCAGCAGTGCGTCGCGAAACTTTGCAAGGGTTTCTGTCGAGTCAGCCAAGTGCGGCAGTCTTAACAAGATCGGTTTGAGCAACTCGTCATACGCATCCAGAACGGCCTTGGGCGGGACGACCAGAGGCAAAGCCTTGACGCTGCCTGTTGGGCGTGCAATGGCGGGCACGCCAACCTGGCTGGTGTTGGACAGCAGCTGCCGTTTCCCAGTGTCCGAACGAAGAAACTCGAAGAGGTACCGGGCGCTCATGCGAGCGCGATCGACCGAGAGCAGCATTTGGCTTTGCGAGACGACGTAACGCGGGAACTTGCTGCGTTGAGGTATCAGACCAACTTGTCCCAGGGTTCCGCGATGGGTGATGACTATGTCGCCCGGAAATGCGTTGGCGCTCTTGAGCTCATCGGCCTTGGTTTCGGTGAGGAATACATAGTTGCGCTCCATCAAGCCGTCGGTGAGGTTTCCGCCTCGGATAACGGGTACACCCTCCTCAACAAAGTTGTCCTTCTTGATGTCTGAACCGAAAGGACCCATCGCTACACGGGCGGTGACATCCCCAATACGACTGGCGAGCCAACCAGAAGGGATCGCTCCCAGTTCTGAATCCTTCATATCATCCGGAAACAGCGCGGCGGTGGCGGCTAGGGTGGCGAACTGTTCGGATGGCAGGGTGTCGAGTTCGGCGTCGGGTTTGCCGCTGATGGCGGTCATCGCGGCGCGCAGCGGGTCGCGGCCTGCTGCCTTGGCGGCGATCTTGGCTTTGACGGGGTCGAAATTGACAAACCACGATGTGAAGATGGCTTGCGCCATGGCTTCGAGGGTTTGGTTGATGCGGCAGTTGACGGTGATCTTGTCGTCAAGCACGCTGAGCATTTGAGCAATTCGTCGCTGCGTGCCAAGGCCTGGCACTCGAACTCTTGCCAAGTGCAGATGGTTCCTGTTGACACCCGGTACAGCCCCCTTGTCCGAATAGGCATGGAAATCCAGGGTCTTCAGGAAGTAACTAATGAACCGCGGATCGTTGCCCTTGAAGTCACGAACATAGAGCGTCGTGTTCAATGGCCAATAGTCCTCTTCAACGTAAAAGACCTCGCCGATGGTTCCGTATCGACCTGTCACGACGCCAGGGCCTTTGACCATGGCCTCGAAGTGAAAGTCACTCACTCCAGAAGACGAGACGATTGGCACGTGCCCTTGAGTTCGCTTGTCTTTAGGTAGGTCATAGCCGCGCTTTAACTCGAGCACCTCTCCGAGAGAGGCTTCTGTCCACTCGCTACTAGAAGCCACAACCCCGCCCCGCCCCACCTTTTGCACCACTACCCTATCCCGCTCAATGATCTTCCTGAACGACTCACTGGTCGTCGCCCAATCCACCACATCCACTTTGTAGGGCAAGTCTGATTCATCAAACGCTTCCTCCAGCAGCCCTAAGGTGCGAAAGCTCAGCGGCGTTTCGCCGACGATGCACAAGTCAAGATCGGAATACTCCTTGGCAAGCCATTTGGCGCGGGAACCAAAGGCCCAGACTTCACGATTGGGGACAAGCTTCGCCAAAGTTTCCTGAACCATTTTCAGGTGGTCGGCGCGAATATCAAGCAACATGGGCAGGCAGCCTTTGCAGCAAATCGCGCGCATTGCTTACAAAGTCGCCAATTTGGGCAAATACCCCTTGAGCGATTTCGGAGTCGTAGCTGTGTGAGGTGCGATCACGTGCAGCCAAAAAACCAAACCAGCTTTCAGCATCGGCCAGCATGCCCAGTTTGGCAGCTTCGCGTATCCAACCCTTTTTGGCGCTGGCTTCGTCCATGTCGTATTTTTCTTTGAGCACACGAATGACCAGTTGCCGACTTAAATCCATGGCCACTTCAAAACGTTGAATCGCTCCATCACGCACACTCAACGTCAATCGAGATTGGTGCTCTGTGGCGTAGCGGTAATCGTCAAGCGCATCTTCAACGGCCTTGACCGCCAGATGCAAAGCTTCAAGGCTGATTTCAGACATGATTTGCGCCTTCCAATTTCAGATAAACAACGTACTCACCTTGGTCGTCAAGTGCCAATAGATTGCCTTGTTGCAAGGCAATCAGATGCTGCGGTTTCAGCGTGATCAACTGACTCGCCCAGCGTTTACCAAAAGGTTTTTCAGATGCTTCGGTGTCGAAGATGTCATCGACGATGGCAATGTATTCGTCGCTATTCATAATTTGTAGCCCAAACCAGCCAGGTTATTTTTGATTTCACCCTCCAGCTTGGCACTCTCTGCAAACTGCGCAACCAGTTGCTTTGTAAGCCGCGCCATCTTGTCGGCGAAGGCTTCGGCGTCTTCCTCCTGGTGTTCGGCTCCCACGTAGCGCCCCGGGGTCAACACGTATTCGTGCTTGCGGACGTCGTCCAGCTTTGCTGAGTAGCAAAAGCCTTTGACATCCGCATACCCCTCGCCCTGCTGCCAGGCGTGGAAGGTGTTAGCGATTTTTTGAATGTCGTCTTCGGTGAAATCACGCAGCACACGGTCTTTCATGTGGCCCATCTGGCGGGCGTCGATGAAGAGGAACTGCTTACGGCGGTCGCGCTTTTTCTTGCTGAGGTTGAAGCCGTTGGCCTTGTCGCGGGTCAGGAACCAGATGCAGGCAGGTATTTGCGTGTTGGTGAAGAGCTGGCCGGGCAGCGCAACCATGCATTCCACGCAGTCGCGCTCCACCAGTTGCTTGCGAATCTCGCCTTCGTTGTTGGTGTTGCTGCTCATGGAGCCGTTGGCCAGCAACAAGGCCATGCTGCCGGTGGGTGCCAGGTGGTGGAGCATGTGCTGCAGCCAGGCGAAGTTAGCATTGCCCTGGGGAGGGGTACAGCCGGGCAACCAGCGCGGATCGTTCTCCAGCTTGGCGTTCCACCATTCCTTCATATTGAAGGGTGGGTTGGCCATGACGTAGTCGGCCCGCAGGTCGGGGTGCAGGTCATTCAGCAGGGTGTCGGCGTGGCCACCGCCAAAGTTGAAGTCGATGCCGCGGATGGCCATGTTCATGGCCGCGAGCTTCCAGGTGGTGGGGTTGCTCTCTTGGCCGTAGACGCTGATCTGGCAGCTGGCTTTGTTGCCGGTGCCCGTTGCGTACTTCGCCGACTTACCTGCGTGCTGTTCAATGAACTCTTCGCTCTGCACAAAGAAGCCGCCAGAGCCCATGCAGGGGTCGTACACGCGACCTTTGAAGGGCTGGAGCATGTTGACAATGAGGCTGACGATGGCTTTGGGCGTGTAGTACTGGCCACCCTTCTTGCCTTCGGCCAAGGCGAACTGGCCGAGAAAGTATTCGTAAATGTGGCCCAAGATGTCCTTGGCCTTGAGGCTGAGCGGCTGGCCCTTGTATTCGGAGGCGTGAAAGTTGGTGTCAGAGAACAAGGCCATGAGCTCGGCCAGCTTGTACGACTCGATTTCGGTGTTCGCGAAATTCTTGTTGAGCACGTTCTTGAGCTTTTTCTCGTTCTCGCGCTCAATGGCTTCCATGGCGTTGTCGATGAGCCAGCCGACGGTGCGCATCTTTTCGGGCTCGTTTTTGCCGGCCTGGTTCCAGGGCAAACCAGTGCCGGGTGGCAACTGGGCACACGCGACCAGCATGGGCCAGCGCGCTTCGCTGGGCACCCAGAAGACGTTCTTCTCGGTGTAGTAGTCACGCACCTCCAGCTCGGCGGCAAGGTCGACCTTATAGGTGCCGGGGTACTCGGCCGGGTTCATGTAGTAATCGTGCGCCGGATCGGTGAACTGGGCCTTGAGTTCGTTCTGGCGCTCTTCAAACGCGTCAGACACGTACTTGATGAACAGCAGGCCGAGCACGATGTGCTTGTAGACGGCGGCGTCCAGGCTGGGCAGCAGCTTGTTGGCGGCGGTCCAGAGCTTCTTTTCGAGGTCGTCAAAAAACTGTTGTTCGGTGGTGTTCATGTTTGCTTGTCGGTTTTGGGCCTGCGCCAGGGCTTACCCTTGCTGAGCAAGCCTATTCGATTTGGCGACGGTTTTTTGAGGTCAATCGAACTTCACGCGTGGGTCAACCCACACGTAGCACAGGTCGCTGATCAGCTTGGTGACCAGCCCAATCAGCGTGAAAAAGTACAGCGTACCCAGCACCACAGGGTAGTCGCGCCGAATGACGGCCTCGTAACTCAGCAGGCCCAGGCCGTCCAGCGAGAACAGCGTTTCAATCAGCAGCGAGCCCGCAAAAAATGCACCGATGAAAGCCGAAGGAAAGCCGGTGATGATGGGCAGCAGCGCGTTGCGAAACACATGGCCGTACAGCACCTGGCGCTCGCTCAGGCCTTTGGCGCGGGCGGTCAGCACGTACTGCTTGCGAATTTCTTCCAGGAATGCGTTCTTGGTCAGCATGGCCGTCACGGCAAAGCTTCCCAGCACCATGGCAGTGACCGGCAGGCAGATGTGCCACAGGTAGTCCACCACCTTGGCACCCCAAGTCAACTCGTCCCAATTGGAAGAGGTCAGCCCGCGCAGTGGGAACCACTGCAACTGCCCCCCAAACACCACCAGCAGCGCCACGCCCAGCACAAAGCCTGGAATGGCGTAGCCCGCCAGCACCAGCAGCGTGGTCACCAGGTCAAACCGCGAACCGGCACGCACGGCCTTGGCCACGCCCAGGGGCACGGCCACGCCGTAGCTGATGAAGAAGGTCCAAAGCCCCAGGCTGATGGAGACCGGCAGCTTTTCCACCATCAGCTGCCACACGTCCTTGTTCTGGAAAAAGCTGCGCCCCAGGTCAAAGCGGGCAAACTGGCCGAGCATTTGCACAAAACGCTCGGTGGGCGGCTTGTCGAAACCGTACAAGGCCTTGATTTGTTCCAGTTTTTTGGGGTCAACGCCCTGCCCTCCCCGGTAACCCAAGCCACCACCTTCGGCCCCGCCACTGCCTGCTGCGCTGGATTTGGCTTCGGCCAGGTACTGCTCCACCGGGCCACCGGGCACAAACTGGATGACCACAAACGTGAGCAGCAGCACGCCAAACAGCGTGGGCACCATCAACAACAGGCGTTTGAGGATGTAGCTCAGCATGTGCAATCACTCAACAGGTAATAGCAAACTTTGCTTACCAATAAAGCGCCAGAGGCAGTTTTGATCATTTATTTGGCCCACCAGGTGTCCAGCGCCCACGCCTCGGCGCCTTGGGTGTAGGGTGGCATGGTCTCGGGCTTGGCCAGGCGCAGTGCGCTGTAGGCCAGGCGGTGGGTGCCAGCGGTCCATTGGGGCACGAGCACATGGCTGTGAGTGATGACGCGCTCCAGCGCGCGGCAGGCCGGCAACAGCTCGGCCTTGGTTTTGGCGGCGGTCATGGCGGTGATGAGGGCATCGACCGCCGGGCTCTTCATGCCGGTGAAGTTGCCTGAGTCTTCGGTGTCGGCGGCTTTGCTGCCAAACAAATCCGCGTATTCCTGCCCGGGGTTGTGCGTGCCGCCAAACGCCATGCTGGTGATGTCGAACTCAAACTTCTGCAGCCGCTGCTGGTACAGGGCAAAGTCCACAGGGCGGAACCGCAGGGTGATGCCCAGTTTTTCCAAATTGCGGATCCAGGGCGTGACCACGCGGGCGCCACTTTCGTTGCTGTCCAGGTACTCCAGTTCCAGCGCCTGGCTGGCGGCATTTCGCAAAGCCCCGTCTTTGTAAACCCAGCCCGCATCGGCCAACAGTTGTTTGGCTTTCAGCAGGTTGCCACGCAGGCTGCTGTCGCCATCGGTGCGCGGCGGTGTGGCCATGGGGCCAAAAACGGTGTCAGGCACCTGGCCGCGCCAGCGGTTCAGCAACGCCAGTTCGTCGGCGCTGGGCTGGCCAGTGGCCTGGCAGTCGGTGTTGCCAAACAGGCCGTTCACACGCTGGTAGGCGTTGTAGAACATCTGGCGGTTCATCCACTCGTAGTCCATGGCCAGGCCCAGTGCCTGGCGCACCCGCACATCCTTCAGGCGTTCACGCCGGGTGTTCAGCACGTAGCTTTGAAAGCCCGAGGGCAGGCGGTGCTTCAGTTCCAGCTTGACCAGTTCGCCGCTGTCAAACTTCTTTCCGGTCACGCGGCGGGCCCAGTCGCCTGCAGAGAAAAACCGCATCAAATCGAATTCGCCCGCCTTCAGGGCCTCCAGCCGGGCCGTGTTGTCCTTGTAAATCTTGACGATGATGCGGTCGAAGTTGGCGCTGCCTTTGCGCACGGGCAAGTCCTTGGCCCAGTAGTCGGCGTTGCGCACGTAGGTGATGTCCTTGCCGAAGCGCACCGGGCCGATTTTGTAAGGCCCGCTGCCAATGGGCTCGTCCATCACCACCTCGTTGAACGGTTTGCCGGCGCCCCACTGGTGGCTGAACACGGGCAGCCCGCCCACGGTCAGCGGCAATTCACGGTTGGGCTTCTTGAAGCGGTAACGCACCGTGCGGTCGTCCAGCACGTCCAGCCCGGCCACGTCTTCCAGCGCTGTTTTGTACGCGGGAGAGGTGTGGGGGCCCATCAGCGTGTCGTAGCTGTGCTTCACGTCTTTGGCCACCACCGGGGCTCCGTTGTGGAATTTGGCCTGGGGCCGCAGGCGAAAGGTGGCGCTCAGGCCATCGGGCGCGACGGTCACGTCTTCGGCCAGCAGACCGTAGCCGGCAGCGGTTTCGTCCAGCGCGCCCGTCAGCAGCGTGTCGAACATCAGGCCCGACAGGTAAGCGGGCGCGTTGCCTTTGATGGTGAAGGGGTTGTACTTGTCAAAGGTGGAGGTGCGCAGGTTGCTCACCAGGCGCATCTCACCGCCCTTGGGGGCCTGCGGGTTGACGTAATCGAAATGGGTGAACCCAGGCGGGTACTTCAACTCGCCCCACAGCGCGTAGCCGTGCGCCGCCCAGGTGGTGGGGCTGAAACAAGCGAGCACGAACGTCAGGCAAACCGGCAAAAGGCGCATGCGACAATTCTGCCCACTTTCTGTCGGGCTTCTCTGTGGGCCCGGTCATCAACCCCACACACCAAGATTCGAGAACACCATGGGTTTCCTGACTGGCAAAAAACTGCTCATCACCGGCGTCATTTCCAACCGCTCCATCGCTTACGGCGTGGCCAAAGCCTGCCACGCACAGGGTGCCGAGCTGGCGTTCAGCTACGTGGGCGAGCGCTTCAAGGAACGCATCACCGACTTTGCCGCCGAGTTCGACTCCAAGCTGATTTTTGACTGCGATGTGGGCAGCGACGAACAAATAGACCAGCTGTTCAAAGACCTGTCAGCCACCTGGCCCACCTTTGACGGGTTTGTGCACAGCATTGGATTTGCCCCGCGCGAGGCCATTGCCGGTGAGTTTCTGGATGGCCTGAGCCGCGAAAACTTCCGCATTGCGCACGACATCAGCGCCTACAGTTTCCCCGCCATGGCCAAGGCCGCCCTGCCCTATCTGAGCGACAAGGCCGCGCTGCTGACCATGACCTACCTGGGCGCCATCCGCACCATTCCCCACTACAACACCATGGGCCTGGCCAAGGCCAGCCTGGAAGCATCGGTGCGTTACCTGGCTGAGAACCTGGGCCCACGCGGCATCCGCGTGAACGGCTTGAGCGCTGGCCCCATCAAAACGCTGGCCGCCAGCGGCATCAAAGACTTTGGCAAGCTGCTGGCCATGGGTGCCGCCGCAGCGCCGCTTCGTCGCAACGTCACCATTGACGACGTGGGCAACGTGGCTGCATTTCTGCTGAGCGACCTGGCATCTGGCATGACCGCCGAAATCACCTATGTGGACGGCGGCTTCAACGCCACAGCTGGCGTGAGCAAAGACAGCGCGGGCGTTTGATTCAAGGTTTATTGGGCTCTACTGCTTAATGGCATTGCAGAACTTGCTACTTATTTAAGTAAGACGTACTGGGCGAAATCATGCAGCGCCGTGTATTTTTAGCTTCGGTTTTGGCCTTTGCGGGCGCCGCTAAGGCGCAAAGCACCGCTGGTGATGCCCATCGGCCAGCACTCATGCTGGCCAACGTGTACAACGACCGCACACCCCTGGCAGCCTATTGGGTCAGCGAAAAGTACGACGGTGTGCGTGGCTTCTGGAACGGACACCAACTGGTGACCCGCGGAGGTGAGGTGGTGCACGCGCCAGCCTGGTTCACCGCCGGGTGGCCCGCCACCCCCATGGATGGCGAGCTGTGGGCAGGTCGGGGGCGCTTTTCGCATGCGGTGTCTACCGTCCGCGAGCAAACGCCTGACGATGCAGCATGGCGTGATATTCGCTTCATGGTGTTCGACCTGCCCACGCACCCGGGCAACTTCACTGAGCGCACACAGACCTACCAGCGTCTGGTGTCGGGACTGAACCAGGCTTGGGTGCAAGCCGTGCCGCAGTGGCGGGTTGACAGCCATGCCGCTTTGCGAGTCCAACTCAATGCACGCGTGAAGGCGGGTGCAGAGGGGCTGATGCTGCATCGCGCCGATGCGCCTTACCGCAGCGGCCGCTCGGACGACCTGTTGAAAGTCAAACTGCACGCCGACGCTGAAGCACGCGTGGTGGGGCACGTGCCGGGCCAAGGCAAGTACGCGGGGCGGTTGGGCGCACTTCTGGTGGAAACGCCCGAAGGCGTGCGGTTCAAACTGGGCACCGGGTTCACCGATGCCCAGCGTGCCAACCCGCCGCCTTTGGGCACCCAGGTGACCTACCGCTACCGGGGCTTGAACGACAGCGGCGTGCCACGGTTCGCCAGCTTCTGGCGGGTGCGGGGAGAGTGAAGGTCAGCCGGCCTTCACACAGTCAGCAAAGTAGGCCTTTTTGCCGTCCGGCCCCACCACTTCCACCAGTCCGTGGATATCGGTCTCAAAGCCGGGGCACTGGGCATTGAACTCACGCGAGAACTTCAGGTAGTCCACGATCTTCCGGTTGAAGACTTCTCCGGGAATCAACAGTGGAATGCCGGGTGGGTAAGGCGTGATCAAACTGGTGGCCACGCGGCCTTCCAGATCATCGATGGCCACACGCTCGGTGGTGCGGTGAGCAATGTGGGCAAATGCATCACTGGGCTTCATGGCCGGGGTCAAGTCGCTCAGGTACATGTCGGTGGTCAGGCGAGCAATGTCGTACTTGGCATACAGGGTGTGCACATGCTGACACAAGTCACGCAGGCCCATTTGCTCGTACCGGGGGTGCTTCTGGCAGAACTCCGGCAGGATGCGCCACAGCGGTTGGTTGCGGTCGTAATCGTCTTTGAACTGCTGGAGCGCGGTCAGCAACGTGTTCCAGCGGCCCTTGGTGATGCCGATGGTGAACATGATGAAGAAGCTGTACAGGCCGGTTTTCTCCACCACCACGCCATGCTCGGCCAGGAATTTGGTCACGATGCTGGCCGGAATGCCGGTGTCGGCAAAGCTGCCGTCCATGGCCAGGCCGGGCGTGACAATGGTGGCCTTGATGGGGTCCAGCATGTTGAAGCCAGGCGCCATGTCGCCAAAGCCATGCCAGGTGTTGGCCGCAGCGGCCTCTTCACTGAGGCCTTCGGTGCGCTTGAGCACCCAGTCAGAGGCGTTGCCCATGCCCTCTTCGGCCAGTTCCTGTGGGCCCCACACCTGGAACCACCAGTCGCCGTCGCCAAACTCGTCGTCCACCTTGCGCATGGCACGGCGGAAATCAAGGGCTTCCAGAATGCTTTCTTCCACCAGCGCACGGCCACCGGGCGGCTCCATCATGGCGGCCGCCACGTCGCAACTGGCAATGATGGCGTACTGAGGGCTGGTGCTGGTGTGCATCAGGTACGCCTCGTTGAACAGGTGGCGGTCGAGTTTGGTGCTTTGCGAGTCCTGCACCAACACGTGGCTGGCCTGGCTGATGCCGGCCAGCAGCTTGTGGATGGACTGGGTGGAATAAACCACAGACTCTTTTGGCCTCTGGCGCTTTTTCCCCATGGCATGGTAGCTACCATAAAAGGAGTGAAAAGCAGCGTGGGGCAACCAGGCTTCGTCGAAGTGCAGGTTGTCAACATAGCCGTCCAGCATGGACTTGATGGTTTCGGTGTTGTAGAGCACGCCGTCGTAGGTGCTTTGGGTGAGCGTGAGGATGCGGGGCTTCACCGCGTCGGCATCCACCCCAGCCAAGAGTGGGTTGGAGCGGATCTTGGCCTTGATGGCGTCGATCTCGAACTCGCTCTGCGGAATCGGCCCGATGATGCCCCAGTGGTTGCGCGTGGGCTTCAGGAACACGGGGATGGCCCCGGTCATGATGATGGCGTGCAGGTTGCTCTTGTGGCAGTTGCGGTCTACCAGCACCACGTCGCCGGGAGCCACGGTGTGGTGCCACACCATTTTGTTGCTGGTGCTGGTGCCGTTGGTGACGAAGAAGCAATGGTCGGCATTGAAAATGCGCGCCGCATTTCGCTCGCTGGCCCCGATCGCCCCGTTGTGGTCCAGCAACTGGCCCAGCTCTTCCACCGCGTTGCACACGTCGGCGCGCAGCATGTTTTCGCCGTAAAACTGGTGGTACATCTGGCCTACAGGGCTTTTCAGAAAAGCCACGCCGCCGGAATGGCCGGGGCAATGCCAGCTGTAGGAGCCGTCCTCGGCATAGTCCAGCAACGCTTTGAAAAACGGGGGCTGAATGCCTTCCAGGTAACTCTTGGCCTCGCGGATGATGTGGCGCGCCACAAACTCGGGCGTGTCCTCGAACATGTGGATGAATCCGTGCAGCTCGCGCAAGATGTCGTTGGGCAAGTGGCGGCTGGTTTTGGTTTCGCCGTACACGTAAATGGGCACGTCGGCGTTCTTCCAGCGCACTTCTTCAATGAAGCCGCGCAGGTTCAGCACCACTGGGTCCACATCGGGGCCGGGCGTGAACTCTTCGTCGTCAATCGACAGAATGAACGCGCTGGCGCGGCTCTGCTGCTGCGCAAACTGAGACAAATCCCCATAGGTGGTCACGCCCAACACCTCGAAACCCTCCGTTTCAATGGCCTGCGCCAACGCACGAATGCCCAGGCCAGAGGTGTTCTCGGAGCGGTAGTCTTCGTCAATGATGACGATGGGGAAGCGAAATTTCATGGCGCGGCCTGTAGGGCGGTGAAAGGGCTGGGGGATGCACGAGCACCCCAAAAAGCAAGCGCGAAGTGTACGGAAATATTGTGTCGGCACTGAGGCACCCGAGCCCTGTGTGTTTCACAATGGAGCAACACAATCAACCGCAAGGGTGAGACATGGCAGATTCGACCATCTGGTGGATGCTGGCAGGTATGGCTGTGGTGGCCGAACTGCTCACCGGGACTTTTTATTTGCTCATGCTGGCGCTGGGTCTGGCGGGCGGAGCCGTGGCTGCACACCTCGGTTTTTCACAGGCACTCCAGCTGGTGTGTGCCGCCGTGTTGGGTGCGGGTGCAGTGGCAATCCTTCAAAAAATACGCCCCCGCCCCCACAGGGACTTGCAACCACAGGCCGATGCTGACGTGAACATGGACATCGGCCAGACACTCCAGGTCGACCAGTGGACTGGCCGCTCGGCCCAGGCCAGCTACCGCGGTGCACAATGGTCTGTCGAGTTGCTGGACGGTCACGAAACATCGGCCGCGCAGCCCGGCCGCTATCGCATCAGCGCCGTGGTTGGGAACGTGTTGCGCGTCGAACCCACTGAACCCTGAACACCCTCCACCGGAGTTACAGCATGGAAATTGCACTTTTTCTGTTCGTCATCGCACTGGTTTTCATCGTCCGCTCGATCAAGATCGTTCCCCAGCAGAACGCCTGGGTCAAGGAAAGGTTGGGCAAGTACGCGGGCACGCTGACACCGGGCCTGAATTTTCTGGTGCCATTTGTCGATCAGGTGGCCTACAAACACTCCCTCAAAGAAATAGCACTTGATGTGCCCAGCCAGGTGTGCATCACCAGAGACAACACCCAGCTCCAGGTGGATGGCATCCTCTACTTTCAGGTGACCGACCCCATGCGGGCCAGCTATGGCTCAGCAAACTACGTCAATGCCATCACCCAGTTGGCACAAACCACGCTGCGCTCCGTCATCGGCAAACTGGAGTTGGACCGAACATTCGAAGAGCGCGACATCCTCAACGCCCAGGTGGTGGCCGCGATCGATGAAGCCGCACTCAACTGGGGTGTCAAGGTGCTCCGTTACGAAATCAAGGACTTGACCCCGCCGAAGGAAATCCTGCACGCAATGCAGCAGCAGATCACGGCCGAGCGCGAAAAACGTGCCCTCATCGCCGCCTCTGAGGGTCGCAAACAGGAACAGATCAACATTGCCACGGGCGAACGCGAGGCGTTCATCGCCCGCTCTGAAGGCGAGAAACAAGCTGCCATCAACAATGCCCAAGGTGAGGCAGCGGCCATTCTGGCGGTGGCCGAGGCGTCGGCCCAGGCCATCGAGCGCGTGGCTCGTGCCATTCAACAACCTGGGGGTGAGCAGGCCGTTCAACTCAAGGTCGCCGAAAAAGCCGTTGAAGCGTACGGACGAGTGGCCACCGATGCCAGTACGACGCTGATCGTGCCCAGCCACATGGGCGAGGTGTCCAGCCTGATTGCATCAGCCATGGCCATGGTGAAGTCTCAAACCCACGGCAACACGAACTGAACCGACCACCGAGCCAGAACAGCCAACAAAAAAGCCCCTTGGCACGGAGGCCTTGGGGCTTTCAGGGTGTTGCAGTGGACCGTTGGAGGCGGGCAGCAACACTTTTCTGGCGGAGCAGGCGTCCGTTCCGTCTAACTTTCACGTTGTCTCACCAAGCATCAAAACCCACCAGTTTCCCTTTGAAAACAACGCATTGATTGTCTTGCGTTGTATCAGATAGCCCCATACAATCGCGCCCACAAACATGGGTAGAAATGGGGTAGAAAATGGCCAGACGGATAAACATACTCACTGCAAAAGAAGTGAGCAACGCTTCGACACCGGGCTATCTGTTCGATGGTGCTGGGCTTTACCTTCAGGTGGCGAACGGCGGCAGCAAGTCATGGGTGCTGCGTTACACGGTGAACAAGCGCCCTCGTGAGATGGGACTTGGCTCAACGGTAACGTTCACGCTGGCCGAGGCTCGAGTAAGGGCCGCGAAGTTCAGGCAGATGATTGCCGATGGACTAGACCCTATCGACGAACGTAAGAACACGATTCTTGCCAAGCGCATGGCCGAGGCTAACGTCATCACGTTTGACAAGGCTGCGGAGAAATACATTGCCGCCAACAAGGAAGGGTGGCGCAACGCCAAGCACGAGGCACAGTGGCGCAGCACCCTGGCTACATACGCCAGCCCGGTTATCGGTGGCATGTCGGTGGCGACCATTGAAACCGGGCATGTTCTGCGCATCCTTGAGCCAATATGGACAGTCAAAACCGAGACAGCAACTCGTGTCCGAGGACGGATTGAAAAGGTCTTGGATTGGGCCAAGGTTCAGGGTTACCGCGCGGGGGACAACCCTGCCGCATGGAAAGGGCACCTCAGCGAAGCATTGCCGAAGCCTTCAAAGGTGGCAAACGAGGGACACCATGCCGCACTGCCTTGGGCTGACATCGCAGCCTTCATGGCTGAATTGCAATCTATGCCCGGTGTGGCTGCTCGTGCACTTGAAATGATCATTCTGTGCGCCAGCCGCACGAGTGAGGTGCTGAATGCGCAGTGGCAGGAAATTGATCTGGACGGTGCTGTCTGGACTGTCCCAGCGGATCGCATGAAGTCATTCAAGCCACATCGTGTCCCCTTGTCGGCTCCGGTATTGCAGTTGCTGCGCAAACTACCTCAGGTGGACGCGTATGTGTTCCCCGGCGCAAAAGAAGGCACCGCACTATCAAATATGAGTTGCCTTGCGGTACTCAAGCGCATGAATCGGGCAGACCTGACGGTGCATGGCTTCCGTTCAACGTTCAGGGATTGGGTAAGTGAGTGCACGGCATATCCCCGCGATGTGGCGGAAATGGCCTTGGCCCACGCCATCGCAGACAACACGGAGGCGGCATATCGTCGCGGCGATTTGCTGGAGAAGCGCCGCGCCCTCATGGCCGATTGGGCCAACTACTGCGCCACACCCCGTAGCGACAACGTTGTGCACCTGAGCAGGGAGGCAGCATGACCGAAAGAAAAGTAGGTAGGCCAACAACGCGAAATAGAGAGGCATTAATGTTGGCAATTTGGCGTGCAGTTCAGGAGGAAAAACATTGCCGAGGAGCAAAAAGCCTGCGTCAAGCGTGCACCAATCTATATGAAAAGCGTGCTGACTTTCTGATCAAAATAATTGATGAAGATGGGAAAGTGATTGATGTAATAAAAGGCATTTCCGGTGCTGCAACATTGTGGCAAAGATATCAAGCAGCCGAAAAAGCAAGGCACGATAAAGACCGTTATCCGATATTGCACGCAAGGGCAGAGCATCTTCTAAAAACACTACCCGGCACGTTTGAACGGGTTGAGGCTGCACGCAAGGAATACGCAGCCATAAGAATGAAAAACGATTGGCTTTCGTAGGCACCGCACCACTGCAACGCTCAGTCAAATAATTTCCGTACCAAAACAGGAGAACAAGGCTTTTATTGTCCGTCTCAAGGTTGCCAATTGGGGCAACCTGAGATTGAAAGGGACTAAATGAAGCCGCAAAGCTACCGCCCTAAACAGGCTGCTGAATTACTCGGAATAGGTGTCGCTACGCTGTGGCGCTGGTCTAAAGAGCGTGCCGACTTTCCTAAGCCAATTCGCCTAAGTGCACGGTGCACCGTTTTTGACGGAGTTGCGCTGTTGGCATGGCGTGATGCGCAACGCATTACATGCGAGGTGGCGTAATGACCACCATCACCCGAAAACTCAAAGCCGCCGCCAAGGTGGTCATGCCGCCGCTGCTTACGTTTGTGGCCGTGATTGCCGCCTTCGAAGTTTGGGGGTTGCTGAAATGAACGCCCACAACGACCTCGACACCGCGACCAACGAACGCGCCGCCAAGCATTTCCACACCCTGCGTGCGCAACTGGCTATGCATGGTCACGTTCTGCACCGTACCGAGAGCAAGGACGGTGCAATCACCTACTACTGCCACAAGTGGGGCTTGGTTCGCCACTTCCAAAACCTTGATGCCGTTGACGCTTTCCTGACTCAGGTGGGAGGCGTTGACCATGCTTGAAGCAGAAAAAAACACGCCGACACTTTCACCAGATCAGCCGACACAAACCGACAAAACCAACATAACCGATTCAACACCCACCACAAACGCCGATTTTCTGGCCGCAGTGTTCGGCGATGTGGGCGTGGAGCGTCCGTTTGTACTGGGTTTTGCTGGGAAGCCAAAAGAACGCAAGGCATGGGGAGGCGATGCGTACCAACCGGGCAAAAGCCACACAACAAATGACTCGTTGAACTGGTACTTCAGCCTTGCTGTGTATCGCGCAAACGATGGATACCACCGCCGCGAAGCCGACTGTGCCGCAGTGCATGGAATCATGCTCGATGACATCGGCACCAAAGCATTGCCACTTTCGCGGCTGGATGGGTGCCCGCCTTCATACGTCATCGAAACCAGTCCCGGCAACTATCAAGTCGGGTATCTGTTCGACACACCACAAACCGACCTGAAGCGCATCAAAGCACTGAATCAGGCCACCGTGGATGCTGGCCTATGTGACCCTGGCGCGA
>JAIFMP010000088.1 GCA_020048405.1 Hydrogenophaga sp.
ACGACGCCCAATTGAGCCTGTTGTAGTGGCAGCCGAGAGGCCGAGCCTATACAAATCAACAACTTAGCGCAGTTGGTGTCGAACTCGGGGGCCCCGGGTGTGAGCAGGTGCCGGTGTTCAGGCAGAACGGGCTCGCCTGCCAGCACTTGCTGCACCAAGCGGTGCAGCGCCGCCAGGTCTTGCAGCAGGGGCAGGGGGCCAGACAGTCTGGGCTGGTAGACATCGACCCGGGCTGACACCCCCAGCGCGCCAAACCGCTCGTCCCCAGCGAACAGCAGGTATTCCATGAGCGAAAGGCGGGCGGGCTTGTCCAGAAAGCGGATCACGCGTTCGCCCCAGCGGTCGGGCCGGGCGTCGTTCACTGCACCGGCTGCGGTGTCTTTCTCGGTGGGGATGAAGGTCTGGTCTGTCAGGGGCAGGTCTTCGCTCAAGGCAAAGCCTGTGCGCCTCCAGTGAGGGTCGTAGCGCAGTGAAACGCTTCGATTGGCACGCACCAGGCTCAGAGTCCCCACCCGAATGGGCTGCGCCGGGTTGCCGAGCCACCACAGGCTTTGCTCATCCACGGGCAGGTGGGTGGCGGGGTCGACAGATAGCGGGTCCATCAGCTAGGGGCCATTTTTCGGGTGTCGGCCACCCCAGAGCCCATGCGCCGCGCCAAGGACATGGGCTTGCGTACCGAGCGGGTTTTGGCCACTTGCACCTCAGCTTCGAGGGCGCCCAGGTCAGCCTCGGGAGCCGCGAGGCGGCCGAGTCCTGGCACCATGCCCGCCACCCACAGGGCAGTGGCATAGGTGCCCATGGAGACGCTGGGGTCACCCGCTTCCATGCGAACCAGGGTGGGTTCGGTCACCCCGATGCGCAGGGCCCAGGTTTTGCGGGTTTCTCGTCGGCGCTTGCGGGCCAGGGTGAGATTTTCGCCAAGGATGCGCAGCTGTGCCAGTACCTGCGGGGGCATGGATTCAGCAGCGACAGACTTTTTTGGCATGATATCTATTTTAGATAAATGGCACAAAAACAGAAATCTATTTTGTATTTGGCCTATGTGCTCTTGCGCGAACTCACCACAATCCCGCCCACGATCAGCGCAAACGCCGCTGCGTGGTAGGCCTTGGGCAACTCGCCCAGCACGGCGGCTGACAGGATGGCCGCAAACAGCGGGGTGAGGTTGACGAAAAAGCCCGCCACCTGCGGCCCGGCTTTGGCCACGCCTGTGCCCCAGCAGTAGTAAGCCAGCACGGAAGGCCCCACGGCCACGTAAAGCAACGCGGCGAAAAATGGCCAGCCCCAGTCGATGTGCAGGCCGGGTACCACCGTCCACTCAACACCCGCAAAAGCCGCCGACCACAGCAGGCCGGGCACCACTTGGGCCATCAGCCAGGCAGCCCAGTCGCTGCGCAGGGCAGGGGGATCGGGCTGGTTCTTCGGCGGGCGAATCAGCAGCCAGCTGTACAGGCTCCAAGCAGCGGTGGCCAGCAGCATCAGCAGGTCGCCCGCCACCAGGCGCAGGCTGGTCAGTTGTGTCCAGTCCCCCCGCGTGAGCACGGTCAACACCCCGGCGGTTGAAAGGGTCACCCCGATCGCCTGAGCGCGCGAAATGGTGGCCCCGAAAAACAGCCTGCCCATGGTCAGCATGAAGATGGGCATGCTCGACCCCACCAGCGTCACGTTCAGCGGGGTGGAGGTTTTCAGGGCCGCGTATTGCAGCGCGTTGTAGCTGCCCATGCCCAGCAAGCCCAGCACGGCCATGCGCCGCCAGTGTGTCCAGAACGGACTGCCCGGCTTGAGCACCCATGCCGCCAGGGGCAGCAGCATCACCAGCACCAACGCCCAGCGCAGCATGTTGAAGGTGATGGGCGGCACGGTGTGTGCCATCAGGCGGCCCACCACGGCGTTGCCCGCCCACAGCAGGGGGGGCAAAGTCAACAGAATGGCGGTGCGGGGGGTGAGGTGGAGCGTCATGTGCAGCGAACGATGGGCGCGCCACTTTACGGCATGGCGTGGGGTTAAGGCGGGTGCGGCATACTGAACTCAATGACGAACAAGCTCTCACATCTCCCTTCGCTCCTGGTGTCTGCCGCTTCCTTTGTGTTGCTGGCGGGACAGGTCGCCCAGGCTCAGGAAACCGCGCCCCTGGCGGGCATCGCCCCAGTCTTGGCCGCTGCCCCTGCGCCAGGGGAGTCCCGGCGTGAAGACCGCTGGGTGCTGGGTGCCACCTTGGCTTCTACACCGGCGTACAGCGGCAGTGCCGAGCGGAAACTGAGCCTCAGGCCGGTTCTGGCCGGGCGGGTGGGGCGTTGGATGGTGTCTTCATCGTCCGCGCGCTCTCTCGCAGGCATGGATCTGGCCGGTGGCATCAGCACCACCGTGTTCCAGGATGCACGCTGGAGCTTGCGCGTGGGCGCGCGGCTCACCCATGGCCGCAGCAGCGGGGATGACCCCATGCTCAGTGGAATGCCCAACATCCGGTCTTCATTGGGCATTCGCGGTTCGGTGGGTTACACCTTCTCCCCCGGCTGGCGGTTCTCTGGCAGCGTGCAACAAGACGTGCTGCACGGCCAGGGCATGCGCGCCAACTTGGGTCTGGTTTGGTCCACCCCGCTGCCCGACGGCTGGACGATGAACGTGAACAGTGGCCTGAGCTGGGCCAATGCCCAAGCCATGCAGACTTTTTACGGCGTTTCGCCTGAGCAAGCACTTGCCGCACGCCCCGCGTGGCGGCCGGACGCAGGGCTGGAGTCCTGGGGGTGGGGCATAGGGGTGTCGCGTGCGTTGTCTCCCCATTGGCGATTGGCGGGCAGTATCGGGCGTGGCACGTTGCTTGGTGGTGCGGCGCAAAGCCCCCTCACTCAGCAGCGCAGCGCCAACATGGCGCAAGTCACACTGGCCTATGTAGGGTGGTGACCCTGCGGACGCCGCTGTTTTCACATTCAGGAACACCACACATGACCTCAGTCACCCTGGCCATTCAGATTCAGCAACCCGGCGGCGCCGAGCAAATGGCGCTTGTTTCCGTGCCCGTGGGCGAACCCGGCCCTGGCCAGGTGCGCATTGCGCACAAAGCCATTGGCCTGAACTACATCGATGTGTACCAGCGCAGCGGCCTGTACCCCCTGTCCATGCCCCTGCAACTGGGCATGGAAGGCTCAGGCGTGGTGGAGGCGGTGGGCGATGGGGTGACGCACCTGGCCGTGGGCGACCGCGTGGCGTATGCCGCCAACCCGCCCGGCAGCTACAGCCAGCGCCGTGTCATGCCCGCCATGAACGTGTGCAAGCTGCCCGACGGCATCAGCTTTGAGACCGGCGCCGCCATGATGTTGAAGGGCCTGACGGCCCAGTACCCAAGGCGGCTTGCAGGTCGGCGACTTTGTGCTGTTCCATGCCGCCGCAGGTGGCGTGGGCCTGATCGCCTGCCAGTGGGCCAAGGCCTTGGGGTTGCAACTCATTGGCACAGCCGGTTCCGATGAAAAATGTGCCTTGGCGCTTGCCCATGGTGCGAAGTTTGCTATCAACTACAAAACCGAAGACTTTGCTGCCCGGGTGAAAGACATCACCGGTGGCCAGGGTGTGAAGGTGGTGTACGACGGCGTGGGCAAAGACACCTGGGACAAAAGCCTGGACTGCCTGCAGCCCTTTGGCCTGATGGCCAGCTTTGGCAACGCCAGTGGCCCCGTGCCGCCGTTTGCGCCCGGCATGTTGGGCCCCAAGGGCTCGCTGTATGTCACCCGGCAAACGCTGTTCAGCCACATCACCAGCCGCGAGCGCACCCAGGCCATGGCAGACGAGCTGTTTGCCGTGGTGTTGAGTGGGGCGGTCAACATCCGCATTGACCAGCGTTTTGCCCTAGCCGACGTGCAGGCCGCACACCGCAGCCTGGAGGCGCGTCAGACCACAGGCTGCACCATTTTGCTGCCCTGAGTCGCTCCAAGACCCGCAAGCCGCACGGCCCAAAGGTGCGGGCAGGCTCCCCTGCCTGAGGGGCTGTGACCTGTCAGGGGCGATGGGTACACTTTGGGCGACATGACACACCCCGAGCCCGCCACTCCGGCGGGGCCCAGTTCCACCCAAGCCACTGTCGGCGGTTCGCATCCCCTGGACAGCGCAGCGGTGCCAGCCCCCACGGGCGGGCTTGGCCGCAAGCTGGTGCTGCGCATCGCGCTGGTGCTGGGTTTGGCCAGTGTCGTAGTGCTGGTTTTCAGCCAGAGTGTGTTGCAGCGCTCCTTCGACGCCTTTGAACGCGCCGCCGCCCGCGATGCCCTCGGGCGCGTGCACAGCGTCGTTCTCCAGGACAGCCAGACGTTGGCAGTGGGACGACTTCTACAGGTTCATGGCCGCGCCGTCAGGACAGTTCCTGGACGACAACTTCACGGTGTCATCCCTGCGCAACTTGCGTGTCCAGGGAGCCTTGGTGTGGGGTGATTCCGGCAAACTCATCGGCGTGCGGGTGGTGCAGGGCGCAGAGATGTCCACAGCCCTGCCGCCCATCTGGGACGATGTGCTGACCCCCTTGCAGACAGCCGGTGGCGAATGTGTGCAGCGCAAAGAGCTACTGGTATGGGCCGACGACACCCCGCTGGCCGTGGCCATGACCCCGGTTCGCAACACCGCAGGGGATGCGCCGCCTCGCGGTTGCCTGATGCTGGTGCGTCCTCTGGATGCGGCTTACCGCTCATCGCTCAAAGCCGTCACCGGGGTTGAATTTGTGGTGTCGGCTCAACGCGATCTGCCCACCACCCAGACACACCTCGGCAGCGGACGATGGCAGGCACAGGCGCCGATGACTCCCTGGCCGGCGTCGCTGTTGGTGGTTCACGACACAGGCTTGCAGCAAGAGCGCAATGCAGTGACCTGGCTCATGGTGCTGGCCGTGGTCATGGTTTTTCTGTCATCGCTGGTGGCGCTGGGCGCTTGGGTGCATTGGCTGGTGGTGCGCCGGTTGACCCATTTTTCCGAGCTGGCTGACCGTTATCGGGCCACACACGACTGGACCACGTCCTGGCCCGCCAAAGGCAGAGACGAAATTGACAACCTGGGTCGCTCGCTCAATGAACTGGTGAAGCAAGTGCACTGGCAGGTGGAGCACAACGCCACACACGACAGCCTCACCGGACTGCCCAACCGGCAAGGTCTGGAGCGCCTGTTGTCGGAACTGCACTACCACGAGGCCGAACACCGCAGCCGGACGTCATGCCTGCTGCTGATCGACCTGGACAACTTCAAGGTCGTGAACGACGGTTTCGGGCATGACGTGGGCGACGCACTGTTGTGCCATGTGGGCCGACAACTCAGTGCCACGCTACGGCAGGGTGACACGGTGGCCCGCCTCGGGGGCGATGAATTCGCCGTGGTGCTGCATGCCGTACAACGCGAGGCGGCGGTGGAGTTCGCTGAGCGCCTGCTTGAAAAGATGCGGGTACCCCTTACCCATGGTGAGTTGCAGGTGTCTACCACTGGCTCGGTGGGTCTGGCGTTCTGCGATGGGGTGGATGGTGTCGGTGCACTGATGCGCAACGCCGATCTGGCCATGTATCAGGCCAAGCAGAACGGTCGCGATGGCTGCGCGGTGTTCAACGAGGGCTTGCAGGTGGAAGCGCAGCGGCGCAACCGGCTGGAGCAGGCCTTGCGCCGCGCGGTGTCCGCCAACGGCATACAGGTGGTTTTCCAGCCTGTGGTCGATGTGGTGAGCAGGCAGGTGGTGGGCATGGAGGCCCTGGCCCGCTGGTCGCTGGATGGCGAGGCCGTGTCGCCCACCGAGTTCATACCCATTGCGGAGGAAGCGGGCTTGATCGGGCGCCTGGGCATGCAGGTGCTGGAGCGCAGCTGTGCGATGGTGGCGCGTTTGCGCCGTCAAGGCATGTATGTGCCTTGCAGTGTCAACCTGTCGCTGCGACAGTTTCAGGAATTCAACCTGGCGGAGGATGTGCCTCGCGTGGTGTTCTCGCACGGCCTGCCGTCATCGGCTATTCGCCTCGAAGTGACCGAGGGCCTGCTGGAAACGTCGCCCGAGTCGCTGGTGCAAACCATGCACACACTCAAGGGCCTGGGCTTCGTGTTTTTCCTTGACGACTTCGGAACGGGGCATTCATCGCTCTACCGTTTGCGCAGCCTGCCATTCCACACGCTCAAGGTGGACCGCAGTTTTGTGCTGCTGCTGGACAAGGGCGACGAGGTGATGGTTCGCACCGTGACCGACCTCGCCCGCGAGCTTGACCTCGGCATGATTGCCGAGGGTGTGGAGTCGCAGACCCAGGTCGAAACGCTGGTGCGTCTGGGCATTACCCGGGTGCAGGGTTTTGTGGTGGCCCGCCCCTTGTCAGACAGCGCATTGGTGCAGTGGTTGGCCAGCAGCGGTTACACCTGCCGCGAAGACCCCGACAGCTGACGAGTTGTGCAGCGCAGAGCCTTTTGCGGCTGCCCACAGGTCGTCAACCCCGATTGCGTCAACACTTGACTGACCGATTTGGGGTACACCAGCAAGTGTGTGTGCCTTTTCGGTGCACCGCGTTTTTCACAAGGATTTCACATGTTTCCAGAGTTTCGCGACGTCATTTCCCAACTCAAAGGCCACGACGCCCACTTCACGCGGTTGTTCGACAAACACAACGAGCTCGACCAGCTCATCAGCAACATGGAGTCGCACACGGTGCCTGGCACTCCGTTGGAAATTGAGAACCTGAAAAAAGAAAAACTCGTTCTCAAAGACCAGCTGTACACCCACCTCAAGAAGGTGGCATCGGCGTCCAACTGACGTGATGCCCAACAAAGCCCCTGCGCACGGTCATCGCCTGCCCCTGTTGTGGGGCGGGTTGGTGGTGGGCTCTGTTGCGGCAGATGTGGCCGAGGCTCTGTGTGCCCAGAGCACTGCAGTTCCCGCTTGCTGCTTGCAAAAAATACAGCAACACAACCAACCTGGGTATGCGCTGGAGCCATTTTCAACCGGTGATTTCACCATGCACATGGCGCGGTTGGCCCATGCCCTGCGCGCCTGTGGCCGCAGTGGCCCCTGGCGAGATGAGTTGCTGCCGGTGGCCGACGGGTCAGGCCAAACGCTGGGCCTGGTGGAACGGGGCGTGGTGCGCGTGCTGGGCCTGCGCACCCAGGCCGTGAACCTGGTGGGCTTGCGGCCCGATGGCGCGGTGTTGGTGCAGCAGCGCAGCCTGGCGAAGCCCAACGACCCTGGCCTGTGGGACACCCTGATGGGGGGCACAGTGGCCGGCAACGAAACCGTGGCCGAGACGCTGGAGCGCGAAACCTGGGAAGAAGCGGGCCTGCACCTGGCCGCGCTGAGCAACGTGATTCACCACGGCCACTTCACAGCCACGCGCCCCGTGCCCGACGGGGGCGGAGCTGGCTTGCTGGTGGAAGACACCCACTGGTACACCGCCCTAGTCCCACTGGGGCTTGAGCCGGTCAATCAGGACGGCGAGGTTGCTGGGCACCGGCCCGGGTGCGCGAGGCCGTGGCGCAGGGTCTGTTCACCGACGAGGCAGCGTGGGTGCTGCAGCGGGTGCTGGGGGGCTGATTCGGCAGGAAATCAGGGGTTGGCGCATCTGGCCAGCGTGACAGGGGCGTGCCTGCCACGCCCTTCGCGCACGCCGCAGGGTGACATTGCCCCCCGCACCGGGTAGGGTGTGCCGGCGAGGTCCATCTCGGCGGTCAGGGTGTCCCACTGGCGCACACCCTGTTTGTCAACTGTCAGGCGCAGCAGCCAGCCCGTGGTGCCGCCCGGCACGTTCTCAAAGCTGTCGAACACAA
>JAIFMP010000178.1 GCA_020048405.1 Hydrogenophaga sp.
GCATGGCTGTCACGCGCTTCACCCCAGCAACACCCATCAGTGCCATGGCCCTTTCATCCGCCTGCCCCTCGTGCCGCCAGCCCATGGAGGCCCACCGCTTCACCAGCAACCAGGGCCAGTCACTCGAACTGGACATTTGTTACCCCTGCCAGGGTATGTGGTTTGACCGCTACGAAAACCTCAAGCTCACGCCCGACGCAGTGGTGGAGCTGTTTCGCCTGCTGCACGAGCACCGGGCCGAGCAGCACCAGCCACTCTCTTCCAAACTGGCCTGTCCGCGCTGTGTCAAGCCGCTGGACAAGGGGTTTGATCTGGTGCGCAGTGGCCGCTACATCACCTACCGGTGCGCCGGCCAACACGGGCGGTTCAGCACGTTTTCATCGTTCATGGTGGAAAAAGGCTTTGTGCGCCACATGACACGCCCTGAAATAGACGATGTGGCCGAGCGGGTGGGGGCCATCAACTGCACCAGTTGTGGTGCGCCAGTGGATATCCGCAAAGACCATGCGTGCCCCTATTGCAAGGCCGCGTTTTCACTCATAGACCCGCAGGCCGTGGTGCGTGCGCTGGAGGGTTACGCGCAGGCCAGTGCCAAAGCCAAGACCGGGGCCACGCAACCGTCTGTGGGCGACATCGGAGACGCACTGGTGGCGCTGGAGCGCGATCGCAGTGCAGCACGCCGCGAGCGCCAGACAGGTGCCTTCACGGGCCTCGGCACAGACGCTTCGCAGGTGACCACCGGCGACTTGCTGGCTGCGGGCGTGGCCTTGGTGTGGAGTGTTCTGAAGGATTGAGTCAAGGCTGAGTCGCTCCAAACGACCTTGCCGATTCACAACCTGAACACCGCCACCGATCGTTTGAGCCCCTCAGACCCCGTGCTGAGGTTGTCAGCCGCTGCGCTGGCCTGCTCCACCATGGCAGCGTTTTGCTGCGTCACGGTGTCGAGCTGAACGATGGCATTGTTGATTTGCATCAGCCCCTCGGACTGCTCACGCGTGGCGTGGCGGATTTCTTCCACCACCGTGTGTGTGGCGTTGATCTCGGTCACCACATCGTCAATGGTGCCGCTGGCCTGGCTCATCTGCCCCACCGCGTTGATGACCTGATTGACCGAGTTCTGGATCAGGTCCTTGATTTCTTTGGCGGCCGCACCGCTGCGCTGGGCCAGGTTGCGTACCTCACCTGCCACCACCGCAAAGCCTCTGCCTTGTTCCCCGGCACGGGCCGCTTCCACGGCCGCGTTCAGCGCCAGGATGTTGGTTTGGAACGCGATGCCTTCGATCACGCTGATGATTTCGCTCATCTTTTTGGACGAGCTCTCAATGCCCTTCATGGCCTCGCCCACGGTGTGAATGGCGGTTTGCCCGTTGACTGCGATGTGGGCGCTGCGCTGGGTCTGGTCGGCCATCGCGTTGGCGTTGTCCGAGGTGGTGCGCACCGTGGCGGCCAACTCTTCCATTGACGCCGCAGTTTCCTCCAGGTTGCTGGCTTGTGTTTCGGTGCGTGCAGACAGGTCTTGGCTCGCCGCTGCAATCTCCTGCGCCGCCTGGCCAAACCCGCTCACCTCGGAGCGCACGTCACCAATGATGGCCTTGAGGTTGACCTGGATTTGCGACAGGTTGCGCAGCAGGCTGCCGGCTGGCTCGGGAGCCGAAGCGTCGACTTGTGTGCTCAGATTGCAAGCGGCCACGTCACGGGCAAAGCGCTCGGCCGTTTTGAGTGGGGCCGACACGCTGGCACGAAACCACCACATGATGAGCGCAGAGCCAAGCAGCATGCCCAAGGTCTCAGTGATGAAAGCGGTCTGAGCATCCACGCCCAGCACGCTGGGGCCCAGGCTGGCCACGATCATGGCCAGCAGCAGTAACCCCAGCCGGGTATCGCCACTGCTGCGGCCCCATTTGTCGAGCCAGGCCAAGGGGCCTGCGCGCACCACCTGACCCCGGCTCAGCGACAGTCCACTGTGGCCAGAATTCAGCTTGGCATACAGCGCCTCAGCGGATTGCACCTGTGCACGGCTGGGCTTGGTGCGCACCGACAGATAGCCCACGGGCTTGCCGTTGTCCATGATGGGGGTGGCGTTGGCGACCACCCAGTAGTGGTCGCCGTTTTTGCGGCGGTTTTTGACCAGTCCGGTCCAGGGCAGGCCGTTGCCGATGGTGCGCCACATGTCGCGGTAGGCTTCGGATGGCATGTCGGGGTGGCGAATGATGTTGTGTGGCTGGCCGATGAGTTCGTCGTACTCGAACCCGCTGGCCTCCACAAACGCCCGGTTGCAGTGAATGATTTCGCCTTTGGTGTTGGTGTTGGAAACCAGCATCAGGTCAGCGGGGTAGTCGTACTCCCGCTGTGTGACAGGTTGGTTGTTGCGCATGGCGGGCCTTTCGGGTTTCAGTGGTCGGGTAATTGATCGGCGGGAACTGGGCGGCCAAACAGGTAGCCCTGAAATGAGGCGCAGCCTTGGCCCAGCAGAAACAGCAGTTGTTCTGCGGTTTCCACGCCCTCGGCCACCACGTTCAGGCCGAGGCTCTCAGCCAGCGACAGGATGGTGGAAGCAATGGCAGCATCGTTCGGGTCGGTGAGCACATCGCGCACAAACGATTGGTCAATCTTCAATTGGTCCAGCGGCAAACGCTTGAGGTAACTCAGTGACGAGTAGCCAGTGCCAAAGTCGTCCAGCGAGAAGCGCACACCCAGTGCCCGCAGTCGGGTCATCTTGTCGATGGTTTCGGGAATGTCGCTGTGAAGCATGCTTTCGGTCAGCTCCAGGCGCAGCAGGTTGGCGTTGGCACCTGTGTCAGCCAGAGTTTGCGTGACGTGCTGAACAAAGCCTGCGTCTTTGAACTGCCGGGCGCTCACGTTCACGGCCATCGACCATTTCTGCCGCGTGGGGTGTGTTGCCCAGGCCGCCAGCTGCTCGCAGGCCGTTTGCAGCACCCATTTGCCAATGGGAAGAATCAGACTCGTCTGTTCCGCCAGTGGAATGAACTGGGCCGGGGATATCGGGCCTTTGGTGTGGTGCGTCCAGCGCAACAGAGCCTCTACACCCAGTACCCCACCACCGGCAGTGACCACGGGCTGGTAGTGAAGGGCGAATGCCTGACGGTCTTGTGCCTCGCGCAGTTCGCGCAGCAGTACCGCACGGGTGTTGACCTCGTCTTGCAAGGCGGGGTCAAAAAACGCCACGCGGTTGCGCCCGGCGGCCTTGGCGCTATAGAGTGCCATGTCAGCTTGTTTCAGCAGTTCATCGACAGGCATGGCGGAACTGAGAAACATCACCACCCCAACGCTGGCGGTTTCGTCCAGTTGAAGGCCGTTGAAGTGGTAGCGCATGGCCATTGCTTCGCGGACTTTTTCGCCCATGTCGCCCGCACGCGCTGTGGCTTGTGCCAGGTCGTCACCCAGGTCGCCAAGCACCAGCACAAACTCGTCTCCGCCAAAGCGGGCAACGGTATCGGTCTGTCGGACGCAGTGTTGCAGCCGCAGTGACACCTGGCGCAGCAGTTCGTCGCCCTGGTAGTGGCCCAAGGAGTCGTTGACCTCTTTGAAGTGGTCCAGGTCCAACATCACCAGGGCGCCGAACTCGCCGCTGCGGCCAGAGGCCAGCAGCGCCTGGTTCAGGCGCTCGGCCATCAGGCGGCGGTTGGGCAGGCCAGTCAGCACGTCGAAAAACGCCATGCGCTGAGCCTCTTCCTCTGCCTTCTTGCGTTCGGTGATGTCGGCCCTGATAGCGATGTATTGCAAGGGCAGGCCGTCGGACCCCACAAAAGGCACGATGGTGGTGTACACCCAGAACAACGAGCCGTCTTTGGCCCGGTTGCAGATTTCGCTGTTCCAGATTTGACCTCTGGAAATGGTGCGCCACAGGGTGTCGAAAAACGCCTGTGGGTGGTATCCGGAATGGAGGATCCGGTGCGTTTGTCCGAGCAATTCGCTGCGCGGGTATTTGGAAATGGCGCAGAACTTGTCGTTCACCCGTGTGATGACCCCCTGCGCGTCGGTCACGGCCACGATGGCGTGGGCGTCAAGTGCAGCCGTCAGCTCCGAAATTTCGCGTACCGACTCCAACAGCTTCTGGTGAATGCGTTCGCGCTCAGTTGTGTCGTCGAAGATGACCATCACCCCAATCACGTTGCCTTGCGCCGAGCGCTGAGGCACCATGCGGGCCTCAGATGACATGGGTATGCTCTGTGGGCTGGTGTGTCTCAAATGCACGGAAATGGGCTGCCCACTCAAAGCCTGCAACAGGGCAGGGCGCACTGTTTCCAGCACCTCGGGGGGCAGAACAGCGTCGAAGCGTTCACCCACGATGTCCTGTACCGAGCGGCCCAGGCTGGCGGCTTGCACGGGGTTGACGTACAGGAAGCGCAGTTCTGTATCCAGATGGGACACGCCCACTGGTACGTTGTTCAGCACGGTGTCGAGCTCTTGCTTTTGCTCGCGAATGCGCCGGGCAGAGGTGTGCAGCGTTGAATACGGTTGCTCTACGGTGATCTGGAAGGTCACCCGGTAAATCAGCCAGAAGGCAGAAATTTTGTACAGGTGCCCAAATACGTTCATGAAATCGGAGGGCGATTCATACCCAATGAACGCGAGCTCTCCGACGCCCATCACGAAATACGCGCTGCCCAGTCGCAGCAGGTTGACGTTTCCGGAGAATTGAAGCCCTTGCCAAAACAGCCATGCGGCCGCCAGAACGTGGGCTGAGGACAGCGCCACCTCTGCACGGACTTTGAATGGCGTCAAGCCTTGACCTCCCACAAACGTGATGGGGAAAGCAGCAAGGGCGTGACTGCTCAGCAGCAAGAGTGCGACCACGCATCCTGCTCCCAGGCCCAGCCAAAGGGCCTTGGTGCCGGGCAGGGGAACTCGTGCGGCCACCAGCCACAAGGTAAGTACCTCAAAGCTGCGCCCAGCCAGCCACAGAAAAATGGCTTTGGGTGTGCTGGCCTCGCTGATCAGCGAGGGCATGCCTTCGTAGGCCAGCGCGTGCATCACGTCTGTGCCAGCCACCACGGTGAAGCCAAACACCAGCGCTTTGACCAAGTGAGCATGCTCGGGGTCCTGGTTGTGCCAGGCCAGCGACACCACCATCAAAGACACCAGCACCGAAACCAACTCCAGCAGCAGGTGAAAGGCGGGCCAATCTCCCGCGCGGTGGGCAAACAATTGATCGGGGGATTGAAGCGCAGCCAGCGTCATCACCATGACCGACAGCCCGCATATCGACGCCGTACGAGCACGCACTTGCCCCATGCTCATGGCGGGCGTGAGGAATAACTCGGGCAAATGGGGCATGAGCAACCTGGGGGCCAGTACGTCTGCTCACGAGCTTAACTCAGCGAAAAAACCGAGTCAATCGATTTGATCGATTTAAGTTTTCTGATCGGTTATCAGCTGCTGCATGCCGGCGTTCTGGGCCAGGGCCAGGGACAAAGCCCGGCCCAATGCATCGGTGTCCACGGGCTTTGCAAAAACCTGCCTGACACCATTGGCGCGGACCAAGGCGGGATCGATGGTGTCCGCCACACCGGTGTACAGGAAAACAGGCAGCCCGGGTCTTTGTTTTTGCAGTTGGGCTGCCAATTCCAGGCCTGTCATTTCAGGCATGCTTTGATCAGTGACCAATGCGTGCAGCTCTGCCCCGGGAGACTCCAGCGCATCCAGCAGGCGCTGCGGTGTGTCAAAGGTTTGCACCCGGTAGCCCTCACCCGCCAACCACTCGGCCAGGAATCGGCCCACGGCAGGCTGATCGTCGAGCACCCACACCCACTGGCCGGTGCCGCTGTGCCCAATGGCGGGCGGCAGGACTCTGATGGGGGATGGATCAGGGGCGGCGTTCACGAAGGGAAACAGCAAGCGAAAACGCGAGCCCGATCCCGGGTCTGAGTGGACGGTAATAAACCCGCGGGCCCTGCGCACAATGCCATGCACCATCGGCAAGCCCAGCCCTGTGCCTTGGCCGACACCTTTCGTGGTGAAGAAAGGTTCAAACAGGTGGGCTACGGCTGACTGGGGAATGCCGCTGCCGCTGTCGGTCACATCCAACGCCATGAACTCGCCTGCAAACGGCATATGGCTGGCGGCACAAATACCGTGCTCGTTTGCCAGCCGGTGCAGGTGAATGTCGATGGTGCCCCGCCCCTCGATGGCATCGCGCGCGTTGATGACCAGGTTGACCAGCACCTGGTTCAATTCGCCCGGGTTTATGCGCACCTGACCGGCTTCACTGGTGCGGTTGGTCAGCTTGATGCCGTGGGGGATGGAAGGGCGCAGCATGGCGACCACCTCTTTCATGGTGACGGCGGGGTCGATCACAGGAGCCTCGCCGTCGGCCTGTGCGCGGGCGAAGGTGAGGAGCTTGGTCACCAGTTCCCGGCCGCGCTCACTGGCACCCACAATTTCTTTCAGGTAGCGGGCCAGTTTGCTTTCTTTGTCTGTCACCAGTCGGTTCAGTGCCAGGTTGCCGTAGCCATGGACGGAAGCCAGTATGTTGTTGAAGTCGTGGGCAATGCCGCCGGTCAGCTGGCCCAGGGCCTGTACTTTCTGGGCGTGTTGTAGCTGCCGCTCCAGGCCGCGCTGAGACACCTCGGCGTTTTGGCGCTCGGAAATGTCGCGCACGAACGCATAGAAATTTTGCGTGTCTGGGTCGCAGGTGAGCGATATTTCCACCGGGTAGTCGTGTCCGCTTTTGTGGCGGTGGCGTGTGGTCACCATCGCACGGCCAGTCGTACGCAGTTGGGCAACGCGCGCGTGAAACTCTGTGTCACTGGTGTCGACTTCCAGATCGCGCACGCTCAGTGCGCGCAGTTCATCTTGGGTGTAGCCTGACATGGCAGCCAGTGCCGCGTTCACCTCAAGTAGCCGTCCGCCGGGGCCTACGACGCAGAAACCGTCAAGCGCGGTTTCCAGCATCCGGGCATACCGTTGCTGTGACAGGATGCTTTGCGTGACATCTTCCGAAACCGATACAAAACCTTGCAAAGACCCGTTGGTGTCAAGCATGGGTGTGACCACACGTCGCATCAGCAGCTTTTGTCCGCTGGGACATCTGATGGGCACCAGGCCCGTCCAAGGTTGGCCCGTGCGTAGGGTCCACCACATCGCTTCGGCGAGTTGCGGATCAGGTGTCAAGGGTTCAGCGAAAAGGCTCATGCTGCCATGCACTGCTTGTGTGTCAGGTGGCAAAAATGCCAGCGATGCACGGTTTCTCCACAGCACGTTCCCCAAGGCATCGCCCACCACGACGGGTGTGGCAGTCGTTTCAAGTGCCAGTGCCTGTGTGCGCAGCGTGGCGTTGGCGGTTTGCAAGCTTTGGGTTTGTGCCGCCAGGGTTTCATGCGGGCGGCGGACAGTCACCACGAGCAGCCCCCAGTACACCAGCCCGTAGGCCGCCACTTTGAACAGGTGGCCCAGCATGTTTTGCAGGTCGTTGCTCAGGGCGTACTGGGTCAGAAAGACCTCGCAACAGGTCAGCAGGCCTGCGGCCCCGAAGAGCATGGGACCTGATCCACGTGCAGCCGTCTGCGTGGCTGCTCGCGACAAGCGCCACAGTCGCCAAGTGGCCAGCACCAACACGGCGGTGATGATCCGCTCTGCACCCACTTTGGCCGGTGTGAGCCCGCTGCCCGCCACAAAGAGTGTTGGGAGTGAGTGTTCGTGTGCGATGACGATCCAAGCCACCACCACTGTGAAAAAACCGCTGGCAAGCAGCCAGGTGCGGCGCTGGGCGGTTTGCAGCGGCGGCTGGTCTGGCCAGAAGCTGAATATCAAGAGGGTCAGGGCTACCAGGCCACGAGCCACGAGCCAGAAGGCAATGCTTTTCTGAGATGACGATGGCGTGATGAAGGCTGGCATGTCCCGAAAAGACAGGGTGTGCAGCAGATCCAGACAGCCTGCGGTGGCCAGGGCCAAGGTGAGCAAGGCCAGCGAGCCAGGTACCGTTTTGTCGGGTGTGTGCCATACCGTTGCAAACACCAGAAACGCCACGAATACCGAGGCGAGCTCCATCAACGTGTGCAGCGGCAAGTAGTGCACGCGGGGAATGACCCAGTTGCCTAGCGGGAGAGCCATGGCCCCCAGCGTCACGATGCCCATCGCCGCCACCAGTGCGACCATGTGGCCGTGCGGTCCGCTGTGCCGCCAGTCGGACCAGATCAAGGCTTTCAGGGTGGCGGTGTTCACGCAGCGGCCCGACTGGAAACGCGAGTTCAGGCTGCCAATCCCAGGAGCGCCAGCAAACGCGGCACGTCCAGCGGCTTGGACAGGCAACACTCGGCACCCGCTTCCAGCATCTCGCGCTCACTCTCGGGGCTGAGGTGACCCGTCATGCCGATGACGCGCAAGTTGGCGTGTCCAGGCATTTGGCGGATCTGGCTGCACACCTCGGGGCCATTGAGGCCCGGCATCATGAGGTCGAGCAGCACCACATCGGGCAAAAAACTGTGCACTTTCAGCCCAGCTTCAAAGCCGTCGCGGGCCGTTTCCACAACGGTGCTGAATTCTTCGTCGCTCAATAGCTCTTTCAAAAAACCGGTGACACCCGTGTCATCGTCAACGATGAGGATGCGCAACGGGCCCTGGTTGCCAGCCGGATTCCACAGGCGGGCAAACCGCTCCACCTCTTCCTGCCGAAATCGTCGGTGACCACCGGGGGTGATCTCTGCCTTCAGGAGCCCTTTTTGCGCCCAGCCCCGCACGGTGATGGGCGACACCATCATCCACTCTGCTACTTCGGTAGGTGTGAGGTAAGGCTTGGTGGTGGCGGCTGGGGGTTTCACGTTGTGCTCGGATGAAGGAACCAGTTGAAAAATCGATATCTCCGATGGTAACAATGAAACCGGTGTTCTGTTGTATCAGCCATTGCGCCACCGTGCCAGCCACCGCCCGCCCCACACATTGACCGCCAGGCCCAGCATCAGCAAGGCGGCACCGGCAAAGTGCACGGGCTGCATGGCTTCGCCGTACACCAGCCAACCGGTGGTCAGGCCCACCACGGGCACCAGCAGGCTGAACGGCGCCACCTGGTTGGCGGGGTAGCGCGTCAGCAGGCGGGTCCACACCGTGTAGCCAAACAAGGTGGCCACACCGGCCAGGTAAGCCAGGGCGGCCATGGCCTCCCAATCAAAGGCCTTCAGTGCAGCGCCCATGGCTTCAGGGCCTTCCAGCCAGGCCGACATCAGCAAAAACGGGATGGGTGGAACCAGACTGCCCCACACCACCAGCCCCAGTTGGTTGATGGGCCCACGCGCACTGATGACCCGGGTGACGATGTTGCTGCTGGCCCAGCTCAGCGCTGCCGCCAGCGTGAGGCCAAAGCCCAGCAGCGGCATGTGCGCGCCGTGGGCCGAGCCGATGAGTGCCAGCCCACACCCGGCCAGTGCCAGCCCGCCCAACTGGTGGGCCCCCCAGTGCTCTTTCAGGAAGACCGCCGCCAGCACCAGCGTGAAAAACGCCTGCGACTGCAGCACCAGCGAGGCCAGTCCCGTGGGCATGCCCAGGTGAACGGCGGTGAACAGGAATGCAAACTGGCCCACCGATGCGGTCAGCCCGTATGCCAGATACAACCTCAGTGGCAGCTTGGGGCGGGGCACAAACAGCAGCGCAGGAAACGCCGCCAGCATGAAGCGCAGCGCACCCAGCAGCAGCGGCGGTACGTGTGTGACGCCGATCTTCACCACCGCAAAGTTCACACCCCAGGCCATCACCACCACCAGCGCGAGCAACAGGTCTGCAGGGCGCATCAGGGGTTGTCTTTCAAGGGGGAGGCTGGCGTGTGCATATGGGGGGTGTCATACCGAGCGGTTGCGCGCCAGCGGTGGGTTTTGTTGGAAGTAGCGCAGGATGCCACGCATCAGCGCATCTGCCAGTTGATTCTGGTACGCGGGGTCGTTCAGCTTGGCTTCTTCACTGGGGTTGCTGATGAAGGCAGTCTCCACCAGCACGCTGGGAATGTCTGGCGCGCGCAGCACAGCAAAGCCGGCCTGTTCCACCCGTGGTTTGTGCAGCTTGCCCACGCGGCCCATTTCGCTCAGCATGGAGGTGCCCAGTTTGAGGCTGTCATTGATTTGTGCGGTGGTGCTCATGTGGAGCAGGGCGCGTTGCACGGTGGGATCGGCGGCTTTCACGTTCAGGCCGCCCACCACGTCAGCTGCGTTTTCTTTTTGCGCCATCCAACGGGCGGCTGCGCTGCTGGCCCCCTGGGTGCTGAGGGCAAACACACTGGCCCCCTGCGGGTTGGGTGTGAAAAAAGCATCGGCGTGGATGCTGATCATCAGGTCGGCCTTGACGCGGCGGGCCTTGTCCACGCGCACATGCAGCGGCACGAAGAAATCGGCGTCGCGTGTGAGGTAGGCACGCATGGGGCTGCCGTTGACTTCCGAGCCGTTGATGCGGTCGCGCAGCAGGTGGGCCATTTTCAGCACCACGTCTTTTTCGCGGGTGCCGCCGGGGCCGATGGCACCCGGGTCTTCGCCGCCGTGGCCCGGGTCAAGCGCCACGATGATGAGACGGTCGGTCACCGCTGGGGCTGATTTTTGAGAGTCTTTTTGATCTCCAGTGCTTGATTTTATTGTTGTGTCAGCTATTGTTTTCGGTGTTTGGGCGGCATGGGCTGCAGGGTTGGGCAGGCGCTGGGCAATCAGGTCCCCCAGCGGATCCGCAGCGGTGAGTGGTGCCTTGGGCGTGTCTGGTGCTGCCGTGGCGGCGGCACGGCCTGTGTCGGCAGGGGTTTCTGCCATGCGCTGCGCGATCAGTTCTGCCAAAGGGTCTGGCGGGTCGGTGGGGTAGAGGTCGATCACCAGCCGGTTTTGGTACGCCGCCACCGGGGGCAAGCTGAACATTTGGGGCAGAAAAGGCTTTTTCAGGTCCACCACGAGGCGCACCACGCCGGGCGCGAACTGGCCCACACGCATGCCGCTGATGTTGGGGTCGTCGCTGCGCACCTGGGCCACCAGTTCGCGCAGGGCAGGAATGAGGTTCATGCCCTCGATGTCCACCGCCAGCCGGGGCGGGCCGGGCACCAGGTGGTGGCGCGCCTTGAGCTCGGTGTCGGACTCGATGGTCAGCCGCGTGTAGTCGGGCGCAGGCCACAGCCGCACGCCCACGATGCGCGCGCCCCACGCCAGCCCATGGGTCGCCAGCGCCACCACGGCACCCAGGCCGCGCAGCAGCATGCCTCGGCGGGTGGGGCGGGGCACGCCGTTCATGCGGTCAGCCCCTGCAGCAACAGTTGGCCATGGGGAGTGCCTGCGGACAGCGTGACGGCACGGCTGTCATCTGCCTGGGTTTGCAGCGCCAATGTGAGGTCGGGCGTGGGCAACACCGCGCGGGCGTGGTCTGCCCACTCCAGCAATTTGAGGCCCGGGCTGGCAAACAGGTCTCGAAAGCCGGCGTCTTCCCACTCGCGCGGGTCGGTGAAGCGGTAAAAATCGAAATGCCAGATCGACAGGCCAACAGCCTGCGCGGTGGCTGGCACCTGATGGGGTTCTACCACCGCATAGGTGGGGCTCTTGATGCGACCGCTGACCCCCAGCGCACGCAGCAGGTGGCGCACAAAGGTGGTTTTGCCCGCCCCCAGATCGCCGTCCAGTTCGACCACGGCGTTGCGCACCCCGTCCAGCGAGGCCAGGCGCTGCGCAAACGCCTGTGTGTCGTCCTCGGTGGCCCAGCGCAGTTGCAACGTGGCCAACGCAGGACTCGGGGCGGTTTCTACAATGGGGATGTGCTGGACCATGCTGCTCAAATCGTAACCCGTGCCCAAGCTTGGGGGCGAGAGCTCGGGTTTTCCCACATCGGGGTGGCGGGCGTGGACCTCTCCAGCGCCGAGCCCGGTCTGCTGGCGTGGCTGGAAAAAGGGTTTCACGGCACCATGGGCTACATGGCGCACCACGGCCTCAAGCGTGCCCGCCCGGCCGAACTGGTGCCGGGCACGGTGAGCGTCATCACCGCCCGCATGGACTACCTGCCGCGGGCCACGCCCGAGGGCTGGCGCGACACCGAGCTGGCCCGCCCGGGGCAAACTCAGCAGGGCATTGTGTCGATCTACGCCCGGGGCCGTGATTACCACAAGGTGCTGCGCCAGCGCCTGCAGCAACTGGCCGACCGGCTGGCTGCCGATGTGGGCCCCTTTGGCCGCCGCGTGTTCACCGACTCGGCCCCTGTGCTGGAGGCCGAGCTGGCCACCCGCAGCGGCCAGGGTTGGCGTGGCAAACACACACTGGTGCTCAACCGCGAGGGTGGCTCGCTGTTTTTTCTGGGCGAAATCTATGTGGACCTGGCCCTGCCGCCCACACTGCCTGTGCAGGCCCACTGCGGGGAGTGTTCGGCCTGCATGGTGGCTTGCCCTACGCAGGCCATCGTGGCGCCTTATCGGCTGGACGCGCGGCGCTGCATTTCGTACCTGACCATCGAACACGATGGCCCCATTCCGTTGGAATTCCGACGCGCCATGGGTAACCGCATTTACGGCTGTGACGACTGCCAGCTGGTGTGCCCGTGGAACAAATACGCCCAACGCACCCCGTTGCCAGACTTTGACGAGCGCGCAGGCCTCAATGCCCAACCCCTGGCCGCGCTGCTGCGCTGGAGCGAGCCCGAGTTTTTGCGCCGCACCGACATCGGCCACGAACGCTGGTTGCGCAACGTGGCCACCGCCGCTGGCAACGCCTTGCACGCCGCCGATGGCACCCCTGCCGATCGCGAAGCGCTCACCAAGGCACTGGCCGAACGTGCCGACCACCCCAGCGCGGTGGTGCGCGAACACGTGAACTGGGCTTTACAGACATGACCGGTGTGACACCTTCTTTTTCGCAGCGCTGGGCGCAGGCCGCGATGCGCCGCGTGCACAACGCCGCCCAGGTGACGCGCGACACCGCGCTGCTGCTGGCGTTGGCCGTCACCCCCGCCACCCACACTGCCGCGCGGCGCGCCCGCATTGCGCAGCACGTGGTGCACGCCACCTTGCCGCAACTGCCCTGGTTCACGGTGTTGGCGGCGCTGGCCGGCTTGGTGCTGATCCGCATCGTGGTGGTCACGGCGCAAAGCTACGGCCTGTCGCAGTTTGCGCTGGAGATGGTGGTGCGCGTGCTGGTGCTGGAGCTGCTGCCACTGTCGGCCGCGCTGTTTGTGGCGCTGCGCTGCACCCTGCCGCTGGCATCTGACCTGCGGCGTTTGCAGGCCCGGCCTGGCCAGCCCGCACTGGCACCCGCCGAGTGGCTGGCCGACGAGGTGATGCCCCGCGCCCTGGCGGGCATGTTTGCCGTGTTGCTGCTGGTGGCCCTGAGCGGCGTGCTGGCCCTGGTGCTGGCGTATCTGGTGGTGCACGGCCTGTCGCCCTGGGGGCTGGACGGCTACACCCGCATGGTGGGCCGGGTGTTCAGCCCCGCCGTCACGCTGGTGTTTATGCTCAAAACGCTGGCCTGTGCGCTGGCTGTGGGCGCTGTGCCGCTGGTGTCGGTGGGCGGGGCGGTGCGACCGCCGCCCGGCGCGGCCGGCACGGCGGTGGAACTGGTGGGCCTGGTGCGCATGACCGCCGTGTTGCTGGTGGTAGAGGTGGCTTCGCTCCTGGGCAACTATTATTGATTCGACCCATCTCACTCCACATGACCCAGCCTGACCCCGCCACCCCACCCGTGCCCGTGCCACCTGGCGTGCAGCGCCGTGCCATGGGCCTGCTCGTGTTGTTGCTGGCACTGGTGTTGGGTTCGGCTGCTTATGTGATGTACGCCCGTGGTGTGTTCGAGGCTTCGCAGCGCCTGGTGTTGCTGGCCGACGATGCCGAAGGCGTGACCGTGGGCATGGACATCAGTTTTGCGGGTTTTCCGGTGGGCCGCGTGCAGCGCATCGAGTTGGGCCCCGACGGGCTGGCCCGGTTGCTGATCGACGTGCCCCGCAAAGATGCCAAATGGCTGCGCACCAGCAGCGTGTTCACCCTGGAGCGCAGCTTGGTGGGCAGCACCAAATTGCGCGCCTTCAGCGGTGTGCTGAGCGACCCGCCACTGCCCGACGGTGCCGAGCGCAGCCTGCTCAAAGGCGACGCCCTGGCCGAGCTGCCCGCACTGATGGACGCGGTGCGCAGCCTGCTGGGCAACCTGAACCAGCTCACCGCGCCCGACGCTGCGCTTGCCCAGACACTGGGCAACGTGGCCACGGGCACCGCCCAACTCCAAGGCCCGCACGGTGCCTTGGGTGTGCTGCTGGGCAACGAAGCCAACGTGCGCAAGGTGCTGGCCACGCTTGACCGCACGCAAACCCTGCTGGCCCGGCTCGACGGTGTGGCGCAGCGCACCGATGGCCTGCTGGCCAGCGCCAACACACAGGTGTTTGGCCCACAGGGCCTGACCACCGACGCCCAGCGCCTGACCCGCGAGCTGTCCGGTGCCGCTGCCGAGGCCCGCCAGACCCTGAAAAAAGTGGACGCCTTGCTGGTAGATGCACAGGCCGTGGCGGGCAACGCCCGCGAGGCCAGCACTGACCTGAATGTGCTGCGCGCCGACGTGGAGGCCAGCCTGCGCAAGCTCGACGGCATGGTGAACGACATCCAGCGCAAATGGCCTTTTGCCCAAGACCCGCAGGTGAAGCTGCCATGAGCCATCGTTTGCTGCGCCTGTTCATGGGTGCCACCACGGTCGCCGTGTTGGCTGGGTGCGGCAGCTCCCCGCCCGTGCCCGACTGGCAGATCAACGCACGCGATGCAACCCAGCGTGGCACCGTGGCCTACTTGGAGGGCCGCAGCCGGGTGGCCGATGCCGAATTTGCCCGCGCTCGGCACGAGGCCACCCGCAGCGCCCGCGCCGACGCGGTGGCGCGTGTGGAACTGGCACGCTGCGCTGCACAGCTTGCATCGCTGGTGCTGGGCCCGTGTGCCGCCGTGGCGCCCTTGCAGGCCGACATGGGTTTGCCCCAGCAGGCTTACCAGCGCTACCTGGCCGGGCAGCTGTTGCCGGGTGACGTGCCAGCCTTGCCCGAAGCCCAGCAAGCGGTGGCGCGTGCACTGCTGTCGCCTGCGCCCGGTGCCGATCCGCTGGGCTGGCTGCCCCAGGGCGATGCCTTGTCGCGTCTGGTCGCGGCGGCAGTGCTGGTGCAGGCGGGCCATGGGAGCCCGGCGGTGGTGGCAGCCGGTGTGTTGGCTGCGTCAGACCAGGGCTGGACACGGCCCTTGCTGGCGTGGCTGGGTTGGCAGTTGCGTCGAACTGGCCCGGAAGGCGCAGGCGCGCATCGATCTGCTCACGTCGGCAGAAAAACAAACAAAATAGGCCGCTAGCGCTTTATTGGTGAGTCTTTTAAGCTACCAATGGAGGAGTATGCCCAGCGCAAACGGCAAACTCGCCATGCCCAGCAGGGTGGACAGCGTGACCAGGCCGGCCACATACGCCCCGTTGAAGCCCATGCGGGCCGCCAGCACATAACAGCTCGACGCCGTGGGCAGGGCTGAAAACATCAGCAGCACGGCTGTTTGTGCGGGGTTCAACCCGAAGAGCCTGGCCAGCCCCCAGGCCATCAGCGGCATGGCCAGGTGTTTGATGCTCAGCAGCGCCACCCCCATGCGTTTGGCCACGGCCAGGCTTCCCAGTTGCATGCCGGCACCGGCGGCCATCAGGCCCAACGCCAGCGAGGCACCGCCAATGCGCGTGACAGTGGGCTCCAGCCACTGGGGTATGTGCAGCCCCACCACATTGGCCAGCAGGCCCCATATCAGCGGGTTGCGCACCAGCTCGGTGGCAAAGCCTTTGCGCTGGGCATGGGCGTCGCGCAATGCGTTCTGGCGATACATGGGCCACACTGCACCCACGTTGAACATGGGCACACACATACCAATCAGCACGGCCACCATCTGCAGGCCCTGTGGCCCGGCCACGCGCTCGGCCAGCGCCAGGGCAATGAATGAGTTGAAGCGGAAGCCCACCTGTGCGCTGGCCGCATGCAACCGCCGGTCCATGCCCTGCTGGAGGCCAGGCCACCACGGCATTGAATAGTTCAGCGCAATGGCCAGCACCGCCAGTGAAAAACCGGCCGCAGCCAGGCTGGAGGCCGCACCCAGATCGAGCGGTGTGCGCACGATGGAGTGGAACAGCAGCACTGGAAACAGAAAGTAATACACCAGCCCCTCCACCGGCTCCCACACCTTGCGGTTGAGCGCAGTGAACCGGCACAGCAGGTAGCCGCACAGGACGGGGAACAGAAGTTGGGCGAAGTTCACCCGCCCAAGAATACCGTGGGCCGTTGAGGCAATGCTAGGGTAAATACTTATGGGGTTTCCACAGCGCGTTCAAAGCGACCGGGGGCTACAGTGTCGGAGTAGCCAAAACTCAGGCGCGCCTGGGCTACCATGCCGCCTGTTTTCTCATCAATCGTCTGGAGTGTGCTCATGCTTTCTCGTCGTCAAGTGTTTGCGTTGGGTCTGGTCGCTGCGTCCGTGGGGGCAAGTGGTGGGGCTTTTGCCCAGGCTTACCCTGCCAAAGCAGTCAAGCTGCAGGTGCCGTTTGCACCCGGAGGCACCACCGATATCGTGGCGCGCGTGATGTCAGAGCCGCTCGGTCGCATCCTGGGTCAATCGGTCATCATCGAGAACAAGGCCGGCGGCGGCGGTGTGGTGGGTGCGCTGGAAACCAGCCGCGCTGCGCCCGATGGTTATTCGCTGGGCATGGCCACGGTGTCCACCACGGCGGCCAACCCCGCCATCAACCCCAAAAACCCCTACAACCCCCTGACCGATTTCACACCCATCATCAACATTGCGGCCACGCCCAATGTGATTGCGGTGCACCCCAGCTTCCCTGCCAAAGACTTCAAAGGCTTATTGGCCGAGCTCAAGAAAAACCCCGGCAAATACTCCTATGCCTCGTCGGGCACCGGCGGTATTGGCCACCTGCAAACCGAGCTGTTCAAGAGCCTGGCGGGTGTGTTCATTACCCACATTCCGTACCGCGGTGCAGGCCCTGCGCTGAACGACACCGTTGGCGGCCAGGTGCCCATCATTTTTGACAACATGCCGTCTGCGCTGCCTTTCATCCAGTCGGGGCGACTGGTGCCCATCGTGGTGGCTGCGCCGGAGCGGCTGGCCGCGCTGCCCAATGTGCCCACTTTCAAAGAAGTGGGGCTTGAGCCCGTGAACCGCATGGCCTATTACGGCATTCTGGGCCCCAAAGGTCTGCCGAAAGAGGTGGTAGACAAAATCAGCGAAGCCACCAAAAAAGCTTTGGCTGAGCCAGCCGTGCGCAAGCGCATTGAAGACACTGGCTCAATCATCATCGGCAACACGCCCGAACAGTTCACACAGCAGATCAAGGCTGAGTTCGAGGTGTACAAAGGCGTGGTCGCCAAGCAAAAGCTGTCGCTGAACTGATGCCCAGCCGGGCCGCCGATGTGGCCCGGTTGCAGGCCTGGTTGGCTACCCTGCCGCCAGTGCCTGCGGCGAGCCAGGCATCCATCGACGCGTTTGCAGATGGCATGTGGTTGGAGGCCGGGCTGGCTCGTCTGACCCTGGAGGCTTATCGGCGCGACCTGTCGGTGTACGCACGCTGGCTCTCGGGCAGCCAAGGCGGCCTGGCCTTGGACGCCACTGCCGAACACCACCTCTCCAGCTATTTTTCATTGCGCCACGGCCAGACCATGGCCACCACCGCCAACCGGCGGCTGACGGTGTTCAAGCGCTATTTCCGTTGGGCGCTGCGGGAAGGGCGCATTGGCCACGACCCCACGCTGAAGCTCCTCTCGGCCAAACAGCCGTTGCGCGTGCCCAAAAGTCTGACCGAGTTCCAGGTGGAAGCCCTGCTGGCTGCGCCTGAAGTGGGCACGCCACTGGGCCAGCGCGACCGCGCCATGCTGGAGCTGATGTACGCCAGCGGCCTGCGAGTGAGCGAACTGGTGGGCCTGAAAACCTTTCAGGTCAGCCTGAGCGACCACGTGCTGCGCACCTTTGGCAAAGGCAGCAAAGAGCGGCTGGTGCCCTTTGGGCAGGAGGCGGCGGTTGAGGCCCGCCCGGCCATATTGGGCGGCCAGCAAACCGATGACCTGTTCGTGACCAGCCGGGGCCAGGGCATGACGCGCGTGGCCTTCTGGATGATTGTGAAAAAGCACGCCCAATCGGCGGGCATTGTCAGCGCGTTGTCGCCGCACACGCTGCGCCACGCCTTTGCGACCCATTTGCTGAACCACGGGGCCGATTTGCGGGCTGTCCAACTGCTGCTGGGCCACGCCGACATAATTTACACACACGTGGCACGGGAGCGGCTGAAGACGCTGCATGCGCTGCACCACCCCAGGGGCTGAGGCCGCTCAACACGCCATGTGTCTAGCGGGGGTAGGCTGATTCAAAATCTGCCACGGACAGCGGACGCGAAAACAAGTAGCCCTGCCCATAGTCACACCCAGCCGCCGCCAGCAACGCCCGCTGCTCTTCGGTTTCGATGCCTTCGGCAACCACCTGTATGCCCAGTTCGTGGGCCATCACGATGATGGCTTTGCACAGTGCCAGGTCTGTGCAACCCGGGGTCAGGTTGCGCACAAAGGCTCGGTCAATCTTGATGAAGTCGATGGAAAAGCGTTGCAGGTAAAACAGCGATGAGTAGCCCGTGCCAAAGTCGTCCAGCGAAATCTGCAGGCCCGCTTGCTCCAGCTCCAGCAGTTTGGCAGACGTGACATCGGACGCCTTGAGCAACAAACCCTCTGTGATTTCAACACTGATGCATCGGCCGGGCAGGCCCATGTGTTGGAGCGTTTCACCCCAGGGTTTGAGTTGGGTGGCCTGAAACTGAACCGGTGACTTGTTGACACTCAACTGAAATTCAGGGTGCAGGGTGGTGCGCCACTGCTTGACCTGATGCGCCGCTTGTCTGAACACCCAGTCGCCAATGTCCACGATCATGCCGTTGGACTCGGCGATGGGGATGAACCTGTCGGGTGGCACCATGCCGCGCTCCGGATGGTGCCACCGCAGCAGTGCCTCGGCCTTATGAACGGTGCCAGTCCCCAGGTTGACGATGGGTTGGTAGACCAATTCGAACTGGTATGACGCCAGTGCCACTCGCATGTCGGCCGTGAGGCGCAGCCGCTCCTGGGCTTCCTCCTGGAGCTTCAAGGTGAAAAAGCTGTATCGGTTGCGCCCTGTGTTCTTGGCTTCGTACAACGCCTGATCGGCGTGTTTGAGCAAGCTGGTGACCTCGGTGGCGTCCTGTGGGTACAGCGCGACGCCAAGGCTCGCAGCCACATATACTTTTTCATTGCCCAACTGATAGCCCGAAGCCAAGGTTTGAAGCAGTCGGTCCAGCAGGGCTTCCAACTCCGGTCTTGGGGGTACGGTGTTGAGAAGCACCGTGAATTCGTCGCCGCCCATGCGTGCGACTGTTTCCTGCGGCCCTAGGCACGACTGAATCCGCAGAGCCGCTTCCTTCAGCAACTGGTCACCGCTGTCGTGCCCAAGGGTGTCGTTGACCTCTTTGAAGTGGTCCAGGTCAATGAAAATCAGTGCCCGGGGTGGTGGTGGGTGGTGCAAGCCGCTGATGGCTGCCTGCAAGCGGCTTTGCAGCGTTCGACGGTTGGGCAACCCGGTGAGCGCGTCGAAATGGGCCTGCTGCCACACCGTGGCTTCCGCTGCTTTGCGGTCTGAGATGTCGGTGTGTGTGCCAATCATGCGCACGGGCTTGCCCTGTGCATCCCATTCGATCACCATGCCGCGTGTCAGCACCCATTTCCAGCTGCCATCTGCACAGCGCACGCGGTGCTCGTTGCTGTAGGTGGACGTTTCCCGGTTGAAGTAGGCCTGTTGGTCACGCTGGAGTTGGGCCTGGTCGTCGGGGTGGACGATGTCGGTGTAACCATCCGATGGTTGCCACACCTTGTCGTTGCTGTAGCCGTACATTTCCTTGTAGCGTTGGGAGTAGTACTCACGGCCAGCCTGAATGTGCCAGTCCCACACTCCATCGCCGGTGCTGTCAAATGCCAGTTTCCAGCGGGCCTCTGACTCGTCGGCTTCGGCCTGAGCCAGTTTGCGTGCCGTCACATCCAGCATGATGCCGTTGCGTATCTGGCCCCACTCGTCTTCCCCGGCGAAATTCGAGGTCATGTGCACCCACTTTTGCGTGCCATCCCGCAGGTTGATGCGGAACTCCACATTCAAAGGGCCCCTCTGTTGCACGGCCGTCGTCACAGCTTGCTGCACGTGCAACCGGTCATCGGGGTGCCTCATGTCACGCAACAGCGCGCCATTGGCCAACACGTCTGCAGGCGCCACGCCATACAACTCGCGCGCTCCCGTGCTGACAAACAGGTATTCGCTGGCGCCCGACTTGGGAAAGCGGATGCGGTACAACATGCCGGGCACCTGGTCCGCCAGTTCTCGCAGCAGGCGCTCACTGCGCGCCAGCGCGTTTTGCGCCTGGTACTGTGCCGATATGTCTTCTACCGTGCCCTCGAAGTACAGCACCTGCCCCTGGTCGTCTTTCACCACGTGTGCTGTTTCCCGAATCCACGCCCGCTTGCGCGACTTGTGCCAGTAGATTTCGGACACAAAATCGGTCACGCCACCGTCTCGCTTCATCAGCGCAATGAATTCGGCGCGCCGACCCGGCTGCACATACCACTCACGGGCAATGTCGTTCACCCCGGCGATGTGTTCGGCTTCTGTTTCGTATCCATTCAGGCGCACAAGCACCCGGTTGGAGCGCAGCATCCGCCCATCTTCAGAAGATCGATAGGCGCCGATCGGTAGCAGGTCAAACAACGTGTTCATTTGTGAGCCACTCTATCAGCGCCGCTGCCCGCAGGGTTGACTGCGTGGATGTCAGAAGCAGTCGTGTTTACCCTGTAGCCAGTCGGTCAAGGGCACCGGTTCACTGATGGCATAACCCTGGCTTTCTTCGATGCCGAGCGCTGTGACCTCAGCCCTCAACTCGGGCGAGCTGACGTATTCGGCCACCATGGTCATGCCCAGGCTGTGAGCCACTTTGACCATGGACTCGACGATGACCCTATCCACACCCCCGCCCTGCACAAGCGGCTGTATGAAGCTTCCATCAATTTTGACGCTGTCCACCGGAAACCGTTTCAGGTAATCGAACGTGGCCATGCCGGTTCCGAAATCGTCAATGGCCACCCGGCAGCCCAGTTTGCGCAGGGCCGTGAGTGTTTGGGCCGCTGAGTCCAGGTCGGTCATGGCCATGCTTTCGGTCACCTCGAAAACAAGGCGCTCGGCGCTGATGGCGCACCGCTGCAGAAGGTGTGCCACCCAGCTCACCAGTTGATCGTCCATGACGGTCGGACCGCTGAGGTTGATGGCACAACGTGCACCCGGTCTGGATGTCGGTGATGCCATCGCCTGCAATGTCATTTCAAGCACGGCCCGGTCGAGTTGCGGCATGAGGCCGGTTCGCATGGCGGGCGCCATGAACACGGCGGGCGTCAGCAGTGCACCGTCACCATCCCGCAACCGTACCAGTATCTCGGCCTTTGGCTGCACAGGTGTTGGGGTGTGGCAACCGTTCGATACGATGGGTTGAGCCATCAGCACCAGTGAATGGCCTTCAATGGCTCGGCGGACTTTCTCTGCCAGAACCGACTCGTTGCGCAGTGCCTCCACCGCTGCCGGGGATATCTCCACCACCTCCAGCCGTCGGAACTGCTGGGCCCGGAACTCCGCTTGTACCAACAGCCCCAATTGCACCTGTGCCGAACAGGCTTGCGCCAACGGGTAGTGAGCCAACGCCCCTGACACCACCCACGGGCTTGACCCCTCTGTGGTGTGGGCTCCGGCGCACACCCCGCTGATGCCGTCCAGCAGCGCTGACTGCTGGTGCGCCGCGCCCAACCACAATCCCCGGAACATTCCCAGGCCAGTGCGACTCCACCACACGTTGTGAGGCAGGGTGCGCAGCCGGTCCGACATGTCGAGGTCACGCGTGTAGAGGTCATTGAATCCGCTGCTCAGGTGCCTCTGCCTGAGCGGGCCGGAACACACACTGACCAGCAACCTGACCTGCCCCCCGGGCTGCCCCTCGTCCATGGGCGCGTCGAGCTTTTTGAACAATGCCGCTTCGTTTCCCAGCCCTGTCAAGGGGTCGATCAGCGCTGCGCTTGCCAGTCTCTGCTCGGAGCGGCGGCGCTCTGCCATGGACGCAGCCACCACCAGCAACACACCGGAGCCTGCCAGCAGGTAGAGGATGAGTGTCAGTGGCAACGTGTCGTCGCCTGACCATTCAGGTTGCCGCTTCAGGTAGGCAAGGGTGAACAGCACCAGCGCGGCGGCTCCCATGAGCATCGTGTGGATGAGAAAGGGTGGTGCACGCAATGCCAGCAACACCAGCAAGGGCATCAGCCCATACAGTGCGGCTTGCGCCAGGTCTGGCCTATCTGCCAACAACAGGCTGACCACGGCCACTGTCAGCAGCAAGGTGAAGAAAATCCCCACGCGGTGCGTCAGGGCTGCCTGCACCAGCTGCTTCGGACGATCGACGGTCTTCCCGTCACGTTGCCGCAGGGTCAGCCATGTGGCCACCGGAGCAAACAACCATGCGCCACTCGTTTCCAGCAACCAGTAGGTGCTGAACACCCAAACCACGGGCAGGTTGGCAGGCCAATGTCCAGTCCACCACAGCCCAGCCGTTCCCACCAGCGCTGCCAGCACCGACCCTCCTGCCGCTTGTGCCTTCAGGATGGCGAGAAGGCTGGGCAAGCTGGCAAACGGCTGAGAACCATCGGCCCACAGTCCCGGTGTGCGCCACCGCACCCACGCAGGGCCACACATGGCCGCAACGGCACTCCACAGCGCTGCAGAAAATGTCCAGTCCCTAAACAGCATGGCCCACAAGCCCACGCCCAAGCCGGTCGCCCACAAACCTGCATGGCCGTACCGGACTGCCAGCGCCAGCCCGATGCCCGCCGAGGGCCAGAACAAGGCAAAGCCCGCCTCGTCAGGTCGCTGGACAAACGACACGGCGGTCAGGGCGGCCAGCCCCAGCGCCACCACACACAGGCGAAGCCAGTCGCTGGCAGTGAGGGATTCGGTGGGTGGGTGCACTTCCTTGGGCAGAGATGGAAAAAAGGCCGCGTGGGTGAGGGTGTGGTTGGCGCGGAAGCTGAACTCAGTCTTCCAGCACGCGCACCTTAACGCTTTTGCCTTTGATGCGCCCGGCGTTCAACCGGCTGGCCACTTGGGCTGCAATGCTTCTGTCCACAGCCACGTAAGTGGACCATTCGTTCACGTTGATTTTGCCCACCTGCTCTCGGGTGTAACCCAGGTCAGCGGTCAGCGCGCCCAGCACGTCACCGGGGCGGATTTTTTCTTTGCGTCCACCCTGAATGTGCAGCGTGACCATGGGTGGAACCAGTGGGCCTTTTCCGGTGGGCGCCAGTTCACTCAGAGGGCTCCAGACAGTCTCTTTTTTCTGCAGCACCTCGATCTTGCCGACGTTGCCCATCTCGTTCATGCTGACCAGGTTGAGCGCCAGGCCGATTTCGCCCGCCCGACCGGTGCGGCCGATGCGGTGTATGTGCACTTCCGAGTCAGGCGTCACATCCACGTTGATGACGCAGGCCAGGGATGCGATGTCCAGCCCGCGTGCGGCCACGTCGGTGGCCACCAGCACCGAGCAGCTTTTGTTGGCAAAGCGCACCAGTACCTGATCGCGCTCGCGCTGTTCCAACTCGCCAAACAGGGCCAGGGCGCTGTGGCCTTCGGCGCGCAACACGTCCACCAGGTCGCGGCACTGGGCCTCCAGCGTGCTGGCGGGGCGAAAGTGCGCCAGCAACTGGCCCACCGTGTGCAGGCGCTGGCTGTCTTTCACCTCGTACCAGCGTTGCTCGATCTGGTTGCCGGTGTGCTGCGTTTCCACCTTCACGGTGACGGGGTCGCGCATGAACTGGGCGCTCAGCTTGGCGATGCCTTCGGGGTAGGTGGCCGAAAACAGCAGGGTCTGGCGGGTTTTGGGGCACTGTTTTGCTACCTTCACGATGTCGTCGAAAAAGCCCATGTCGAGCATGCGGTCGGCTTCGTCCAGCACCAGGGTGTTGAGTGCTTCCAGGTCCAGGCTGCCGCGCTCCAGGTGGTCCATCACCCGGCCGGGCGTGCCCACCACGATGTGTGCGCCGTGCTCCAGGCTGGCGGTTTGCCCGCGCAGCGGCACGCCACCGCACAGGGTGACGACCTTGGTGTTGTCTTCAGACCGCGCCAGGCGGCGGATTTCGGTGGTGACCTGGTCGGCCAATTCGCGCGTGGGGCACAACACCAGCGTTTGCACGGCAAAGCGGCGGGGGTTCAGGTTGGCCAGCAGCGTGAGGGAAAAGGCCGCGGTTTTGCCGCTGCCGGTTTTTGCCTGGGCAATGATGTCTTTGCCCAGCAGCGCCGCTGGCAGGCTGGCCGCCTGAATGGGCGTCATGGCCGTGTAGCCCAGGGCCGTGAGGTTGGCCAGCGTAGCGGGCGTGAGGGGGAGGGTGCTGAAGTCAGCGGAAGAGGCAGGAGAAGTCATGCCGGATTATCGGCTGTGGGCTGCGTCAGGCGCTGCCCCGCTTAAGCTGGCTGGGGGTGAGAGTGGATTTGTATGAAAAATGTCTCCAGCGCTTTTCTGTATTGAGTTGACAGCTACTAATTTTGATTTAGACGCAGTTTGGGAGTTGCGGCTGCTTGCGGCCATCAGCGGTCGGACGAACTGGGAAGTTGAACGGCGGGACAAGGCTGGGGGCGGACACTCGTTCTTTGTGATCGAGTTTTTGCATTGCCTCGGAAGCGGTCATTCACCTGTCTCGAGCGCGAGTGACTGCTTATGTAACTGGTGTGAATGGCGATCAAAAGGCGCGTAAATATGGCGGCAGATGCTGGAAGTCAGATCTGCGCTGGGGGATAGTTCAAGGGGGTGTTGGAAGG
>JAIFMP010000067.1 GCA_020048405.1 Hydrogenophaga sp.
CCCGACAAAAACCTGTGCCGCGACGTGTGCGCCGAGCGGCTGCGCCGCGTCATTGCAGGCTATGGCGGCAAACCCGGCCACGCACTGGCGCAAGGTGGCGAGTTTGCGTATTTGCAGCTCGACAAGCTGGATGCCGCCGACGTGGCACTGGATGCCTCGTTGCACCACGCCGCCACGTTGATTTTGATGCGAAACAGTGCTCTAGCGCCCGTCCATATTGCACAAGCAGCTATACAGGTGGTAGCAAAAGGCCCTGACTGGCTGATGGTGTTGTGCGCCGACACCGGCACCGCCGCCCTTCAAACCTTGCCGTCGCTGCCCGCCCAGCACGGCGTGGCAAGGCTGGTGGTGGTCACGCCGCGGCCCAAATCGGTGGCGCTTTGGTTGGCCGAGCAGGGTGTGGAGGCCCAAACGATCTCGCTGCACGAGGTGCTGGTGCAGGGGCAGACGGTGCAAAAGCGAGTCAGCAGGGACGCAAAGCCATGAACGACAACCAAAAATTCAACAGCGTGTGGGATGCCATTACAGATTCGCCCGCAGAGGCAGCCCAAATGCGCGAGTGGTCCGCAGCAAGAATGGCCCAAGAGCAAGCGGCTGACACGCCAACCCCTGCCAAGCCCACCACCCGGTTTCTGGCCCAGGATTTGGGGCTGCCTTCGGCTGCCAGCACCTTGCAGCCCGAGGGGTTTCAGGCCAAGTTGATGGCCAACATCAGCGCGGCTTTGTTGCGCAACCCATCGCCGCCATGCCTGTTGCGTGCGCCCACCGGATCGGGCAAAACCTTTGTGCTGGGCCAGGTGTTGCAGCGCGTGGGCGCGCAGCGCGAGGTGCTGTGGTTTTGGTTTGTGCCGTTTGTGACGCTGGTGGGGCAAACGCTGGATGCGTTGCTGGCCCACGCGCCGGGCTTGCGGCCCACGCTGTTTTCGCAAGGACGCAACCAGGATGTGGGCGCGGGCACGGTGCTGGTGTCCACCGCCCAAGCCGTGGCCCGCGCCCAGTGGCGCACCAAGGGTTACGACGCCGATGGCGATGACGATGTGCGCACCCTGGCCGCGCTGCTGGCGCGTGCCCGGGCCAAAGGCTTGCAAATAGGTTTGGTGGTGGACGAGGCGCACATTGGCCTGGACAAAAGCACCGAGTTCGGCAAATTTGCCCACTGGCTGCAGGCCGACCATTTGCTGATGGCCACCGCCACCCCCAAAGACCAGCGCCTGACCGATTTTTTGGCCCACGCGGGCTACAGCGGCCAAGAGCACTTTGCCGCCAGCCGCGATGAGGTGGTGCAGGCCCGGCTGAACAAGCAATACATCGAGGCCGTGGTGTACAGCTTGGGGGAATCCATGGCGCAGGTGACCGATTTGCGCCGCACCGTGTTGCGCCAGGCCTGGGGCCGCAATGTGTGGATTGGCGAGCAGCTGGCCCGCCACGGTGTGGCCTGCGCGCCGCTGTTGCTGGTGCAAGTGGCCAACGGCGAGCGCACGGTGGACGAGGCCGCTGACGAGCTGGTGCGCCACTGCCATGTGCCGCCAGAGGCCATCGGCAAACATTCTGCCGATGAGCCCGACCCGGTGCTGATGGCCGCCATAGCCAACGACACCACCAAGCGCGTATTGATTTTCAAGCAATCGGCGGGCACGGGCTTTGATGCGCCGCGTGCGTTCGTGCTGGCCAGTACCAAGCCGGTGAACGACGTGGACTTTGCCATGCAGTTCATTGGCCGTGTGATGCGCGTGGCGCGCCAGGTGCGCGAAGCCTTTCCCAAGCCCACGGCCATACCGCCCGAGTTGAACACGGCGTGCGTGTACTTGGGCAACGCACAGGCGCAAGCGGGTTTTGAGGCGGCGGTCCAGGCCACCAGTGCGGTGAAAAGCCAACTGGAAGGCCAAACCGAAAAGCTCATGACCCGCCACACCGTGGCAGGCGGCGTGGTTTACACCAACCGCCCCACGCCAGACCAGCCGTTGACTTACACCTTGGGTTTGCCATCCACCACCACAGACAACTCGGCTCATGGCGTGGCCGATGAATCAGGTTTGCTGCCCACGCCGGGCTCGGTGTTGACGCTCTCGCAAGTGCCCCCGACTTGGGCGGTTGGCAACGCGGAGGGGGATTTGTTTGGTGGCACCGCCTGGAGCTTGGACACCGTGGTGCCCGAGGCAACCCCCACCAAGCCACCCCGTACCCAAAAGCCCAACACCCAGCCCGAGGTGTTGGCAGCCTTGGCTGAAAACCGGTTGACGGCGTTTCCCCGCAAGCAAGGCCTTCCCACACTGAAAGACCGCCTGAAGACCGAGGAAAAGCCGGGGTTTGTGGACTTGTCCGGCATCACGCTGCGGGTGGCTCAACACCTGCCCTTGCCAGCAGGTTTGGTGCAGACCGCTGTGATGGCGGCCCTCAACCGCATGCGGCAAAAAGAGCTGCACAAAGAACTGACCACGGGTGCCGCCTACACGCAAGACATTCAGGTGGTGACAGACCGCGCGGCGTTGGCACGCGAGGCCTTGGCCGCGTTGCAAGAGCTGCCACACGCGGAGGAGGAGGACTACAAAATTGTGGTCAACACCTTGGCCGGGCGGCTGCGCCCGGCCGTGGATGCCGGGCTGGCTGAGTTGCCGGATGTGTCCGCGCTTTTGACGGAAGCCGACCGCGTGCGCCTGTCCCGCGATGCTGCGCATTGGGTCGTACGCGACAGCGCCCAGGAGCTGCGCGAGGCCATTTTTGAGGCCATTGCCCACCAGGCCAAGCTGGTGGACGCCCAGCCCTTGCCCGATGTGATGGTGTACCCGCAAGATCTGGCGCTGGAGGCATCGGCAAAAAACATCTACGGCGTGCTGCCCCCGTCTGCCGACGATGCGCTGGAGGTGGAAAAAGTGCTGTTCATGGACGAGCGGCACTGGTGGGCAGACCAGGTGTTTGCGTTGCAAGACGGCACCACGTACAGCGTGGGCCGGTACGACGGCGCGGTGAAGCTGAACAACCTGGAGCGTGACTTTGCCCGCTCGCTGGACGGTGCCGACTTTGTGCACTGGTGGCACCGCAACCCCGACAAAAAACCGTACGCCGTGCGCGTGGTGCGCGCCGAGCATGAGCACTATTTCTACCCCGACTTTGTGGTGTGCGTGGCCCACCAGCCTGGCCAGGCCCCCATCCAGCGGCTGATTGAAACCAAAGAGAGCACCAAAGACGCAGCCCGCAAAGCCCGCCACTTTCCTCCCAGCTACGGCAAGGTGCTGTTCCTGACCCCTGACGGCAACCGCCTGCGTTGGGTGAACGACGACGGCAGCCTGGGCGAGGTGGTGAAGCTGACAGACATGGGTGCAATCCACCGTGCCTTTGCAGTGAAGCAGGTCACACCCAACATGCCCTTGCAACCCACACCATTCGTTCTCTACACCAGCGAAGACGGCCGAAGTCGGGTGCAGCTGCGACCCGATCAAGGCACGGTGTGGCTGACACAGCTTGAAATGGCCGAGCTGTTCAATGCCACCAAGCAGAACATTTCGCTGCATTTGAAGAATATTTTTGAAGAGGGCGAGTTACAGGAGATTTCAGTTGTCAAGGAATCCTTGACAACTGCAGCCGATGGGAAGACCTACCGAACCAAGCTTTACAACCTCGATGCCATCCTGGCCGTGGGCTATCGGGTGCGATCGTCGCGTGGGGTCCAGTTTCGGCACTGGGCCAGCACGGTGTTGGTGGAGTACCTGAAAAAGGGCTTTGCCATGGACGACGAGCGATTGAAAAACCCCGATGGCCGTCCAGACCACTTCGACGAGATGCTGGCGCGCATCCGCGACATTCGCGCGTCGGAGAAGCGGTTCTACCAAAAGCTGCGTGACCTGTTCAAGTTGGCCGCTGATTACGACCCCACCGATCAGGCCACGCAGCAGTTTTTTGCTGTAGTCCAAAACATGCTGTTGCATGCCGTGACACAACACACGGCGGCAGAACTCATTCTTGCCCGGGCCAACCCGGCTGATGCCCATTTTGGCCTGCTGACGTGGAAGGGGGCCCAGGTGCGAAAGGCCGACATCGTGGTCGCCAAAAACTACCTGACGGAAGACGAAATAGACACCCTCAACCGGCTGGTGGTTATCTTTCTGGAAACGGCAGAGCTGCGTGCCAAACGGCAAACCATCACCCACATGGCTTTCTGGCGCGAAAACGTGGGGCAGATCATTGTGGCCAACGGTTTCCCGGTGTTGAGCGGAGCGGGCACAGCGCGGCACGACCACATGGAGCAGCAGGTGGCGGAGTGGTATCTGGGTTTCGACCAACAACGAAAAACCCGTGAGGCGAAGGCGGCGGACGCACAAGACGACGTCGAGTTGAAAGCGTTAGAAGGCAAACTCAAGCACCGCAAAGGAGCGGCCAAATGACCGTCTCCAAACAACCCACCTTCCACCAGTTGTTCACCACCGACCACGACGCGGTGCGCGCTGAGCTGTTGACCGGCCTGACGGCCCCCACCGCCCACACCAGCCCCAAGTTTTTGTACGACGCGCTGGGCTCGCGGCTGTTTGAGGCCATCACCGAGCTGCCCGAGTACTACCCCACTCGCACCGAAGCCACCATTTTTGAGCGCCACGGCGCGGCCATGGCGGGTGTGGTGCCTGCAGGGGCCACGCTGGTGGACCTGGGTGCGGGCAATTGCAACAAGGCGGCCAGCCTGTTTGGCACGCTGCACCCCAGCCGCTACGTGGCTTTTTTGCGCAACGCGCTGGCCTGCTTGCAGCGGCAGTTCCCGGCCATGGACATGGTGGGCTTGGGGTTGGACTTTTCAGCCGGGCTGGCGTTGCCCGCCAACCTTGCGTCCCAGGTGTTGCCCGCTGACAGCCCCCGCGTGCTCTTTTACCCCGGCTCCAGCATTGGCAACTTCACGCCCGGTGACGCCCTGGCGTTTTTGCGCAGCGTGCGCACCGCCTGTGGCCCGGTGGCGGGCAGCGGGCTGCTGATAGGGGTGGACTTGGTGAAAGACACCGCCGAGCTTGAAGCCGCCTACGACGACGCACTTGGCGTGACCGCCGCCTTCAACCTGAACCTGCTGCTGCACACCAACCGAACGGTGGGCACCGATTTCAATGTGCGCGAGTGGTTGCACGTGGCGCTGTTCAACGCGGCAGAGTCGCGCATTGAAATGCACCTGCAGGCCCGCCACACACTGACCGTGCATTGGCCGGGTGGCCAGCGCACCTTCACCGGCGGCGAACGCATCCACACCGAAAACTCATACAAATGGACGCTGCCGCGCTTTCAGGCACTGCTGTCCGATGCCGGTTTTGCCGCCAGCCAGGCCTGGACGGACGAGGGGCAACGCTTTGCCGTGTGTTGGGCGCGCGCGCTGTGAAGCCTGCTTCAGCCGCCCGCTGGTCCGGACGAACGAAAGCCCGCGAAGATGTCGCGCCGCTCGGGGGTGAAGTAATTTCTGTAGTGAACTTGTGCCATCCGGTGAGCGGTGCCGGCACAAAAACCTTTCAATACCGGGCGACCATCGAACCACGGGGCCGAGTAGTCGCGGTAGGGGTGGGGCACAAAACCGGGAAAGGGAGCGAAGGCGCTGGCCGTCCATTCCCATACCTCACCCCAGCCAAGGCTGGGCACGGTTTGGGCAGCGCACACCCACTCGGCTTCGGTGGGCAAACGGCGGCCCGCCCACTGGCACCAGGCCACCGCGTCGGTGTGGCTGAGGTGCACGGCTGGGGCGCTGTCGTCCAGCGGCTGCCATTGGCCGAAATGGCGGCTTTGCCACTGGTTGCCTGCG
>JAIFMP010000159.1 GCA_020048405.1 Hydrogenophaga sp.
CCCTCCACCAGGTAGATTTCGCACAGGCTGGGGTCTTTTTCCTGGCAGTCGGCCAGTTTGCCGGGCAGGCCCATGCCGTCGAGCACGCCTTTGCGGCGGGTCATTTCGCGGGCCTTGCGGGCGGCTTCGCGGGCACGGGCGGCTTCCACGATCTTGCCGCACAGAATTTTGGCGTCGGTGGGGCGCTCTTCCAGGTATTCGGTCAGGGCCTTGGCCACGATGTCTTCCACCGGGGCACGCACTTCACTGCTCACCAGCTTGTCTTTGGTCTGGCTTGAAAACTTGGGCTCGGGTACCTTGACCGACAGCACGCAGCACAGGCCTTCGCGCATGTCGTCGCCGCTGACTTCCACCTTGGCTTTTTTGGCAAATTCGTTTTGCTCGATGTACTTGCCAATGACGCGGGTCATGGCCGCGCGCAGGCCGGTCAGGTGGGTGCCGCCGTCACGCTGGGGAATGTTGTTGGTGAAGCACAGCACGTTTTCGTTGTAGCCGTCGTTCCACTGCATGGCCACTTCCACGCCGATGCTGGTGCCGGGAATGCCACCGTAGCTGTCGGCCGGGCGTTCGCCAATGGCGTGGAAGGCGGTGGGGTGCAGCACCTTTTTGTTGGCGTTGACGTAGTCCACAAAGCCCTTGACGCCACCGGCACCGGAAAAGTCGTCTTCTTTGTTGGTGCGCTCGTCCTTCAGGCGGATGCGCACGCCGTTGTTCAGGAAGCTGAGTTCGCGCAGGCGCTTGGCCAGAATTTCGTAGTGGAAGTCGGTGTTCTGCGTGAAGATTTCGGTGTCTGGCAGAAAGTGCACCTCGGTGCCGCGCTTATCGGTCGCACCCAGCACGCGCATGGGGCTCACTTCCACGCCGTTCACGGATTCCAGCAGGCGGTTTTGCACAAAGCCTTTGGCAAAGTCGATCTGGTGCACCTTGCCTTCGCGGCGCACGGTCAGGCGCAGCCATTTGCTCAGTGCGTTCACGCAACTCACGCCCACGCCGTGCAGGCCGCCCGACACCTTGTAGCTGTTCTGGTTGAACTTGCCGCCAGCGTGCAGTTCGGTCAGCGCAATTTCAGACGCTGAACGTTTGGGCTCGTGCTTGTCGTCCATCTTCACGCCCGTAGGAATGCCTCGGCCGTTGTCGGTGACGCTGATAGAGTTGTCGGCGTGGATGGTGACCACGATGTCGTCGCAATGGCCGGCCAGCGCTTCGTCGATGGAGTTGTCCACCACCTCGAACACCAGGTGGTGCAGGCCGGTGCCATCAGACGTGTCGCCGATGTACATACCGGGGCGCTTGCGCACGGCTTCCAGCCCTTCCAGGATTTGAATGGCACCCTCGCCATAACCTTCGGAGGCCCCGGCCTGGTTGGCGTCGATGACGGGCTGCAGGCTGGACGCGTCTGCGCTCACACCATTGGTGGCGCTGTCGTTCTGGGGGGTGTTGGGGGTGTCGCTCATGTCAAAAATCCTGTGGGCCGGGGCAAATTTCGGGGCCCCTTGCAAGCGCCAAACCCGCTTTGGGCCAGTGGGTCCGCGGCGGGTTGGGGAAGAGGTTCAATGTTCTGGCCGGGTCAGATGCGCATGGGCATGACCACGTACTTGAAGTTTTCGTTTTCGGGGTTGGTGACCAGCGCCGAGCTGTTGCCGTCGGACAGTTCCAGCTTGACCATGTCTTGCGTCATGTTGGTCAAAGCGTCGATCAGGTAGGTGACGTTGAAGCCGATTTCGATGGCGTCACCGCCGTAGTCGATGTCGAGCTCGTCCACCGCTTCTTCCTGCTCGGCGTTGTTGCTGGCCACACGCAGCAGCCCTGGCTCCAAATTGAGGCGCACGCCCTTGAACTTGTCGCTGGTCATGATGGCGGTGCGCTGCAGCGTTTGCAGCAAGGCACCACGGCCCAGCGTGACGCTGTTTTTGTGGTTTTTGGGAATGACGCGGTTGTAGTCGGGGAACTTGCCTTCCACCAGCTTGGTGACAAATTCCATGCCTTCAAACACGAACTTGGCCTGGTTGTTGGCAAATTGCATGGCAATGTCGCCTTCTTTGTCAGACAGCAGTCGCTGCAGTTCCAGCACGGTTTTGCGCGGCAATATCACCTCTTGCTTGGGCACTTCCACGTCCAGGCTGGCGCTGGCAAAGGCCAGGCGGTGGCCGTCGGTGGATACGAGGCTGAGCTTTTGGCCTTCAGCCACGAACAGAATACCGTTTAGGTAGTAGCGGATGTCGTGCACCGCCATGGCAAACGCAACTTGGTTCAGCAGGCTTTTCAGGGTGCTTTGCGGCACGCTGAACACGGGGCCAAAGCTGGCTGATTCCTGTACCAGCGGGAAGTCTTCTGGCGGCAGGCTTTGCACGGTGAATCGGCTCTTGCCGCCCTTCAGCACCAATTTGCCGCCCGTGGCTTCCAGGCTGACGGTTTGGTCGCTGGGCATGGTGCGCAAAATGTCGATCAGCTTGCGCGCACCCACGGTGATGGCAAAGCTGCCTTCGTCTCCACCCAGATCGGCGGTGGTTTGAATTTGAATTTCCAGATCGCTGGTGGTCAGCCGCATTTCGGGCCCGTTTTTGCGGAGGAGCACGTTGGCCAGAATGGGCAGTGTGTGGCGGCGCTCCACAATGCCCGACACCGACTGCAATGCGGCCAGGATGTGACTTTGGGCGGATTTCAAAACAATCATGTCGTGCCTTGTGTGGTCGGATCTGGGTAAGCCGTCATTTTCGCTGGTTTGTGTGGCAGTACGGTTGGGCGGCTCAGCTCAGCCCTTCAGGGTCTGTTCCAGCACATGCAACTGCTGGTTCAGTTCTGTGAGTTGGGCGCGCTCAGCGCTGATCTTGCGCACCGCGTGCAGCACGGTGGTGTGGTCGCGGCCCCCGAACAGCTCGCCAATTTCCGGCAGGCTTTTCTGTGTGAGCTCTTTGGCCAGGTACATGGCGATCTGGCGCGGGCGGGCAATGCTGGCCGGGCGCCGGGCGCTGTACATGTCAGCCACCTTGATCTTGTAGTAGTCGGCCACCGTTTTCTGAATGTTTTCCACAGAGATCTGCCGGTTCTGGATGGACAGCAGGTCTTTCAGCGCATCGCGGGCCAGCTGGATGGAAATGTCTTTCTGGTTGAAGCGCGAATACGCCAGGATTTTGCGCAGCGCACCTTCCAGCTCGCGCACGTTGCTGCGCACGTTCTTGGCCACGAAAAACGCCACTTCCTCAGGCATGGCGGTGCCTTCCGCCTCGGCCTTGTTGATCAGGATGGCCACGCGCATTTCCAGCTCGGGCGGCTCGATGGCCACCGTCAGCCCGGAATCGAAGCGAGATACCAGCCGTTCGTGGATGTCGGCCAGACCCTTGGGGTATGTGTCGCTGGTGAGGACGATGTGGCTTTTCTTAGCCAACAGGGCTTCAAAAGCGTTGAAAAACTCTTCCTGGGTGCGCTCTTTGTTCGCAAAAAACTGCACATCGTCGATCAGGAGCAAATCGAGCGAGTGGTAGCGCTCTTTGAATTCGTCAAATGTTTTGCGCTGGTAGGCCTTGACCACGTCGGTCACGAACTGCTCGGCATGGATGTACAAAATCTTGCCGTGGGGCTTATCTGCCAGCAACTGGTTGCCAATGGCGTGCATCAGGTGGGTTTTGCCCAGACCCACGCCACCATAGATGAACAGCGGGTTGTACAACTGTCCCAGGCTGCCTGCCACGTGCAGCGCGGCGGCACGGGCCATGCGGTTGGCACTGCCCTCCACCAGGGTGGCAAACGTCAGTGCCGGGTTGAGGCGGTTTTTCACGCCGTGGGCCATCGGGTCCTCGGGCGGCGGTACTTCTGGCGCTTCTGCCAGCACCTGTTCCTGGAGGGATCGCGGTGCAGGGGTGGAGCGGGCCGGGCCTTCACGGGGGGTCAGTGCCAATTCAATGGTCACCTCGTTCTCGGCCAGATCGGACAGCACGCGGGCGATTTTGGCGCTGTATTGCGTGCGGATCCAGTCCATCTTGAAGCGGTTGCCCACCCAGATGGTGACGCGTGTCAGGTCGTCCGTCACGCGGGCGGTCAGGGGACGAATCCAGGTGTTGAACTGTTGCTCTGGCATTTCTTGCGCCAGGCGCTCCACGCAGGCCAGCCACAGTTCGTGCTGGACGGTATCGGTCATTGCCTGGGGCATGAAATATCGGGGGTGCGGGGAAGAGTTGTTCTTGTGGACAGCGGGTGTCCTGATGCGCTGGATTGTAGGCTCAGCGCTGACTTATCCACAGTCCGCGAGGATGGGTATTTCTACCCATGACAGGGGGCTTGACACTGGGTGCCATGCGACACCCAGCAATATAAATTGCCACCTCGCGCCGTTTTTGCGATAATCGCGGGCTTTGCCGCTTGCGGGCGTGCAAACTTTGTTCTTCGCTTTTTCTTTCGGACAGCATCATGAAACGCACTTACCAACCCTCCAAAACCCGTCGCGCTCGCACCCACGGTTTTTTGGTTCGCATGAAAACCCGTGGCGGTCGTGCCGTGATCGCTGCTCGCCGCGCCAAAGGTCGCAAGCGTCTGGGTCTGTGAGCCCCGGCGGTTGGGCCCTGTGTATCGGGCATGGCGGGTGCGCAGTGCGCCGCCGCTGATGCCTGTCCACCATGCGCTTGCACCCAGACCTCATTCACGGGACACGTCTTGCAGCGCCTGAGGTCCAAAGCCCAGTTTCAAGCCGCCATGGCTGGCCCACCTGTGGCCAAAACCCCGCACTTCGCCCTGCACCGCACTTCTTTGGAGGCGCGGTCGGGCGATGTTTGTCTTTTTCCGGTGCAGGACGCTTGGTTGGGTGTGCTCATTCCCAAGCGCTGGGCTCGCCGCGCCGTCACGCGCAACACCATCCGTCGCCAGATTTACGAGGTGGCACGCCTGCAAGCCGCAGGCATGCCACATGCGGGCTGGGTGGTCCGTTTGCGCGCCGAATTCAGCCGCAAGCAGTTCATCAGCGCTACTTCCGCTCCCCTGAAACAAGCGGTACGGCAGGAATTGCTGGCGCTGCTGGAGCGCGTGGCACCGCGCGCGCAGGCTCCCAAACTGCCTGTGACGGAGGTCGCACGTGCTGATTGATGTGCCACGGCAGTGCCTGATGGCGCTGGTAAAAGCCTACCGCCTGGTGCTGAGCCCCTGGCTTGGCTCCGGGTGCCGTTTTGAGCCCACGTGTTCCGCGTATTCCCTTCAGGTACTGGAGCGACACGGTGCTGCGGTAGGCTCTTACCTCACCCTGAAGCGCATTGCGCGTTGCCAGCCTTGGTGCCAAGGCGGTTGTGACCCTGTGCCCGACCTGCCGCCACAGCTGTTTTCCCATTTGTTGTCCAAGTCTTCCGAGAAGAAACCGTCATGAGTGACATCCGCCGTTCCATCCTTTGGGTGATTTTTGGTTTTTCGATGGTCCTGATTTGGGACAAGTGGCAGTTGTACAACGGTAAACCCGCCACGTTTTTCCCCCAATCGACGCCACCCGTGGCCGCCGCACCGGCCGCTGATGCCCCTGCAGCAGTGGGTGCTGCGGGTGTGCCCACCGCCACGGCATTGCCCGGCAGCGCTGCCAGCCAGTTGCCTGCGGCCTCGGCGCCTGCCGCGCCGCGCGCGACACACACGGCCACCACCGACGTGTTGAAGCTCACATTCGATACAGAGGGCGGCAGCCTCATCGGGGCAGACATACTGAAGCACAAAGCGGCCACGCTGGTCAGCAAGAACCAGGACATCAAGCCGCTGACGCTGTTGACGTCCGACGCCAAGCACATCTACGTGGCGCAAACCGGACTGATTGCCGGTACCCAGTCTGCGGCCGTGCTGCCCACGCACAAGACCCCCATGACCCTGGTGGCAGCAGATACCGAACTGAAAGACGGCCAGAACACCTTGACCGTGCGCTTCGAGTCTGCCGACACCGGCGGGGTGAAGCTGGTCAAAACCTACACGGCCCGCAAGGGCGGCTACGACCTGTCGGTCAAACACGAGGTGGTGAACACGGGCACCACGCCCGTGTCGCCTCAGCTCTACCTGCAACTCGTGCGCGATGGCAGCACCACCGCCAGCGAGACACCGTTCTATTCGACGTTCACCGGCCCGGCCGTGTACACGAACGAGAAGAAGTACCAAAAAATCGAGTTTCCCAACATCGACAAAAACAACACCGATTTCATCAAGACCGCCAAAGACGGTTATGTGGCCATGGTGCAGCATTACTTTGCCAGCGCCTGGTTGCTGGGAGAAGGCATCGAACGCGAGCACTTTGCCCGCAAGATCGACAACAACCTGTACGCCGCCGGGATGATCACCCCTGTGGGCACCGTCGAGCCTGGGGCTACCAAGGCCATTGAGTCTCGCCTGTTCGTGGGCCCGCAGGAAGAAAAAGTACTGGAGCAGGTTGCTCCCGGCCTGGAGCTGGTGAAAGACTACGGCTGGCTGACCATGCTGGCCAAGCCTTTGTACTGGCTGATGGAAAAAATCCACTCGCTGGTGGGCAACTGGGGCTGGGCCATCGTGCTGCTGGTGGTGCTGATCAAGGCAGCGTTCTACTGGCTCAATGCCACGGCATACCGCAGCATGGCCAAGATGAAAGCGGTCACGCCCCGCATCACCGAGATGCGCGAGCGCCTGAAAGACAACCCGCAGCAGATGCAGCAGGAGATGATGAAGATCTACCGCGAGGAAAAGGTCAACCCCATGGGTGGCTGCTTCCCCATCATGATCCAGATTCCGGTGTTCATTGCGCTGTACTGGGTGCTGCTGTCGAGCGTTGAAATGCGCAATGCTCCCTGGGTGGGCTGGATTGCCGACCTGTCGTCGCCCGATCCGTTCTACATCCTGCCGTTCATCATGGCCGTGACCACGATGATCCAGACCTCCCTCAACCCGCTGCCACCAGACCCCCTGCAGGCCAAGATGATGTGGCTCATGCCGCTGGTGTTCTCGGTCATGTTCTTCTTCTTCCCGTCCGGCCTGGTGCTGTACTGGGTGACCAACAACTTGCTGACCATTGCTCAGCAGGCTTACATCAACCACAGCATGGGCGTGCCAGTGAAGTTCAGCATGCCCAATTTCAAGTCCTGATTTGCTGACCCGCCAGCACGACCCCATCGTTGCCATTGCCACTGCGCCCGGGCGCGGGGCGGTGGGCATCGTTCGGGTGTCGGGCCAGGGCCTGGGTCCGCTGGTGGAAACCTTGTTGGGCCGCGGGTTGCGCCCGCGCGAGGCCACTTACCTGCCGTTCAAAGACGCCACGGGCCAGGCCATTGACCACGGGCTGGCCCTCTTCTTTCCGGGGCCCCATTCTTTCACCGGGGAGGACGTGCTGGAGCTGCAAGCCCACGGAGGGCCGGTGGTGCTGCAAATGCTGCTGGCGCGGTGCCTGGAAGCCGCCGCACAGCCAGCGGCGGGCGGCATGGCTCCCGTTTTGCCCCGCTTGCGCGTGGCCGCGCCAGGCGAGTTCAGCCAACGGGCGTTTTTGAACGACAAGCTCGATCTCGCCCAGGCCGAGGCCATTGCTGACCTGATCGATGCCAGCACCGAGGCTGCTGTCAAAAGCGCCAACCGCTCGCTGGCGGGCGAGTTTTCGCGCGAAATCCACACCCTGCGCGATGCGCTGATCCACCTGCGCATGCTGGTGGAGGCCACGCTCGACTTCCCGGAAGAAGAGATCGACTTTCTGCAAAAGGCAGACGCCGCCGGTCAACTGCAGCGCCTGCAAGCGCAACTGGCCCAGGTGCGCCAGCGCGCGCGCCAGGGCGCTTTGCTGCGCGAAGGCATACGCGTGGTGATTGCGGGCCAGCCCAACGCGGGCAAAAGCTCGCTGCTCAACGCGCTGGCGGGGGCCGAACTGGCCATCGTCACCCCCATTGCAGGCACCACGCGCGACAAAGTGGAGCAGGCTATACAGATAGAAGGCGTGCCCCTGCATGTGGTGGACACTGCCGGGCTGCGCCACAGCACCGACGAGGTGGAGCGCATCGGCATTGAGCGCGCCTGGGGCGAAATCCACGCCGCCGACGCCGTGCTGTTTCTGCACGATCTGACGCGTGCCGAAAGTCCTGAATACATAGCTGAAGATGCAGCCATAGCAAGCGCCATGGCCGGAAATCTTCCAAAAATCTACGTCTGGAACAAATGCGAGGCCTGCGCCCCATCGGCCCTGGCGCTGGTGGGGACCGACGGCCTCGCCATTTCTGCCAAAACGGGCCTGGGGCTGGATGCCCTGCGCCAGCGCCTGCTGCAAGCCGTGGGCTGGCAGGCCGCACCCGAAGGCGTTTACATGGCCCGCGAGCGCCACCTGCGTGCACTCGCGGCCGTCGACACGCACCTGACCCTAGCCACCGAGTGGCTGGGCCACCGGGCCGAGCACCTGGACCTGCTGGCCGAAGAGCTGCGCCTGGCACAGGCCGCTTTGGGCGACATCACCGGCGAGTTTTCGGCCGACGACCTGCTGGGCGAAATCTTCAGCCGGTTTTGCATCGGCAAGTAAATCGCAGGCTTTTTTGGCCTCCAGCGCTTGATGATATTGGGTTTGTAGCTATGTACAGATTACTGCGCAAAGGCGCACGGTACACGCCATGACCGACACCTCCTGGGGCGTGGTGGCCGTGTTTGCCTTGGTCTACCTGGGCATGTTTCTGGGCGGGTTGCCCAAGCTCCAGCTCAACCGCCCCGGCGTTGCGCTGCTGGGGGCCATTGCCGTCATCGGCATGGGCGCCGTCACGGTGGAAGAGGCCGCCCGCTCGGTGGACTTGCCGACGGTGCTGCTGCTGTTTTCGTTCATGGTGGTGTCCGCGCAAATGCGGCTGGGCGGGTTTTACACGGCGGTCACGCGCTGGGTGGGCGCGCAGCCCATGGCCCCCGCTGCGCTGCTCGCGGCGCTCATCGCGGTGGCAGCGCTGCTGTCTGCTGTGTTTTCCAACGACGTGGTCTGCCTGGCCATGACGCCCGTGGTGGCCCGCTTGTGTCTGCAACGGGGGCTCAGCCCCCTGCCGTTTCTGGTGGGGTTGGCGTGTGCGGCCAACATCGGTTCGGCGACCACACTCATTGGCAACCCGCAGAACATGCTGATCGGCTCGGTGCTGAAACTGTCGTTTGCCGACCACCTGCGCGGCGCGGCCTTGCCGGTGGTCGTCAGTTTGTGGGTGCTGTGGGCTTGGTTGGTGTGGGGGCCGGGTGGGCGCGCACGCATGGCGCTGGGGGCGGTGCACACCCACGCGGTGGCCCAAGGGGCCGAGGCAGACCCCACCTTCGACCGGGTGCAAACCACCAAGGGCCTGCTGGTGGCGGGGGCCGTGCTGATGGCCTTCCTGAGCACAGACTGGCCCCATGAAGTTGTGGCGCTGGTGGCGGCCGGGGTGCTGCTGCTCAGCCGTCGCTTCCATTCATCGCAGGTGATGGGTTTTGTGGACTGGGAGCTGTTGGTGCTGTTCATGGGGCTGTTCGTGGTGAACCACGCGTTTGCACAAACCGGGCTGGCCGCGCAAGCCGTGACCGCGTTGGCTGCACAAGGTGTGCACCTGGCGGACACAGGGCCGCTGTTTGCGGCGGGGCTGTTGCTGTCGAACCTGGTGAGCAACGTGCCCGCCGTCATGCTGCTGCTGCCCCACCTGGGCGGTGCCGACCCTTCGGTGGTGGGCCTGACACTTGCGTTGGTCACCACCTTTGCGGGCAACCTGCTGCTGGTGGGCTCGATTGCCAACCTCATCGTGGTCGATCTGGCCGCGCAGCAGGGCGTGGTCATCGACTGGAAGGCGCACGCACGGTTGGGCGTGCCGGTCACCGTGCTCAGTTTGGGCGTGGTGGCGGCATGGTTGGGCCTGGCAGCTTGAGCGGCCCAACACTGCAGGGCCAGTGCACGCCTGACGTTGCCAGTGTGTTCCACAATGCGCGGGTTGCCAGTGCGGAGGGAGTCATGCACATCAGTACAGGTGGCGGAAACGCCGAAAAGGAAAAAGCCACCCGCAATGCCTTGTACGCGGGCGGGCTGGACACGCTTGTCACGATGGCGGCGCTGCTGGCGGCCAGTTCGTCGGTTTTGCTTGCCGATTTCCTCAAAACCAGCCTCGAAGGCATTGCGGTGTTGCTGGCCTGGTTGTCCTTGCGACGCATCGTGTATGGACGCAACGAGGCCTTTGACTACGGCATTGGCAAGCTGGAGAGCCTGTCCAGCGTGTTTGTGGGTGTGCTGATGATGCTGGGCGTGTGCGTGATCGTCGTGAACGCCAGTATCAACCTCATGAACCCATCGCACATCTCTGGGGTGGGTGTGTATATCAGCGGTGTGGCCCAGGTGGTGTTCGGTGTCATCAACACGCGCATGGCGCTCAACGCACGGCGCTTGCTGGCGCAGGCACCGTCGCCACTGCTGATGGCCCAGAAGCAGTTGTTTGCGTCGCGCGCGTTTGGCAACGCATTCATTTTTGTGTCGTTGTCGGCCAGCATGCTGCTGCACGAGCAAGCCTGGTCGGTTTACATCGACCCGGTGGCTTCACTCATCGTGGCGGGCTTCATCGCCGTCAGTGCTTTTGGGGTGTTCACCAACTCGTTTGCCGATTTGCTGGACAAAACGCTGGACGAAGAACTGCAGATGCTCATCACCCGCGAACTGGTGAGCCACTTTGACCAGTACGACAACCTGCACGGCATCCGCTCCCGGCGCTCTGGCAGCCAGGTGTTCATCGAGATTTTTCTGGAGTGCGACGCAGACCGCCGTGTCGGCGATGTGCAGGTGTTTTTTGACAGGCTGCGCACCAGCCTGGAAGAGCAGATTCCCAACAGCCGCGTGGTGGTGGGTCTGTCACGCACACGCATTGCGTGAATGGCCAGTCTCAGTGCCCGGCAAAATCCACCAGCGTGAACAAGGCCAAGCCACTGTCGCGCAGGCGTTGTGAGCCGCCCAACTCGGGCAAATCGACGATGGCGGCACCTTCCGTCACGGTGGCACCCAGTTTTTCGAGCAGCTTTTTGCCGGCCATCATGGTGCCGCCGGTGGCAATCAGGTCGTCGATCAGCAGCACGCGGTCACCGGGCTTCACAGCATCGGTGTGCAGCTCCACCGTGGCGCTGCCGTACTCCAGTTCATAGGTTTCTTCGACGGTGGTGAAGGGCAGCTTGCCTTTCTTGCGGATGGGCACAAAACCCAGCCCCAGTTCATAGGCCACCACCGAACCGATGATGAACCCCCTGGCGTCCAGCCCGGCCACCACGGTGGGTTTGAGGGATGCGTCCATGTAGCGGTGCACAAAACTGTCGATCAGCACCCGAAACACTTTGGGGTCTTGCAGCAGCGGCGTGATGTCGCGGAACTGCACGCCCGGCGCGGGCCAGTCGGGCACGGTGCGGATGTGGGCTTTGAGGTAGGCGGAGGTGTCCATGGGCGGTGCAAAAAAAAGGGCGAAGGAGCATGGTAGCCCTTTCGCCCTTGCTGACGCCAAAATCTGAGCGAGGTGCTCAGGTCATGGGCACAAACTGGAAGCCCTGACCGGCCGGTTCAATGGTGCCGAATGCCGGGAACGGGAAGTGGTAGCCACCCGCCAGCATCTTATCTTTCACGATTTGATCGAACACGCGACGGCGTGTCTGGCGCGCTGCTTCTGCGTCCATGTCGAACATCACGGCCCAGTCCGGGTTGCGGGCAAACAGCGAGGGGATGTTGGTCAGGTCGGCCACGAAAATGAAGGACTTGCCTTCGGACGTGACGGTGAACGTGCTCATGCCGGGCGTGTGGCCAAACGCTGCGTTGGAGCGAATGCCGGGGGCCAGTTCGGCACCAGGTTCGAAGCGCACCAGTTGGTCGGCGGGCAGGTCTTTGAACACGCGGCGCACGCCGCCAAATGCACCTTTCATGCCTTCGGGAGCGGCAGCCATGCGGGCATCGTCCATCCAGAACGCGTGCTCCGGCGCAGGCACATGCACCTTGGCTTTGGGGAAGGTCAATTGCCCGTTCTTCATGCGCAGGCCGTTGATGTGATCGCCGTGGTAGTGGCTGATGATGACGTGGTCGATGTCCTCGGGCTTGTATCCGGCGGCGGCCAGGTTGGCAACCAGGCGGCCTGTGGTGGGGCCACCGTTGTCGGCAAAGCCGGTGTCCATCAGGAAGCGCTGGTTGCCCGACACCACCAGAAAAGCGGTGAACGGCACGTCGATGTAGTCAGTCGGCAGGTTCTGGCTGGCCAGCAGCGCCTTGACCTGGTCTATCGGGGCGTTCTTCACGAATTCTGCTGCGAGTGGGCGGCGTGCAATGCCATCGTTCAGTGCAATGATGTCCACCGCCCCGAGCCGCATCTTGCGAAACCCTGGGGTGGGCAGATCGGGTGTGCCCAGGTTTGGGGCGTTTTGCGCCCAGAGCACGCCTGGGTTCAGCCAGGGAAGGGCGATGGCTGTGCTGGCCAGACCAGCACCGAGAAGTTGACGGCGGTTGAGCATGACGGGGAAACTCCAAGTTCAAGGAGTTCACATTTCATACCAAATGGTCCAATCAACCCTGGGTGCAAAGGGGTCGATGGGGCTTCAGCCCCGGGTGAGCGCGTCTTCGGCACTGGCCAGTGCCACAGAGGTGCCCGACAGCACCAATGTGTCGCCGTCGTGCAGCACGGTCTGGGGGGTGCAAGAGCCGGGTTTGGCACCCGTGCAACGCAGGCTGACCACCTTCACGCCCAGTGCTTCCAGGTTCAGGTGCTCCAAGGTGTGGCCCAGTGCATGGCTTTTGGCGTGCACGGTGAAGGTGGCCAGACGCTCGTTGTCGAGGTCGTCCGCTGTGTTGTCGTCTTCACCATGGAAGTAGCCACGCAGCAGGCTGTACCGGGCCTCACGTTGGTCTTGCACCAGACGCAGCACCTTGCGCATGGGCACGCCCACCAGGGCCAGGGCATGGCTTGCCAGCATCAGACTGGCCTCGATGGCCTCCGGCACCACCTCTGTGGCACCGGCTGCCTGCAGCGTGTCCAGGTGAATGTCGTCCAGCGTGCGGACCACCACCGGTACGTCGGGGGCCAGTTGCCGAAGCTGGGCCAGCACTTTCATGGCACTGGCATGGTCGATGTAGGTGATGGCCACTGCTTTGGCACGCGCCACGCCAGCGGCCACCAGCGCTTGTGCGCGCGCTGCGTCGCCATACACCACTGAATGGTCGGCTTTGGCCGCCTTTTGCACGCGATCGGGATCCAGGTCCAGCGCCATGTATTCGATGTTCGCCTTTTCGAGCAGGCGAGCCAGGTTTTGCCCGCAGCGGCCATAGCCGCAAATGACCACATGGCCTGATTTGCCCATGGACTGGCGCGCGATGCTGGTCATGGCCACCGACTGCATCAGCCAGTCGCTGCCCACAAATTTCATCACCACCCAGTCGGCTTTCATGATGATGAAAGGGGTGGCCAGCATGGACAGCACCATCGACGCCAGAATCGGGTTGAACAGCGACGGCGGAACCAACTGGTTTTGCCCGGCCAGTGTCAGCAGCACAAAACCGAACTCACCCGCTTGTGCCAGGTACAGACCGGTGCGAACCGCTGTGCCCAGGCCCGAGCCCATTCCCCGCGCGAGAAATGCGATGACCGCCAGCTTGAACAACACGG
>JAIFMP010000054.1 GCA_020048405.1 Hydrogenophaga sp.
TGAACTCGGCAATGTTGTCGTTGCCGTGGTAGCGCTGGCGGGCGGCGGCGAGGCGCTCGCGGATTTTGACGGACACCGGGGTGCCTGCGTCGTCGTCGGTCAGAGTCATGTTGGGCTGCCGGTTGAGTTGGAATGTCTGCTTATCAGAAGGACTGGCATCAATGATACCACTGAGTTCATTTTGTTACCGATTCGGGCAATAGACCCTTGATTATTTATGTCTTTGAGGGTTCTAGCGCATGTTCAAAAACAGTTCTTTGCTATGTTAAATATAGTCATTGATCAATACCGGTGGCCGGTCATGTAGAGCAAGGCTCGCATCAAACCAAAAGCCAACCGGTCCAGAGCCCGTTGATGCCACGGTCGCTGTGAGAGCGCTCGGTGGTCCAAGGGTTCGGCATCGTTTTCCAGCGCCAACACCACGCGGTGGTGCAAATCGGTGGCAAACGCCGGGTCGGTGCTGATGACGTTGGCCTCTCGGGCCAGCAAAAGGCTCAATGGATCGAGGTTGCTGGAGCCCACTGTGGCCCACCGACGGTCCACCACCGCCACTTTGGCATGCAGCGCACTCAACATGTATTCCTGCAGTTCGATGCCGCCATCCAGCAGCTGCTTGTACACCGGCCGGGCCGCGTGGTACTGCATGAAACTTTCGTATCTGCCCTGAAGCAGCACCCGAACACGAACTCCTCGTGCGGCCGCGCGCAGCAAGGCCCGCCGGATGCGCCCGCCCGGTACGAAGTAGGCGTTGGCCAGCACCACTTCGTGTTGCGCCGAGTCAATGGCGGACAGGTAGGCACGTTCAATGTCGTTGCGGTGCAGCAGGTTGTCTCGCAGCACCAGTTGGGCCGTGGCCCCCTGAGGCTGGCCCGGTGGATGGGCAGACGCCTGAACGTTGGCCCACGCGGTGCGAAACTCGCTGCGCCGCGCGCGGCGCAGTGCGTCCATTCGCCACCACAATTGCAGCAGCGTGAAGGCCATTGGTATCACCAACGGCCCAGTGCAACGCACCGCAAAATCAAAGCGAGGGTGCGCCAAGGGCCCCATGGAGGGGTCCAGGTGGTCATCAATCAGGTTGATGCCACCGCAATAGCCCAGCACACCATCGATCACACAAAGCTTGCGGTGCAGCCGCCGCCAGCGGCTGGGGATCAGCAGGCCAAAGCGTCCCAGCGGAGAAAACACGCGCCATTGCACGCCCGCGCGGTCAAAACGTGTTTGCCATTCATCAGGCAAAGGGCCGGTGCCGATGCCATCGACCACCAGCCGCACGTTCAGGCCCCGCAGCGCAGCCCGCTCCAATGCCTCGGCCACGCGCAGGGCTGAACCCTCAAACTCAAAAATGTAGGTTTCCAGATGAACGGAACGTTGTGCTCCGTCCATGGCGGACACCAGATCTGCAAACAAGGCGTTGCCACCTTGCAGCAGCACCAGGCTGTGGCCTGCTTGCATCAGTGAACCCGGCCAGCGGGGCAAACTGCGCCCCGGGCTGTCTGGCGCTCGGTGCTCGGGTTTCTGGGTTGGGCCGATCACGGGTGCCACGGCAGTCAGAGGCTGAATTCAGCGATCAACGGCAAGTGATCGGACATGCGGGCCCACGCTTTGCCGTGGGGCACCTGTGCATGCACCGGCACCAAACCCCGCACATAGATGCGGTCAAGGTGCAACACCGGCATGCGCGATGGAAACGTCGCGAGCCGAATGCCCTCGAACGTCCGCAGGTCCAGTGCAGCCATGGGCTGGTGCAGCCGGCCACCCCAGTCGTTGAAATCTCCTGCCACCACCAGCCGCTCGTCTGCTGGCACGCAGCGCGACAGGTATTGACCCAACCGCTGCACCTGCCGCTCGCGCCCCGCTGCCAACAGGCCGAGGTGCACGACCAACACATGCACAGGGGTGTTGTCCACCGCCACCTTCACGTGCAGCAAACCTCGCTGCTCAAACCGGTGGTCAGACACGTCCTCGTGTGAGATGGCCGCCACGGGCCAGCGGGTGAGTAAGGCATTGCCGTGTTCGCCGTGCCGGGTGAGCGCATTCGTTCGGTACACCGCTTCGTAGCCCTCGGGCAACAAATAGTCTGCTTGCCCCTGCTCTGGCCACAACGGAAAACGCTGGGCCAGTTTGCGGTGGTGGCTGCGCACCTCCTGCAAACAAATGAGATCGGCATCGAACTGCTCGACCGCATGCACCAAGTTGTGGATTTCCAACCGCTGTGCAGGCCCCAGGCCCTGCACGCCTTTGTGGATGTTGTAGGTTGCGACGCGCAGTGTGCTCATGCCGCGCATGATGCCAGCCTTGGCAGCTGCAGGATGGCCTCTGCATTGGAGGCCGAGCTGCAGCGGCCTGCCGCTTCGCGCCAGGGCAACCACACACAGTCGGTGTGCTCGCGCGGACTCAACACAACGGGCATGCCCGCAGGCACGGCCAGCCCAAACAGGTGTTCGGTGTTGAACACCACACCCGGTGCATAGCGTTTCCGCCACTGAGGGTAAATCTCGTACACATTTTCCAGGTGCCAATCGGTGAGCAAGTGGCCGGGCGCATCGGTGTGCACCCCGGTTTCTTCCCACACCTCGCGGGTGGCGGTGTGTGCCCAGGACTCGTCAAGGTGGTCTTTCGAGCCGGTGACCGATTGCCAGAAGCCGGCATGGTCGGCCCGCTCCAGCAGCAGCACGTCCCACGCAGGGGTGTAGATCACCACCAGGACAGATTCAGGAATTTTGTAGCTATCCATCCAATACAGAAAAGCGTTGGAGCACTATTTCTTTATAAATTCAGACCACTGGCGAATGGTCTTCCACCAACCCCACAGGCGCAAACCTGCTGACAGCGTTTTGCGCGGCCGCCAGACCGCCAGCAAACCCACAGCCGCACCCACCCACAAGGGATGGTTGCGCACCCAGGCAATGCCCTGGTGCACTCGGTCTGCGGTGGACCACATGGGCTCCAACGACTGCGCGCTGGACGCCAACTGCTCGCGCAAAAGTGCGGACCGCACCAGCAAAGACTGTCGGCGCTGGGCCAGCGTGAGCGTCGGACCGGACTCTGGGGCTGACATGGCGATTCGAGTGTGTGGTCAGTTGGTGCGTTGGTTGGCACCGGACAGTCGGTCACGATCGGCCCGCAACTCTGCCACGCTGGCAGAAAAAGGGGCCGCGCTGTGGTGCAGCAGCCGCCGCACCTGCCATACCGCCAAGGCACCCACCGCCAGAAAGAGCACTGAAAATGCGGTCAGGGCCAGCAACCGGTGGCTGTCCCACAGTGCCACGGTGATCAGCACCGACAGAAACACCAACCCCACCGCAGTGGCCACCGCCGCGACAAACAGCCACGACAGCAGCGACACCGCGTTGTGCAGTGCCTCCCGCGCCTCGACACCCAGCAACTCGATTCGCAGCTGCAAGAGTGCCAGCCCGCCATCGACCAGCACCCGCAGGTGCTGAACGAATCTCAAGGGCGACTCGCCGCTTTTCCCGGCAGAGTCCGGTTCAGACCGGGACATTCAACGGCAAGGGTGCCTCAACGGCGCCCGAGCAACAGTCCAACAATCAGGCCCATGCCCGCAGCCGCACCCACTGCCTTCCATGGGTGCTCGTGCACGTAGTCGTCGGTGGCACGCGCCACCTGTTTGGTTTTGGCCACCAATGCCTCTTCTGCGTCGAGCAGCTTGTGACGTGCAGCGCGCAAGTTCTCTGACATGCGCTCGCGCAGGGCAATCACTTTGGCCTCAGTGCTGCCCGACGTGGCTTGCAGCAATTCATCGGCGTCGGTAATGACTTTTTTCAAGTCGGCCACCAGCCGTTCACGGGCTTGGGCAGTGTCAATGGTTTCAGCTGTCATGTGTGCTCCCGGATGGTTGAAAACTCGTGATCAGGATAGCAGCAGCGCGTCCTGACCATCCATCTGGGGGCAAAAATCCATGACACAAGCCACCCTTGGGCAGCTTGTGTACGGCCGGTCAGCCGTCAGGCGGCCTGGTTGACGTTGCGCAAACGGATGTGCAGTTCGCGCAACTGCTTTTCATCCACGGGGCTGGGGGCCTGCGTCAACAGGCACTGGGCACGCTGGGTTTTGGGGAAGGCAATCACGTCGCGGATGGACTCGGCCTTGGTCATCAGCGTGATGAGGCGGTCCAGGCCAAACGCCAAGCCACCGTGGGGCGGTGCACCGTATTGCAGCGCGTCGAGCAGGAAGCCGAACTTCTGGTCTGCGTCTTCCTTGCTGATGTTCAGCGCAGTGAACACCTTGCTTTGCACGTCCGCACGGTGAATGCGCACCGAGCCTCCGCCCAGCTCCCAGCCGTTGAGCACCATGTCGTAGGCCTTGGCAATGCACTTGCCGGGGTCGGTATCCATGTAGTCTTCGTGCCCGTCTTTGGGTGCGGTGAAGGGGTGGTGCACGGCGTTCCAGCGGCCTTCGTCTTCGTCGTGTTCGAACATGGGGAAGTCCACCACCCACATGGGGGCCCAGCGGTCTTCGAAGAAGCCCTGCTTTTTGGCCAGTTCGCTGTGGCCGATCTTGATGCGCAGGGCACCGATGGCGTCGTTGACGACTTTGGCTTTGTCGGCACCAAAGAACAGGATGTCGCCGTTCTGCGCGCCGCTGCGCTGCAGGATGGCGGCAATCGCTGCATCGTGCAGGTTTTTGACGATGGGGCTTTGCAAGCCGTCACGGCCCTGGGCCACGTCGTTCACCTTGATCCAGGCCAGGCCCTTGGCACCGTAGATCTTGACAAACTCGGTGTAGGCGTCGATTTCGCTGCGGCTGATGTCGCTGCCACCGGGCACGCGCAAGGCCACCACACGGCCGTTCTTGGCTTGGGCGGGTGCGCTGAACACTTTGAAGTCCACGTCGGCCATCACATCGGTCAGCTCGGTGAATTCCAACTTCACGCGCAGGTCAGGCTTGTCGGATCCGTAGCGGTGCATGGCTTCGCTGTAGGCCATCACGGGGAACTCGCCCAGGTCCACGCCCATGGTGTTCATGAACACGGTTTTGATCATGCCCTGGAACATGTCGCGGATGTCCTGTTCGGTCAGGAAGGACGTCTCGATATCGATCTGGGTAAATTCAGGCTGACGGTCGGCACGCAGGTCTTCGTCGCGGAAGCACTTGGTGATCTGGTAATAGCGGTCGTAGCCCGCCACCATCAGCAACTGTTTGAACAGCTGGGGAGACTGCGGCAACGCAAAGAACTGGCCGTCGTGCACGCGGCTGGGCACCAGGTAGTCGCGCGCGCCTTCAGGCGTGCTCTTGGTGAGCATGGGGGTTTCGATGTCGATGAACCCATTGGCATCCAGGAACTTGCGGACCTCCATGGCCACCTTGTAGCGCAGCATGAGGTTCTTCTGCATGTGCGGGCGGCGCAGGTCCAGCACGCGGTGCGTGAGGCGGGTGGTTTCCGACAGGTTGTCGTCGTCCATGGTGAACGGCGGCGTGACCGAAGGGTTCAACACCGTCAGCTCGTGGCACAGCACTTCGATCTTGCCGCTTTTGAGGTTGTCATTCGTAGTGCCATCGGGGCGGGCACGAACCAGGCCCTTGATCTGCACACAAAACTCGTTGCGCAGATCTTCGGCGGTTTGGAACATCTCGGGGCGATCGGGGTCGCAAACCACCTGAACGTAACCTTCGCGATCGCGCAGGTCCACAAAAATCACGCCGCCATGGTCGCGGCGGCGGTTGACCCAGCCGCACAGGGTCACGGTCTGGCCCAGCAGGGCTTCGGTCACAAGACCGCAATAGTGGGAGCGCATTGCCATGTTGTTGTCTTTCAAATCAGAAAAAAGCGGCCCACAAAGGGCCGTCGGTCAAACAGAAGAAGGTTTGGCACCGCCGGGCACGATCACGCCCATGGACACCACGTATGTCAGCGCTTCGTCCACACTCATGGACAGCTCGACGCAGTCTGACTTTTTCACCATCACGAAATACCCACCCGTGGGGTTGGGCGTGGTGGGAACAAACACACTGACACAATCAGCGGGCAATTTGCCCGCCACATCTCCGCTGGGCGTGCCAGTGAGAAACGCAATGGTCCACATGCCGGGATGAGGCCACTGCACCAGCAAGGCCTGGCGAAACGCATTGCCTTTTTCGGAAAACAAGGTGTCGGAGACCTGCTTGACGCCCGAATAAATGGACCGGACCACGGGGATGCGGTGCAGCAGTGCATGCCACCAGCTCACCAGCCGGTTGCCCACGATGTTGGAAGCCAGGGCACCAATGCTGAGCACCACCACCAGAGCAAACACCACCCCGAGACCGGGAATGTGCCACCCCAGCCATTGATCGGGCTGCCAAGTGGCTGGCAATATGTGCAGGGTTTTGTCCAACGTGGACACCACCCAATCGATGACCCATAGGGTGATGATCAGTGGCACCAGCACCAGCAAGCCGGAGAACAACCATTTGCGCAAAGCAGCCATCAGAACAATCTCAGTGGCACGCACAGGAGCCGCCACAGGGCGTGGCAGCGGGTGCGGAGGCGTTTGCCTCAGGCGCAGCGGCAGGAGCTGACTCCCCAGCTGCAGGAGCACCGGTGGCCGCTGCCGCAGTCGCAGCAGCACCGCTACCGCCACGGAAATCGGTGGCGTACCAGCCCGACCCCTTGAGCTGGAAACCGGCGGCAGTGAGCTGCTTGGAGAATGTCTCGGCCCCGCAATGGGGGCACGTGGTCAGAGGTGCATCTGACATCTTTTGCAAAACGTCTTTGGCATGTCCACAAGACCCGCATTTGTACGCATAAATAGGCATAAAGCTTGAACCCGGTGGGAAAGTCGACAAAACCGGAAATTATAGGTTGCAGGCCTCGTTTCAAGGCCGCCAGGAACTCTCAGAGCCAGCGAAGGTGCAGATACACCTGCATGGCCAGAATGCCGAGCACGAAGCCCAGTCCGGCATAGATCACTGCCTGCAACAGGCGGTTTGTGCGCCGTTGTTCTGACAACAAAGCCAGCAACTCCTCTGAGTGCTCCGGGTGGGCCTGCCTTTGCAGGGCGGCGTGCAACAACCTGGGCAGTGCTGGAAGCAACTTGGCGTACTGCGGTGCTTCGGCTTTGAGTTGCTGCCACAACCTTTCAGGGCCGACCTGCTCAAGCATCCACTTTTCGAGGAATGGCTTGGCGGTGCTCCACAGGTCCAAGTCGGGGTCCAACTGACGACCAAGCCCTTCGATATTGAGCAGGGTTTTCTGCAATAGAACGAGCTGAGGCTGGATCTCGACATGGAAACGACGCGAGGTCTGGAACAGGCGCATCAGCACCATGCCCAATGAAATTTCCTTCAGTGGCCGGTCAAAGTAAGGTTCACACACGGCCCGGATGGCAGCCTCGAGTTCGTCCACACGTGTATCGCCGGGGACCCAACCCGATTCAATGTGCAACTCGGCCACACGTTTGTAGTCACGCTGGAAGAATGCCGTGAAATTCTGCGCCAAGTACTCTTTGTCGAACTCGGTGAGCGTGCCGACGATCCCGAAATCCAGCGAAATGTAACGACCAAACGTTTCCGGTGCCAGACTGACCTGTATGTTCCCCGGGTGCATGTCTGCGTGGAAAAAGCCATCGCGAAACACCTGAGTGAAAAACAGGGTCACGCCGTCGCGGGCCAGTTTTTTGATGTCCACCCCAGCCGCGCGCAGGCGCTCGATCTGGCTGATGGGCACACCCGTCATGCGCTGCATCACCATCACATCGGCGTGGCAATAGTCCCACACCATCTCGGGGATGAGCACCAGGTTCAGGTCCTGCATGTTGCGGCGCAGCTGGGCCGCACTCGAAGCCTCTCGCAGCAGGTCCAGTTCGTCGTGCAGGTATTTGTCAAACTCGGCCACCACTTCTCGGGGCTTGAGCCGCCGCCCATCTGCGGACAGCCGCTCCACCCAACCTGCCATCACACGCATGAGCCCCAGGTCTTTTTCAATGACCGGCAACATGTTGGGGCGCAACACCTTGACCGCCACTTCCCGCCCGGTGGACAACACGGCAAAGTGGACCTGAGCGATGGAGGCGCTGGCGACCGGCGTGCGGTCGAACTGCGCAAACACCTGGTCAACCGGCCTTCCAAACGCGCGCTCAATGGTGGCCACGGCCACTTCACTGGAGAAGGGCGGCACCCTGTCCTGCAAGCGTGCAAGTTCGTCAGCGATGTCCGGCGGCAGCAAATCTCGCCGGGTGGACAACACCTGCCCAAACTTGACAAAAATCGGGCCCAACGATTCCAGAGCCAGGCGCAGGCGCTCTCCACGGGGTTGCTCCAGTTTTCTGCCCAGACGGCTGAGCCGGGTCAGCCGCTGAAGCCACGGGTGCGAAAAGCTCGAAAGAACAAGCTCGTCCAGCCCATGGCGTAGCACCACCCACAGGATGAACAGGCCGCGAACAAACCGAGTCATGGGGCCGTAGCCCGTGGCGCTGCGGTGGGCGCGGTGGGGTGCCAACGGGCCACAAAAGTCCTCACGCCGTCGGCGGCCAGCCCCGCTGAGCGCACCAGAGTGGCTGCGGGCACATCACCCAACACCCGTGCCAAGTCGTCTTCCAGGTCCCAGCGCAGGTTGTCTACCAGCCAAGCCACCTCGGCAGCCAACAGCACATCGCCTTCGATATTGACCGAAGGCTTTTCTCCCTTGAGCACGGTTTGCAACACATCAGGCAAACCGGTTTGTGTGAGAGTGACGGTGAGATCGGACGAGGTGACCCCACCTTTGAGGGCACCCAGCGGGCGCTCAAGCAACCCGGCGGGCGTGGCTGTCAGGGACAGATCAAACCGCCCCCACACCAAGCGCGCTGTTTTGCCATGCTGTCTGCGCACGCGCTCTTGTGCCTGTGGCTCTTGGGACAACACGTGGTTGATGAGCAGCACGACACGGTTTTGAATTTCGTCCACCACCCAAGGGGGTGGCTGAAACGCGTTGACCAGGTTTTGAAGCATGAGGGGCCCTGAGCTGAGTCAGAAAAAGGTAAAAGGGCGCAAATGAATGCGCCCCTGATTTTGACGGATACCGGCGCATGACCGGTCACTGCAAGGCTTGTACCCCAGCCACCAGCCAGCCAGCAGGCCCCTCTTTGGGACGGGTAATGTTCCACACCTCCCGGAAGGGATTTGGGCCGGCAGACACATCTTCACGGATCATCCCGGAGAACTCCACGCTGGCTATATGCACATGCGCCAGTTCTTCTATGCCCAGCAGACGAGCCTCCAGCATCACCACTTCCGTGACGTTGGTGGCCTCGCGCTCGGCCAACTGCGCCTTGATCTGGGCCAGCATGTCATCGGTCATCATGGCGCGCAGGCTTGGAATGTCCGACCGGTCCCATGCGGCCTGCAACCCGATGAAGTTGACTTTGGATGCCTGGAGGAATGCCTCCACGTCAAAGCCCGCAGGCACGCCCCAGCCCGAAGCCCCGGACAAACCGGAACCACGCAAGGCACCCCCCGCCTGCGGCTGGGTCAGATCGCCGAAGCGGCTGGCCTCAAATCCTGTGGTGCTGCGCTCCCACGGCCGGGCAGACGCATCGTTGCCCACGTTCTGCGGGCTGTAATCACGCGGGGCGGACCCACGCCCGGAGACGCTCTGGAGGGCCAAATGATCGGCCATGCGGGGCATACCGGCCGTGCGAGGTGCACGTGCCCGCCACATCCACCGAACCGCGAGCCCCACCATGAGTGCTGCAAGGCCCAACAACAGCGCCTGACCAAACACATCGCCCAATCCCAGCGCTGACGCCAGCCACGCCAGGCCAAGGCCGGCGGCCAGGCCACCCAGCATGCCGGCCCAGGGCTTGGGAGATGCTGCAGCAGCCAGCCCGGTTGCCTTGGAGGGGGTACCGGTTTCCGCAGGGTTGGCGGTCGTTGACGGCTTCGTTGCGGGCTGTGCCTGTTCGGTGACGTTGCCGGATTGCTTGCCCACCGAAGCCCCGTTGGCCAGCCTTTTGGCCAACGCAGGGTCCGTGAACACAACCAGGCACAAGAGAACCACAACAGACAGCAATTTCATGACGAACTCCCTGGCAGTTGACACTCCGTACACCCCCGCAGCGCTGAAACCCCGAGCGCTCAACATTTGGTCCCCACATGCAAAGCCACCACGCCACCGGTGAGGTTGTGGACATCTACGTGGCCGAATCCGGCTGTCTTCATCATCGCCTTGAGTTCCTCTTGCGACGGGTGCATGCGGATGGACTCCGCTAAATAGCGGTAGCTGGCTTCGTCGTTGGCGATGAGGCCGCCCAGCTTGGGCAGCAAATTGAAGGAATACCAGTCGTACGCCTTCTCCAGCGGCTGAGCCACACGCGAGAACTCCAGCACGAACAAACGGCCACGCGGTTTGAGAACACGGCACATCTCGGCCAGCGCCACGTCTTTGTGCGTCATATTGCGCAAACCGAACGCCACCGACACCAGGTCAAATTGGTTGTCACCGAAAGGCAGCTTTTCAGCGTCGCACACCAACGTGGGCAGCACGACACCTTTGTTGAGCAAGCGGGCCCGGCCCTCCCGCAACATGGATTCATTGATGTCGGTGTGCACCACGGTACCGGTCTTGCCCACGCGGGGGGCAAAACCCAACGACAAGTCACCGGTTCCGCCCGCAATGTCGAGCACCTGCATGCCCTCACGCACATTGGCGACCGTCTGGGTGTAAGCCTTCCAGATGCGGTGCAGGCCCATGGACATCACGTCGTTCATGACGTCGTACTTCGGAGCCACGGAATCGAACACGCCCCTGACCTTGCGGGCTTTGTCCTGTTCGTCTACCGACTGGAAACCGAAGTGTGTGGCGCTCATGTTTCGATGTTACGTGTCAATGGCTGCCGCAGGACTGCCCAGCCTTCACTGGCATGGGCGCATCGCGGTCAACCCCCGCAGCTGCCAGCCGGGCGTTGTAATCTGCCCACAGTTCATCGGACTGAGAGCCGAGAAAGTACAGGTAATCCCACGAAAAAATGCCTGTGTCGTGCCCATCGGAGAACGTGGGTTGGAGCGCGTAGTTGCCCACGGGCTCCAGAGCGACCACATCCACATGGCGCTTGCCGGTTTGCAACACCTCTTGCCCAGGGCCGTGACCCTGGACCTCGGCAGACGGCGAACACACCCGCATCAGCTCGAACGGGATGCGAAACACTTGTCCGTTGTCAAAACCCACTTCCAACACTTTGGACTGCTGGTGCAAGGTCACCGACTGTGGGGCGGGTGAATGGGGGGTCATACCGGCCATGGGGGTCTCCTGAATCGGAACAAACACACAATGAGAACTCAGCTGGGCAGCAACCGCTGGCGCAGCACATCGTCTACACGGGGCAACAGGTGAGACAGAACCGACAGTTGCCCGGGCTCCACGGCACGCTGTGGCTGGGCCCATATGGGCGCGGGAAAGTGACTGTCCCAGTCAAAGCGGGCAATGACGTGCCAATGCACATGCGGCACCATGTTGCCCAGCGCAGCCAGGTTGATTTTGGTGGGGTGCAACAGTTCGCGCAGCACCCGCTCAACCGTGTTGACGACCCGCATCACGTCCGCCTGGTCTGCGTCCGACACGTCACTCCACTCCGCCACGTGGTCATTGAGTACCACGCGGTACAGAGCGGGAAAACCAGGTTCGTCTGCCCGGATGACCCGGCACACGGGCAAGCGCACAACCAGATGGCCACCGTCGGCATCGCACAGCGGGCAGCAGGGCAGCGTCAGCTTCGGAGCAGGCACTTCAGCGGACTGAGGGTGACAGGCATCCATGCCGTTCCTCACACCAGCACCCGCTCAATGCCGCCCTGATTGGCACGCTCAACGTATTCGGGCAACCAGTTGTCGCCCAGGATGAGCTTGGCCATTTCAACCACGATGTAGTCGGCCTCCAGCAGGCCATTGCTCAGGTCGTCCTGGTAGCGGCTGAGGCCTTGCAAGCAGCTGGGGCACGACGTCAGGATTTTCATGTTGCCCTGCACCTCCGCCATCGGCTGCATGCCGGCTGCGGCCGTGGCGGCACGCAAGGCCAACTCATTCTTGCGCAGCTCTTCTTCCTTGCGGAAGCGGATCTGGGTGGAAATGTCAGGGCGGGTCACGCCCAGCGTGCCCGACTCGCCACAGCAGCGTTTGCTCTCCAGCACATTGTCACCCACCAGCGCCTTGACCGTTTTCATCGGGTCCTGCAGTTTCATGGGTGTGTGGCAGGGGTCGTGGTACAGGTAGCCGCCTGCGCCGGGTTGGTCTGCCCCTGGCAGGGTAATGCCTTTTTCCAGCAGGTATTCGTGGATGTCGATGATGCGGCAACCGGGGAATATCTTGTCGAACTGGTAACCCTGCAGCTGGTCGTAGCAGGTGCCGCAACTCACCACCACGGTTTTGATGTCCAGGTAGTTCAGCGTGTTGGCCACGCGGTGGAACAGGACCCGGTTGTCGGTGATGATTTTTTCGGCTTTTTCAAACTGACCCGAACCTCGCTGGGGATACCCGCAGCACAGATAGCCGGGTGGCAGCACGGTTTGCACACCCGCATGCCACAGCATGGCCTGGGTGGCCAGGCCCACCTGGCTGAACAGGCGCTCTGAACCACAACCGGGGAAATAGAACACCGCTTCGGTCTCTGCCGTGGTGGCAGCCGGGTTGCGGATGATGGGCACGTAGTCGCGGTCTTCGATGTCCAACAAGGCACGGGCGCTTTTCTTGGGCAAGCCACCGGGCATTTTCTTGTTGATGAAGTGAATCACCTGCTCTTTGATGGGCGCAGCGCCCAGCGTGGCCGGCGGTTTGGCCGACTGTTTGCGGGCAAACCGCTGCAGCACCTGGTTGGCCAGGCGTTGCGCCTTGAAACCGATGTCCACCATGCCAGTGCGCATCAGGTTGATGGTTTGCGGGTTGGTGGCATTCAAAAACAGCATGGCCACTGCGTTGCCGGGACGGAAGCTTTTTTTGCCCATCTTGCGCAGCAGGTTGCGCATGTTCATGGACACATTTCCAAAGTCGATTTTCACCGGGCACGGTGACTCGCACTTGTGGCACACCGTGCAGTGGTCGGCCACGTCTTCAAACTCTTCCCAGTGTTTGATGCTGATGCCACGGCGCGTTTGCTCTTCGTACAAAAACGCCTCGATCAACAGGCTTGTGGCCAGGATCTTGTTGCGCGGGCTGTACAGCAGGTTGGCGCGTGGCACGTGGGTGGCACACACAGGTTTGCACTTGCCGCAGCGCAGGCAGTCCTTGACCGAATCGGCAATGGCACCGATGTCACTCTGCTGCATGATGAGCGACTCGTAACCCATCAGCCCAAAGCTGGGGGTGTAGGCATTGGTGAGGTCGGCATGCAAGTCCAATTTGTAAGCCAAATTGGCACCTGGCGCTTGACCATATTCATTAGTTTGCTCTTCCCTGCGAAGCAACTTGCCTTTGTTGAAACGGCCTTCAGGGTCGATGCGGCGCTTGTAGTCGGCAAACGGCGCCAACTCGTCGTCGGTCAGGAACTCCAGCTTGGTGATGCCAATGCCGTGTTCTCCAGAAATCACCCCGTCCAGGCTGCGCGCCAGCTTCATGATGCGGGCCACCGCTTCGTGGGCGGTTTGCAGCATCTCGTAGTCGTCGCTGTTGACGGGGATGTTGGTGTGCACGTTGCCATCACCCGCATGCATGTGCAGCGCCACCCAGACCCTGCCCTTGAGCACGCGCTGGTGAATGGCTGTGCACTCGGCCAGGATGGGGGCAAACGCCCCCCCGGCAAACACTGCCTGCAGCGGGGCTTTGATCTGGGTTTTCCAGCTCGCGCGCAGGCCGTGGTCTTGCAACTGCGGGAACAGTGGGTCGACGTCGGCCAGCCACTGGGCCCACTGGGCGCGGACCTCAGCCACCAGGTCCAGCGCCTGGGTCACACGGTCTTCCAGTAATTCGGCACTGGCAATGTCGCTGGCATCGTCGGTTTTGCCCAGTGGCAAGGTGCCCCGGCCGAAAAAAGCGGCCAACTCGTCACACAGCTTGAGTTTGTTGCGCAGGCTCAACTCGATGTTGATGCGCTCGATGCCGTCGGTGTATTCCGCCATGCGGGGCAGCGGAATCACCACGTCTTCGTTCACCTTGAAGGCGTTGGTGTGTTTGCTGATGGCAGCCGTGCGCTTGCGGTCCAACCAGAATTTCTTGCGTGCTTCGGGGCTGATGGCCACAAAGCCTTCGCCACTGCGGCCATTGGCCAGGCGCACCACCTCGCTGGTGACACGGGCCACGTCGTCGGCGTTGTCGCCGGCAATGTCGCCAAACAGCACCATTTTGGGAAAACCGCCGCGCTTGCTCTTGGTGGCGTAACCCACGGCCTTCAGGTAACGATCGTCCAGATGTTCCAGGCCTGCTAGCAACACGCCGCTGCGTTTTTGCTCGGCAAACATGAAGTCTTTGATGTCCACGATGCTGGGCACCGCGTCGCGGGCGTGGCCAAAAAACTCCAGACACACCGTGCGGGTGTGTGCGGGCATGCGGTGCACCACCCAACGGCAACTGGTGATAAGTCCGTCGCAGCCCTCCTTCTGGATGCCGGGCAAGCCGCTCAGGAATTTGTCGGTCACGTCTTTGCCCAGGCCCTCCTTGCGGAAACTGGGGCCGGCAATGTCCAGCCGCTCGGTGCGGATGGGGGTTTTGCCGTCGGCCTCGAAATAGGCCAGCTCAAAGCTGGCGGTTTCGGCATCGTGGATCTTGCCCAGGTTGTGGTCCAGGCGGGTCACTTCCAGCCACTGGGCGTCGGGCGTGACCATGCGCCAGCTTGCCAGGTTGTCGAGGGCAGTGCCCCACAACACGGCTTTTTTGCCGCCCGCGTTCATGGCCACGTTGCCACCCACACAGCTGGCTTCGGCGCTGGTAGGGTCCACGGCAAACACGAAGCCTGCGCGCTCAGCAGCATCGGCCACGCGCTGCGTCACCACTCCGGCCTCGGTCCAGATGGTGGGCACGGGGTGGTCCACGCCGGGAAGCGTGCGCATTTCCACCTCGGTCATGGCCTCTAGCTTTTCGGTGTTGATGACCGCGCTCTGCCAAGTCAGCGGAATGGCGCCACCGGTGTAGCCAGTACCACCCCCGCGGGGAATGATGGTCAGCGCCAGGTCGATGCAGCCTTTCACCAGCCCGGCCATTTCGGCCTCGGTGTCGGGCGTGAGCACCACAAACGGGTATTCCACGCGCCAATCGGTGGCGTCGGTCACGTGGCTCACGCGGCTCAGGCCGTCGAACTTGATGTTGTCCTTGGCGGTGTATTTGCCCAAGCCACGCACCACCTTGGCACGCAAACGGGCCATGTCTTCAAACTGGCGGGCAAAACGTTCCACCGCGCCGCGTGCTGCATCAAGCAGTTGTGCCACCAGCGCGTCGCGCTCGGCATCTTCACCCGGGGTTCGCCGCTTTTGCACTTCGCCGAGGCGGTGGTGCAAGGCATCGACCAACTGGCGGCGGCGTTTGGGGTTGTCCAGCAGGTCGTCTTGCAAATAAGGGTTGCGCTGCACGACCCAAATGTCGCCCATCACCTCGTACAACATGCGGGCAGAACGGCCGGTGCGCCGCTCCTGGCGCAGTTGGTTCAGCACGTCCCATGCGGGCGTACCCAGCAGGCGGATGACGATCTCCCTGTCAGAGAAAGAGGTGTAGTTGTACGGAATCTCGCGCAAGCGCGGCGCTTCATGCGTGGGTGGCAACAGGTGCTTGAGTGCGGTGGGGGCGTTCATGTGGTGGGGCCTTACCCAGAGCGAGCGCACAGGTCGCAAAGGCTCAAATTCCGGGGGGAAGCGATGTTACCGCAGTGCAACATACACACACAGGGGTCAGGGAAACACACCTTACTCCCCTGGCATGTTCACAATAAACACACCCAATGGGCACTCATATGCAATACCCCCTGCTCCCGTGGCCCTACCCGCGCTGGATCGCCCACCGGGGCGCTGGCAAGCTTGCCCCCGAAAACACGCTGGCCGCCTTCCGACTGGGCGCTGCGCATGGCTACCGCATGTTTGAATGCGACGTGAAGTTGAGCGTCGACGGCGTGCCATTTCTGCTGCACGACGCCACCCTAGAGCGCACCACCAATGGGCAAGGCCTGGCAGGCGACATGTCAATGGACCGTCTGTGCCAACTGGACGCAGGCAGCTGGCACAGTTCACCGTTTGCGGCCGAACCCATCCCCACACTGGAGGCGCTCGCCCTGCATTGCCAAGCACAAGGCTGGAAGCTGAACATTGAAATCAAGCCCACCCCGGGCCAAGAAGCCGAAACTGGCCGCCGCGTGGCACTGGCCGCACAGGCATTGTGGACAAAAGCCGAAGTTCCGCCTTTGCTCACCTCTTTCCAGCCAGACAGTCTGGCGGCGGCACAGCAGGCCGCCCCGGAGCTACCGCGAGGTCTGCTGCTGGACAGGCGTTGGGAGGGTGGGCTGGATTTGGCGCAAAGGCTGCAATGTGTGGCCATGGTGTGCCACCACAGCTTGTGGACCGACCACACCGTTCAGCAAACGCATGCCGCAGGTTTGCACACCTTGGCCTACACGGTGAATGATTCAAACACAGCGCAACGCCTGTGGGCCTTGGGGATGCAAAGTCTCATCACCGACCAAGTGGATGTGTTCAAACCCGAATGACCCTCGACCGGTCAGCTGCCGCGCTCAACGATGCCGCCAAGCCGCCAAAGTGCCGTTGACCAGCACCAGAGCACCGTAGGTCCACACCTTGCCATCGCGCCCCAGCACAGCCAGACCCAGCGCCAGCACGGCCACAGACGCAAAAAAATAAGTAGCTGTCGCAGCATATACAGCAAGCGGTAGAGGCACTTTTTTTATAAAAATTCCGTCTGCCAAGCCCAGCAACAGCGCCATACCAACGGCGGGGGCAAGGAAGTTGAGCAAATGCAAAGCCATCGGCCATATCGACATGCGGCGGATTTTATAATCGCGCCCTTATGGCAGTCTGGGCTCTCGGCATCAACCACCACACCGCTCCGCTCGATTTGCGGGGTCGGTTCGCGTTTGCCATAGACCGTGTGCCGGCCGTGTTGCACGGCCTGCGCCAGACCGTGGCGCGGCAGCCGGAGGCCACTCTGCTGTCCACCTGCAACCGCACGGAGATTTATTGCGCCAGCGAACAGACGTTGCTGGAGCCCACCCTCGACTGGCTGGCTGCCACTGGCGGCGTCAGCGCACAGGTCCTTCGTGAACACGCCTACATCCTGCAAGGGGGGGAAGCCGCACGACACGCTTTCAGAGTGGCCAGCGGGCTGGACAGCATGGTGTTGGGCGAGGCGCAAATTCTCGGGCAGCTGAAAGACGCCGTGCGCGCCTCGGAAGAAGCTGGCGCCATGGGTACCGAGCTGCACCAGCTGTTCCAGCGTTCGTTTGCAGTGGCCAAGCAAGTACGCACCTCCACCGAAATTGGAGCGCACTCCATCAGCATGACGGCTGCGGCCGTGCGCCTGGCGGGGCAACTGTTTGAAGACCTGAAAGACATCAAGGTGTTGTTCGTGGGTGCCGGGGAGATGATCGAGCTGGCCACCACACACTTTGCAGCCAAAAATCCCAAAGGCATGGCCATTGCCAACCGCACGCTGGAGCGCGGCGAGGCACTGGCGGGGCGCTTTGGGGCCGAGGTGCTGCGCCTGGCCGACATTCCCGAACGGCTGCACGAGTACGACGCTGTGGTGAGCTGCACCGCCAGCACCCTGCCCATCATCGGCCTGGGCGCGGTGGAGCGTGCCCTCAAAAAGCGGCGCCACCGCCCCATGTTCATGGTGGACCTGGCCGTGCCGCGCGACATCGAGCCGGAAGTCAAGGCGCTGGACGACATCTACCTGTACACCGTGGACGACCTGGCCGGTGTGGTGCAAACCGGCCGCGACAACCGCCAAGCTGCCGTTGCACAGGCAGAAGCGATCATCGACGCAGGCGTGAAGAGCTTCATGCACTGGATGGACCAGCGCGACCCACGCCACGGCGTGGTGCCGCTGATCCAACAAATCAATGCCCAAGCCGATGCTTGGCGCAGTGCCGAACTGACCCGCGCCCATAAACTGCTGGCCAAAGGCGAATCGGTGGAAACCGTGCTCGAAGCCCTGTCCAAGGGGCTGACCCAAAAAATGCTGCACGGCACCCTCGCTGAACTGCACTCCGGTAGCCCCGAAACGCGCGCAGCGACCGCACAAACGGTGTCGCGCCTGTTTTTGCGCACCGACCCCAAGGGCAACGGGCGCGCCAGCGAAACGCCCCCTGCCCGCTAGCGGCGCCATCCCTGCGTCGGTGCCGCTGCCGCGACACCCTTTCAGCCTGGGCGCATCAGTGCAGGCGGCCCTTCACACAATTTGCCATGAAGCCCTTCATACGCCACACCCTTGAACGCCACCGCTTACGACTGACCGAACTCGATGCCTTGCTCAGCGCACACGACGTCGTGGCTGACATGGATCGCTTCCGCAAACTGACTCGAGAGCATGCCGATGCGCAAGCGCTGGCCACCGCCTTCGACACATATCTAGCCTGCGAAGCCAACCTGGCAGAAAGCCGGCGCCTCATGGCTGACCCCGATCCCGACATGGCCGCCCTGGGCGAAGACGAAGCCGCCACCGCCCAGGCCCATATGACGGAACTGGAGCAACAGTTGCAAATGCTGCTCTTGCCAAAAGACCCCGACGACCAACGCAATGCCTATCTTGAGATACGCGCCGGCACAGGCGGAGACGAATCCGCACTGTTTGCCGGCGACCTGGCACGCATGTACACCCGCTACGCGGACGGTGAGGGCATGGCCGTCGAGCTGATCAGCGAGTCGCCCGCCGAACTCGGGGGCTACAAGGAAGTGGTGTTCAGGCTGATCGGCGACGGGGCCTACGGCAAGCTGCGGTTTGAATCGGGTGGCCACCGGCCACCGAAACCCAAGGCCGCATACACACCAGCGCCTGCACCGTGGCGGTGATGCCGGAACCCGACGAGACCCAAGCTGTGCAGCTCAACCCCGCCGAGCTACGCATTGACACCTACCGCGCCAGCGGAGCAGGAGGACAGCACATCAACAAAACCGACTCGGCTGTGCGCGTGACCCACTTGCCCACCGGCATCACCGCCGAGTGCCAGGATGGCCGCAGCCAACACAGCAACAAAGCCAAGGCCCTGCAGGTTCTGCTCGCGCGCATTCAGGAAAAAGAACGCAGCGAGCGCGCCGCCAAAGACGCGGCAGCCCGCAAAGGTCTGATCGGCAGCGGAGACCGATCAGACAAAATTCGCACCTACAACTTTCGCATCAACCTGACGCTGTACAAGTTGGCGCAGGTGATGGAGGGTGACCTGGGCGATGTGGTCCACGCGCTGCAGGTGGCGCGGGGAGCTGAGTTGGTGGCAGATCTTGAAGAACGAGGTAACGCTTGAACCCTCAGACCACAGTTGCGCAAGCATTGCGTGCCAGTGTGGCCGAGGGACTGAGCGTGTTGGATGCCGAGTTGCTGTTGTTGCACGCCGTTGAACGCGGCGGTCGCGGCAGGGCATGGTTGAGAGCACATGCCGAAACAGCCATGCAAGCTGACCAAGCTCAACGCTACGCCCAAGCATGTCTGCGCAGAACCCATGGGGAACCGCTGGCCTACATCACAGGCCAACGCGAGTTCTATGGTTTGACTCTGCACATTGACGCCCGCGTACTGGACCCGCGCCCCGACACCGAAACCCTGGTGGACTGGGCACTGGATTTGTTGAAAAGCGAAAACGCTCCCAGCGTCGCCGACCTTGGTACTGGCAGCGGCGCGATTGCTCTCGCCATCAAGCACCAGCGACCCGACGCCCAAGTGCTGGCCGTCGATGCCAGCGCCGACGCATTGGCCGTGGCACAAGGCAACGCACAGCGCCTGGGCATTGAAGTGATATTCAAGCACGGCAATTGGCTGGAGCCCTTGGTTGTGCAGCAAGATGCTGAGAACCAAGGCTTTCAGCTCATCGCCTCCAACCCCCCCTATATTGCCGAGGGAGACAGCCACCTGCCCGCCTTGAAACATGAGCCGCGGTCAGCACTGACGAGTGGTCCCGACGGATTGGACGATATCCGACACATCGTGGAGCTGGCCCCTAATCACCTAGCAAACAACGGCTGGCTTCTGCTGGAACATGGCTATGACCAAGCGCTGGCCGTGCAAACGCTGATGCGGCAGCGCGGGTTTGAAGCAGTTCAATCCCGCAATGACCTTGCGGGCATTGCGCGTTGTACCGGTGGTTTTTGGCGCAGAGCGCCTGAAGCGGGATAATTCCCTTTTTTCGGGTTAACCCCTACCTCAAACGGAGACAGCATGAGCGACACCCAGCAACGCATCGATGACCTCGTCAAGCACAACGACGTGGTTCTGTTCATGAAGGGCAGTGCCAGCTTCCCCATGTGCGGCTTTTCCGGCCGTGCCATTCAAATCCTGAAAGCCTGTGGCGTGGAGCCCAAAACGCTCAAGACCGTGAATGTGCTGGAAGACGAAGGCATCCGCCAAGGCATCAAGGAGTACAGCAATTGGCCCACCATCCCGCAGCTGTATGTCAAAGGTGAGTTCATCGGCGGCTCGGACATCATGATGGAGATGTACCAGTCAGGCGAGTTGCAACAGGTCATTGGCGGCCAGCCCGCCTGAGCACGGCCGCATAACCCCAAAGAGGGGTCAACCTCACCGGCCATTTCTGGCGCTGGGGCAGGCACAACTTATGCTTGAATGCAGTTGTGTCCACCCACCACAGGAGAAGCTGATGTCCTCGCACACGCTGGTTCCCTCCAACGGCTTAGGTCTGCCGATCGCGCGCATGCGGCAGGTGTTTCAGACCAGTGAAGTGGAGCGCAAACTCCATGCCCTGCAAAGCTCGGGCAATGACCGGGAACACGAAAGCCTGCGCAACACCTACCAGCGAATGCTGGAGCGCGGCCCCGAGCGTTTTGCGGTCAAACCGTCAGGCGTCCCGGACATGGCGGACCTGTACGCACAGTTGCCCAACTTTGGCGAGCCGCTGGACGATGTGAAACGCCATGTAGCGCTCAGCCACTCCAGCGCTGACAGCCTTGAACTCACACCCATGCTGCTGCTGGGGCCGCCAGGCGTGGGCAAGACTCACTTTGCCAAGAAATTGGCCGACATGCTGGGCACCCACATGAGCCTGGTGCCCATGAGCTCCATGACCGCAGGTTGGCTGCTGTCAGCCTCATCCTCGCAGTGGAAGGGCGCCAAACCGGGCAAGGTGTTTCAGGCCCTAGTGGATGGCGAATATGCCAACCCGGTCATTGTGGTCGACGAAATAGACAAAGCCGCTGCTGATGCGCAGTACGACCCGCTCGGTGCGCTCTACAGCTTGCTGGAACACGACACGGCACAAAGCTTCACCGATGAGTTTGCAGAGGTGGCCATTGATGCCAGCCAGGTGATCTGGATCACCACGGCCAACGACGAGCGCAGCATTCCGAAGCCGATTCTCAACCGCATGAACGTGTTCCAGATCGATGCGCCCGACGCCGAAGCGTCTCGCCAGATCGCCCGGTTGCTGTACGACGGCATCCGGAAAGAACACGACTGGGGTGGGCAGTGATGTGCTGGACCGCCTGTCAGAGATGCCCCCCAGGGAAATGCGGCGGTCATTGGTCACGGGTTTTGGCAATGCACGCCTTGACGGGCGTGATCACATTGAGCCGCAAGACTTGCCCAAATCGGCCACCACACGCAGCCGCATTGGGTTCACTCAGTAAATGGTGGCCAGCAGCCCTGCGACGGATGCGGTTCACGCACCGCTGTAGCCCCATTTTCGGGCGGCGGCGAGCACCGCGTTGGGGTACTCTGCACGGCCGCGACTGCCGTTGTAGCGCCCTAGGGCCATGAAAAGGTTGCCGTTCTCCCGGTCCAGGTAGTGCCGCAGAATCACGCAGCCAAACCGCAGGTTGGTTTGCATGTGGAACAGCTTGGACGCATCTCCATCTCCGATCAGGCGGGACCAGAACGGCATGATCTGCATGTACCCCCTGGCTCCCACGACTGACACAGCAAACTTGCGAAACGCACTCTCTACCTGTACCAAGCCAAGCACCAGTTGTGCATCCAGCCCTGCTCGGCGGGCCTCGTACCAGACGGTTTGCAGGAACTCGGTGCGGTCTTGCAGTTCGGTTTTGTACCGACGCAGTTGGTCGTTTTTTTCAGTCAGCCAACGCAGATAGGCCAGTCGGGCCGCCGTGTCGGCAAACTCGGGAACCGGCGGCGAGCTGTTGGCAATGGCAGCACTCAAAGCACTGCGGACCGAATCTGCCAGCGGCTCTTCGAGTTGCCCCCCGGCCCTGGCATCGAAAATATATAGTGAAGAAATGAATACAGATAAGCGGTAGAAGCATTTTCTGCGTGAAATTTCACCCACACTCATGCGCCCAAACGCTCTTTCAGCATTGCCAACACATCACCTACAGCCACTTTGCTGGCGGCGGTATCGCGACGGTGCTGGTACTCCACCAAACCGTCTTTCAAACCCCGGTCTCCGATGGTGACGCGGTGTGGCACGCCAATCAACTCCCAATCGGCAAACATGGCGCCGGGGCGTTCATTGCGGTCATCTAGGATCACGTCGACACCCAGTGCCATCAGTTCGGTGTACAGCCGCTCGGATGCGGCCTTCACGTCGGCACTGCGGTCGGCACCGATGGGGCACACCACCACGGTGAACGGAGCCAAGGCATCGGGCCAGATGATGCCGCGCTCGTCATGGTTCTGTTCAATGGCTGCGGCCGGGAGGCGGGTGATGCCAATGCCGTAACAACCCATTTCAAAATGGGCGGGTTTGCCGTCCTCGCCCAGGAAAGTGGCATTCATGGCCTTGCTGTATTTGGTGCCGAGGTAGAACACATGGCCCACCTCAATGCCGCGCTCGATGGCCAACACGCCCTGGCCATCGGGTGACAAGTCGCCTTCGACCACGTTGCGCAGGTCCGCCACCAGTTCAGGTTCAGGCAAATCACGGCCCCAGTTGACGCCACGGATGTGGAAATCAGCCCCGTTGGCTCCACAGATCCAGTCGGCCATCACAGCCACCTCGCGGTCCACCACCAGGCCTACGGGCTTCTTCAGGTTCAAAGGGCCCAGGTAGCCAGGTTTGCAACCGAAGTGTTCTTCGATCTCGGGCACCGTGGCAAAGCGGTAGCCAGCTGCAAAGGGGGCCAGCTTGCCCACCTTCACTTCGTTCATGTCGTGGTCGCCACGCAGCAAGAGCAGCCACACTTTGACCTGACTGACGTTGCCTTGGTCGTCAACGGTCTCAGTGGCCAGCACAAGCGATTTGACCGTGCGCTGCATGGGCAAACCCAGCAACTCGGCCACATCGACACACGTGCTTTTGCCAGGTGTGGCCACTTTCTCCATCAACTCAGCTGCCGCACTGCGGGTCCCTGCCGGGGCCAGCGCCTCGGCTTTTTCGATGTTGGCAGCGTATTGGCTGGTGGGGCAGTAGACGATGGCGTCCTCACCCGTGGCAGCAATCACCTGGAACTCTTCGCTGAGGTCGCCGCCGATGGCACCACTGTCTGCAGCGACAGCGCGGTAGGTGAGGCCGAAGCGGTCAAAAATGCGGCGATAGGCTTGGGCCATCACCTGATAACTGGCCTTGGCACTCGCTTGGTCGCGGTCAAAGCTGTAGGCATCTTTCATGATGAACTCGCGACCGCGCATCAGACCAAAGCGTGGGCGCCGCTCATCGCGGAACTTGGTCTGGATCTGATAGAAATTTTTAGGCAGCTGTTTGTAGCTGCGCAGGTCCTGACGCGCGATGTCGGTCACCACCTCCTCACTGGTGGGCTGGACCACGAAATCCCGCTGGTGGCGGTCAGTGATGCGCAGCAGTTCGGGACCCATCTTGTCAAAGCGCCCGGTTTCCTGCCAGTACTCGGCAGGTTGGATCACTGGCATGGTCAACTCGACCGCACCCGCACGGTTCATTTCCTCGCGAACAATGGCCTCCACCTTGTGGATGACGCGCAGCCCCATGGGCATGTACGTGTAGATGCCAGCGCCCAGCTTTTTGATCATGCCCGCACGGGTCATGAGTTGGTGGCTGACCACCTCGGCATCGGCTGGCGCTTCTTTGAGGGTGGAAATGAAGAACTGAGAGGCTTTCATGGCGTGCGCAGCGGCCCCTTGCGAAGCCGGTTGATAAAAATCAGATCAGGGAAAACGAGAAGAAGAGGCGCGAACTGTCATCATCACCATCCCAAAAGCCGCGAAAAGCCACGCAGGCTGATCACTGAGATGCATAATGACTTCAGTTTAAAAATTTGGGGTTGATTATGCTTGACAGGGACGGCTTCAGGCCGAACGTCGGCATCATTCTGCTCAACCAGAAGAACCAGGTGTTCTGGGGCAAACGCATACGCACCCACTCTTGGCAGTTTCCACAAGGCGGCATAGACCGTGGCGAGACACCGGAACAGGCCATGTTCCGGGAACTGCATGAGGAGGTGGGCCTGCGCCCCGAGCACGTGAATGTGGTGGCCCGCACGCGGGACTGGTTGCGCTATGAAGTGCCGGATCGCGGCCACTACAAAGGCCAGAAACAAATCTGGTTCTTGTTACGTCTTGTGGGCCACGACTGGGATTTGAACCTGCGTGCCACCAACCATCCTGAGTTTGACGCATGGCGTTGGAATGACTATTGGGTGCCGCTGGAGGTGGTGGTGGAATTCAAGCGCGGTGTGTATGAAATGGCACTGACCGAGTTGGCCCGCTACTTGCCCCGCAACGACACCCGCAACCGCTACCTTCGCACCGGTATGCGGCACCGAGATGGTACGCCTGAGCATGAATTGACCCAGGGCACCCCCGCCCGGCATGGAGCTGCCCCCCGGGGCCAGTTTCGATCCCCACCCACAACAAGGCTGACTGACGCAGACCCGGTCTTGCGGGTTGGCGAGGTCAACCTTCAGCGGTCTTTGTGAGGACAAGGTTGGTGCGGTGAACCATTTCAGTCTCGGCCACGTAGCCAAGCAAACGCTCAAACTCGGACGATGGTTTGCGGCACAACAGGCGCGCCTCTGCGCTGGCGTAATTGGCCAAGCCACGCGCTATCTCCAGACCAGATGGCGCACGGATGGCGATCACGTCACCCCTGGAAAAATCCCCTTCCACGGCAGTCATGCCTATGGGCAGCAAACTTTTTCCTTCATCCACAAGCTTAAGCACAGCACCATCGTCCACCGTGACTGAACCCCGCATCTGCAGGTGATCGGCCATCCAGCGTTTGCGTGCCTGATTTTTGGGGGTTTGCGCAAGCAACCAGGTGCCTATCGGCTCACCTTTTGCCAAGCGCAACAGCACATCGGGCTCTCGCCCCCAGGCAATTAGGGTGGAGGCCCCTGAACCTGCCGCGCGCTTGGCAGCCAGTATCTTGGTGATCATCCCGCCTTTGCCAATGCCACTGCCAGCACCACCCGCCATACGCTCCAGATCGGGATCGCCTGCGCGTGCGGCGTGGACAAACGTGGCAGCCGGATCGCGCCGTGGATCTGCGGTGAACAAGCCTTTTTGATCCGTGAGGATGATCAGCACGTCCGCCTCAACCAGATTGGCCACCAAAGCGCCGAGCGTGTCGTTGTCGCCAAATTTGATTTCATCGTTGACGACCGTGTCGTTCTCGTTGATGACCGGCACGACGCCCAGTTGCAGCAAAGTCAACAAGGTGGAGCGGGCATTCAGATATCGCTCGCGGTCGGCCAGGTCAGCATGGGTCAGGAGGACCTGCGCGCTGCCAATGTGACTCTCGCGCAATTTTGTTTCGTACATTTGCACCAAACCCATCTGCCCGACGGCGGCAGCGGCTTGCAGTTCGTGAATTTCTTTGGGTCGAACCGACCAGCCCAGGCGCTTCATGCCCTCGGCTACCGCTCCGCTGCTGACCATGATGACCTCGCGGCCTTGCTTGACAAGAGCAGCCAACTGCTCACACCAGTGACCAATGGCACCTTCATCCAAACCGCGCCCTTCGTTGGTCACCAGGCTCGAGCCGACCTTGACCACGATGCGATGGGCTTGCTGCAGCAGAACCGGGTCTTGCGTAAATTTCATGAAAAATATGCCTATACCGCTTGATTTCATTCAATAGTTTGCTACACCTGTACTGACACTAGGCAAAACGGGGGTCCACCTCTGCCTCGGGCAACATGCCACGCTGTGTTTTGGCCACATGCTCGTACACGGCCTGCACCAACCGCTCGCAGCCTTCTCGGGTGAGTGCCGAAATTTCAAACACGGGGCCTTTGTGCCGGTAACGCTTCACAAAATCTTTCACCAAGGCTTCGCGCTTGTCAGCAGGCACCATATCGAGCTTGTTCAACACCAGCCAGCGCGGTTTATCGTGCAGGGCCTTGTCATACTTTTTCAGCTCTTTGACGATGGCTTTGGCCTGCGCCACGGGGTCTACCGATTCATCAAACGGCGCCACGTCCACCATGTGCAGCAATAAATGGGTGCGCTGTAGGTGGCGCAAAAACTGGTGACCCAAACCGGCACCTTCAGCGGCACCTTCGATGAGGCCAGGGACATCAGCCACCACGAAACTCTTCTCAGGCCCCACACGCACCACGCCCAGATTGGGATGCAAGGTGGTAAAAGGGTAATCTGCGATTTTGGGGCGGGCGTTGGAAATGGCCGCAATGAGGGTGGATTTCCCAGCATTGGGCATACCCAGCAATCCCACATCGGCCAGCACCTTCAACTCCAGCTTCAACTCTTTGCGCTCTCCCGGCCAGCCAGGGGTTTTCTGGCGGGGTGCGCGGTTGATGGAGCTTTTGTAATGCATGTTACCAAAGCCACCATCCCCCCCTTTGGCCAACATGATCTGCTCGCCAGGCACCAGCAGTTCGTGCAGCACCTCTCCCGTGACGGCATCCATCACGATGGTACCCACAGGCAGCTTCAGGGTGATGTCATCCCCCTTGACGCCGAACATGTCGGAACCCTTGCCGTGCTCGCCTTTTCTGGCCTCGTAGCGGCGCGAGTATCGGTAGTCCACCAGCGTGTTCAGATTGGGGTCGGCGACAGCGTATATGTGGCCTCCACGGCCACCGTCGCCGCCATCCGGACCGCCAAATTCTTTGTATTTTTCGTGACGGAACGATGCGCAACCATTGCCCCCGTCTCCGGCAAAGATGTCGATGTAGGCTTCGTCAACGAACTTCATGGCGGTCTCTTAAAAAGTTTTCACCAGCAAAAAAGGCCCGCAAGCGGGCCTTTGACCGGATGCAAACGAGTTGCTCAGGCTGGGATGATGCTGACCACGTGGCGATTCAACTCGCCCTTGATGGCGAAATTGACATGGCCATCAACCGTGGCAAACAGGGTGTGGTCTTTGCCCATGCCGACGTTGTTGCCTGCGTGGAAGCGCGTGCCGCGCTGACGCACGATGATGGAACCGGCAGACACTGCCTCGCCACCAAATGCTTTGACGCCGAGCATTTTTGGCTTGGAGTCCCGACCGTTTCGCGTGGAGCCGCCGCCTTTTTTCTGTGCCATTTTTCGTTACCCCTTAAGCAGCGATCGATGCGATCTGCAGTTCGGTGAAATTCTGACGGTGCCCTTGGCGCTTTTGGTAGTGCTTGCGACGGCGCATCTTGAAGATGTGCACTTTGTCGTGGCGACCATGCGCCAACACCGTGACCGTCACAGATGCGCCGGATACCAGGGGCGTGCCGATCTTGATCTCGCTGCCGTTGCCAACAGCCAAAACCTGATCGATCACGATTTCCTGGCCCACATCCGCAGCAATCTGTTCTACTTTAATTTTTTCGCCAGCAGCAACTCTGTATTGCTTGCCACCGGTTTTTATGACCGCGTACATATGAACCTCTATCAGTGATATCGGCAGACGAATTTCCACCGAACCCAAGATTTTAGCACGCACAGCAGTATTCGCCATGAAGCCACTCAACACCTTGCACTTAGCGCCTCAAACGCTATCGGCTTGAGCTGGTTTTTATAATCCGGCAACAACTGCCGTCTGCACAATTGACTTCCACCATCACACACACGCCCTCTCCGTTGGCTTTGGTCGCACCAGACATGGTTGAGGTTGACCGCGTCATCGCGGCCAAACTCAGCACCGGAGTCCCTCTTGTCGGCAAGGTGTGCGAATACATCATCTCTGCGGGTGGCAAACGCTTGCGGCCTGCGCTCTTGCTGCTGATAAGCGGTGCACTGGGGCATGTACACAACAACCGGCACACCCTGGCGGCGGTGGTGGAGTTCATCCACACCGCGACACTTTTGCACGACGACGTTGTAGATGAGTCGACCCTGCGCCGAGGCAGAGACACTGCCAACGAGTTGTTTGGAAACGCTGCCAGCGTGCTGGTGGGGGATTTTTTGTACTCCCGCGCATTTCAAATGATGGTGGAAGTCGGGCACGTGCGGGTGATGGAGGTGCTGGCCGAGGCCACCAACGTCATTGCAGAGGGTGAAGTCCAGCAACTGGTCAACATGCGCGACGCGGGGCTGACCGAAGACAGCTACTTGCACGTGATTCGATCAAAAACCGCCAAGTTGTTTGAAGCAAGTGCCAGGCTGCCTGCCATCGTCTCTGGCCAGCCAAGCCTCATCGAGAAGGCTTGTGCAGACTACGGACGGGCACTTGGCACGGCATTTCAGGTGATTGACGATGTGCTCGACTACGAAGGCAGTGCCGACTCGATGGGAAAAAACCTGGGGGACGATTTACGAGAAGGCAAGGTCACCCTGCCTATCATTCACGCTCTGGAAAAGGCGACCGGCCCGCAACGGGCCCTCTTGACCGCGGCCATTGAGCACTCCTCAGACGCAAAACTGGACGAGGTTTTGGCCGTCATCCGCTTCACGGGCGCCATCGCGTCCAGCCGAGCGGCAGCGTGGCGCGAAGCGCAGCGGGCCATCGATGCTCTCAGCATATTTCCCTGCAGCCCATTCAAAACGGCTCTGACCGATTTGGCGGCATCCCTTCAAGGGCGCCAAGCCTGACGCGCTGTTTCTCTGGAGCACGATACTAGCCTTGCCAAGGTTCACCGTTCACACAGAGGCCTCCAAAGCTCCGACAAGGGCATTTGAATGGCTTATGAGGGCGACTGGTATCTACGCTTTTACGGCCTGGATGCTAACCTAACCTCGATTTGGTGCAGTTGCCAAGCCGATCCTGCGCATTAGATTTGCGACCTCAAGGCTGAAGAACTGTCGCAGGGGTACACAATGGAGAGTTGCACCTTGTTGCGGGTGCGCATGAGAGCACCGTTCATCACGCGCAGAACGATCGCATCCGTGTCTTGCGCGTCAGCGGCCAGAAAGTCGGTTTTGTAATCGTTCAGCGCTATGGCAGTCAGCTTGGCTCCCTTGGCCCAGCTGCGTTCAGCACGGCACACAGCCCTGTTGGGCGCTCTAAACCCCGTGCATGGACACCACTCACCGAATGACAGCCAAAAGACGTCTCAACCGAGAATCGAACTGGTGGAGTTGAATGTTACAAAGTTTGGTAGGCCATGGGAATTGGGGGGAAATTGACACGCCAACCGATCATTACTGCCGTTTGAGCATGTGGATACGGAAACCAACGAACAATTGCGCTAGATTACAAGGCTATGGCAGCTGCAGATACCCATACCACGACGCCGACCTCCATGGCCCTTCCAGGCTTGGGGCGCGCATTGATTGCTGCCAGCAAGCTCGATCAGGCCACTGCTGAAGCCCTGTTCCGCAAGGCGCAGACCAACCGTACCAGCTTTATTGCGGAGTTGACCGGTTCAGGCTCTGTCTCGGCCAGCGATTTGGCGCATGTGGTCTCTTCGGCATTCGGGGCACCGCTGGTGGATCTGGATGCCATCGACGTTCTCAAACTCCCGAAGGATTCTCTTGACAGCAAATTTTGTGCTGAACACAGAGTTGTGGTGCTGTCCAAGAAGGGGAACCGGCTGACGATCGCTACTGCTGACCCTGGCGACCAGCAAGTGGCCGAGAAAATCAAATTCGCTTCTCAGATGGGAGTGGACTGGGTCATCGCGGAGTACAACAAGCTGCTGACTCTGGTAGAACAGCAGACCGCCTCTGTGTCGAAAGCCATGGACACCATTATTGGCGGAGATTTTGAGTTCGATGATGAATTGGTGGAAACCGCCACAGCAGAGCCAGCGGACAAAAACAATGGCGATGTAGAAGACGCGCCCATAGTCAAATTTCTGCAAAAAATGTTGCTCGATGCCTTCAGCATGCGGGCGTCCGACTTGCACTTTGAACCCTACGAGCACACTTACAGAGTGCGATTTCGTGTTGACGGCGAACTGCGGGAGATTGCGTCGCCGCCTGTGGCCATCAAGGAAAAGCTGGCATCCCGAATCAAAGTGATCTCGCGGATGGATATCTCCGAAAAACGGATCCCCCAAGACGGCCGCATGAAGCTGAAGGTGGGTCCAGACAAGGTGATTGACTTTCGAGTCAGCACTCTCCCAACACTGTTTGGTGAGAAGATTGTGATCCGCATCTTGGATCCTAGCAGTGCAAAACTGGGCATTGACGCGTTGGGTTACGAGCCGGACGAAAAAGCAAAGCTGCTCTCGGCCATTGGTCGCCCCTACGGCATGGTACTTGTCACCGGCCCCACGGGGTCGGGCAAAACAGTCTCACTGTACACCTGCCTGAACTTGCTCAACCAGCCAGGCGTGAACATTTCCACTGCGGAAGACCCGTCGGAAATCAACTTGCCCGGCGTCAATCAAGTGAACGTCAACGACAAAGCGGGGCTGACGTTTGCCGCTGCGCTCAAATCATTCCTTCGGCAAGACCCTGACATCATCATGGTGGGCGAGATCCGCGACCTGGAAACGGCTGATATCGCCATCAAAGCTGCCCAGACGGGCCATCTGGTGCTTTCCACTCTCCATACCAATGACGCCCCCACAACGCTGACGCGCATGTTGAACATGGGAATAGCTCCGTTCAACATTGCTTCGAGCGTGATTCTCATCACCGCACAGAGACTCGCACGTCGGCTATGCCCCCACTGCAAGTTGCCTGCAGATCTGCCTGGGAAGGCATTGACCGATGCGGGATTTTTGCCAGATGAGCTGGACGGCTCGTGGGCACCTTACAAGCCGGTGGGTTGCTCTGCTTGCAACAATGGCTACAAAGGTCGGGTTGGTATATACCAAGTCATGCCCATCACAGAGGAAATGCAGCGAATCATTTTGGCCGGCGGCAGTGCACTGGAAATTGCAGCGCAATCCAGACGCGAAGGGGTTCGCTCGCTACGCCAATCAGGTTTGCACAAAGTGAAGCTGGGCGTCACCTCACTCGAAGAAGTGCTGGGTTGTACCAACGATTGACATTCCAAGCTCAGACACTCTTACCAAAGGCCTCGAATGGCAACCACCGCCAAATCCGGAAGCAAAGAAGTCGTTTTTGAATGGCAGGGCAAAGACCGCAACGGCAAGATAGTACGCGGCGAGACTCGGGCCATGGGCGAGAACCAGGTCCAAGCCTCACTGCGCAGGCAAGGGATATTGCCCACCAAAATCAAAAAGCGACGCATGGCAAGTGGGCAGAAAATTAGGCCAAAAGACTTGGCCATATTCACGCGTCAACTTGCCACCATGATGAAGGCAGGTGTACCGCTTCTGCAGGCGTTCGATATCGTCGGGAGGGGCAACGCCAACGCCAGCGTCGCCAAACTGCTCAATGACATCAGAATGGATGTCGAGACCGGCACATCATTGAACGCAGCCTTCCGCAAATTTCCCATGTACTTCGACAACCTGTACTGCAACCTTGTCGAAGCGGGTGAGGCCGCAGGCATTTTGGACCAGCTGCTGGATCGCTTGGCTGTCTACATGGAAAAGACAGAAGCGATCAAGTCAAAGATCAAATCGGCCTTGATGTACCCCATCTCAGTGGTTGTCGTGGCGTTTGTGGTGGTGGCCGTGATCATGATTTTTGTGATCCCAGCATTCAAGGAAACTTTCACCTCGTTTGGTGCCGACTTGCCGGCGCCTACGCTTTTTGTGATGGCCATCAGTGAAATTTTTGTGGCCTATTGGTGGCTGATCTTCGGTGTGATCGGCGGCGGTTTTTACTTCTTCATGCAGGCGTGGAAGCGCAGTGAAAAGGTGCAAATGTTCATGGACCGGGTGATGCTGAAGATGCCCATTTTTGGTGTACTGGTGGAAAAGTCCGTCATTGCACGCTGGACACGGACATTGGCCACCATGTTTGCGGCAGGTGTGCCCTTGGTGGAGGCGCTCGACTCTGTGGGGGGGGCTTCAGGCAACTCGGTTTACCAAGCTGCCACCGACAAGATTCAAAAAGAGGTATCCAGTGGTACAAGCCTGACTGCGGCCATGACCAACGCCAATGTGTTCCCCAGCATGGTGCTTCAAATGTGCGCCATTGGCGAAGAATCTGGTTCCATTGACCACATGCTGGGCAAAGCGGCCGACTTTTACGAAGCCGAAGTCGATGACATGGTGGCGGGCCTTTCCAGCCTGATGGAGCCCATCATCATTGTTTTTCTGGGTGGTCTGATTGGCGGCATTGTGGTGGCCATGTACCTCCCCATTTTCAAACTGGGTCAGGTGGTTTGATGGCTGTGTCACCGGAGTTTGATATCGCCATCGGCGCTCTGCTGGGGTTGCTGATCGGCAGTTTTTTGAATGTGGTGATCTACCGCTTGCCCAAAATGATGGAACGGCAGTGGGCACAAGAATGCGCCGCTTTGTCTGGGACTGAGGTACCGGAAGTACCCGTTTACAACTTGTGGGCCCCTCGATCCGCCTGTACCAAGTGTGGACACCGCATTCGCTGGTACGAGAACTTGCCAGTGATCAGTTACATGTTGTTGCGCGGAAAGTGCTCAGCCTGCGGAACGGGAATTTCCCTGCGGTATCCGCTGATCGAGTTGCTCACTGGCGCTCTGTTTGCGGCGTGTGTGGCGCATTGGGGCATGACGCCCACAGGTCTTGCGTGGTGTGCCTTTGCGGCTGTGCTGCTCACGCTGGGAGTGATTGATTGGGACACCACGTTGCTGCCAGATGACCTGACTCTTCCACTGCTGTGGGGCGGCTTGTGTATGTCAGCTCTCGGTTGGACGGACGTGCCATTGCTGCAGGCATTTTGGGGGGCTGTTGCCGGATACCTGTCACTTTGGACGGTTTTCTGGGCATTCAAGCTGGCTACAGGCAAAGACGGCATGGGCTATGGTGACTTCAAGTTGTTTGCAGCGCTGGGCGCGTGGTTTGGCTGGCAAGCACTGGTCCCCATCATCCTGATGGCCTCGGTGGTTGGCGCAGTGGTGGGCATTGCCATGAAGTTTGCAAGTCACCTGCGCGAGGGGGGCTATGTGCCCTTTGGCCCATTTCTGGCTGCGGCAGGCTTCACCGCAATGTGGGCAACGCCAAGCCGTATGCTTGAATTTGTGGGCCTTTGATGGCACGGCAACTCTTGGGTTTGACCGGAGGCATTGGCAGCGGCAAAAGCACAGTAGCCCGTTTGCTGACCACGCATGGTGCCGCCGTCGTTGATGCCGATGCCTTGGCGCACGCTGTGACCGCACCGGGTGGTGCTGCCATACCCGCCATATCACATACCTTTGGCAAGGAATTCATTACCAGCGAAGGTGCCTTGGACCGAGCACTCATGCGCAACCTGGTTTTTACTGAGCCTGAGGTGCGCCAGCAACTTCAGAACATTGTTCACCCCCTCGTGCTTGAGGCGGTCAAACAAGCGTTGGCCCGTTCCACTCAACCGGTGGTGGTGATAGACGTACCTCTCTTGGTTGAATCTGGCCACTGGCGTTCCCTATGCGACCAAGTGGTTGTGGTGGACTGCTCCGAATCCATGCAGGTCCAACGGGTTCAGGAACGCAACGGCTGGAGTGCTGAAGCGGCTTGGGCGGTCATACGGGCACAAGCGCCCCGCCAACTTCGGCTGGCAGCGGCCGATGCCGTGTTGGCAAACGACCACGCCACCCTGCCCGAATTGTCTGTGTCTGTACAGGCCTTGGCCCGCTCGCTGGGACTATGATGTTCGACTGCCCCCAACCCCTCGCTGCGCTTTCACCGTGATTCTTTACGAGTACCCTTTCAACGAACGCATACGCACCTACCTCAGGTTGGAGCACCTGTTCCAGCGGTTGGTGGCCTTGGTGGCGCGCGACGATGCGCTGGACCATCACTTTGCCCTGCATACCCTGTTTGAAATGATGGATGTGGCCTCACGCGCCGACATGAAGTCAGACGTCCTGAAAGACCTGGACAAGCAAAAGCAAATGCTCAACGGGTACCGGGGCAACCCAGCCATTTCTGAACAGGCACTGGACCAAGTGGTGGCGCAAATTGACACCTATTTCACAAACCTGAGCCAACTCGTGGGAAAAACCGGCCAGACTCTCACCGAGAACGACTGGTTGATGGGTATCCGCAGCCGTATTTCGATTCCCGGCGGCACCTGTGAGTTTGACTTGCCGGCATATTTCGACTGGCAGCACAAACCTGCCCATGTGCGCCGCGCCGACCTCACACGGTGGTGTCAGACAGTACAACCGATATCGGAGGGGATTGCCTTTCTGTTGCAAATGTTGCGGGACTCCGGCATGCCACAAAAAGTGGTGGTCACAGCTGGGCAGTTTCAGCAGAACCTTCCTCAAGGCCGCACGTTTCAATTGCTCAGACTCCGCCTGCCTGCTGACAGTGGGCTTGTGCCCGAGATCAGCGGCAACAGGCTGATGGTGTCGGTTCGCATGATGCGTTTGGGAGAAGACGACCGACTTCATGCATCAACAGAAGATGCATCGTTTGAGCTGACCATGTGCTCATGAACCGGGGCAACGTTTCATCTGCCATACGCACTGTGGTGTGCCCACAATGCCGCGGGCCCAGCGTTTACGCGACCCACAACGCATTCAGGCCGTTTTGCAGCGAACGGTGCAAGCTGGGCGATTTGGGTAGCTGGGCCAGTGAAGATTTCCGGCTGCCGGATGCCGCACCACCCGATACCAGTCCAGATAATGTTATCAATGAAAGCGGGCTATGGAACCCGTCTATATTAAATAGTTAGCTATCTAATTGGCTAGCCATCGTAGCACTGGAATAGTGCCAGCAAGAAGTGGTGCCACCGAAACCGGCAACCGTTGCCACGCACATTGCTGACCTTCCCGCATCACCAACTCGCCCTGCCAGCGGGTGACCTTACAGAAGTGCAGGCGAACCAGAGCATGCGGATAGTCCACCGTCTGCTCGCGCCAGCGTTCAATGACTTTAACCTGAATGCCCAGCTCCTCGTACAGCTCGCGCGTCAGTGCCTCCACCACGGTTTCACCGGATTCCAACTTACCCCCAGGAAACTCCCAGTGCCCCTCATACGATTTGCCTGGAGGGCGTGTGGTCAACAGAAACTGACCGTCAGGCTGCACCAGAATGCCCACTGCCACATCTGTGCAAGAGCGAGATCGCGCACCTTGCGGGCAAGCCTCTCTCGCCACATCTGGGTCCACCACCAACGTTTCGGAACGGGGAAACATGGCCAACACGCAGGGGCTCAAGCGCCCCGGCCTCCGGCAAAGTCGCGTGCGAACTGATAGGCCACACGCCCGCTCCGCGAGCCGCGCTCCAGCGCCCATACCAGCGCCTGTGGTCGGGCTGCGCCGACATCGACCAAAGGCACACCGAAGTGTTGCAACCATTGGTTCACGATGGCCAAGTACTCCTCCTGGCTGAACGGATAAAAGCTGACCCACAACCCAAAGCGCTCGGACAAGGAAATTTTTTCCTCAATCACCTCGCCCGGATGCACCTCTCCATCGTCGGTGTGGGTATAGCTGAGGTTGTCCTTCATATATTCGGGAAGCAGGTGACGGCGGTTGCTGGTGGCATAAATCAGCACATTGGCGCTGGTAGCAGACACCGAGCCATCCAGAATGGATTTCAATGCCTTGTAACCCGACTCGCCCTCATCAAAGCTCAGGTCATCGCAAAACACAATGAAGCGCTCGGGCCGGGCACCCACCAAGTCGATGAGATCAGGCAAATCCACCAGATCCGCCTTGTCCACCTCGATCAAACGCAATCCACTGGGGGCGAATTCGTTCAGGCAAGCTTTGATCAGTGACGATTTCCCGGTACCACGAGCGCCTGTCAGCAACACGTTGTTGGCGGGCCTGCCATTAACAAACTGCTGGGTGTTGCGCACGACCTTTTCTTTCTGCGCCTCGACCTCGCACACGTCGGTCAATTGCAAAGACGCCACCAGCTTCACGGGATCTAACCGCCCTGGCGCAGCCCCACGGCGACGGTATCGAAACGCCACTGAAGCCTGCCAATCGGGCTCTATCACAGTTGCCGCACCGGGTAATACGGCCTCCAAGCGTGTCAGCAGAGCATCCACACGGACGAGAACACGTTCCAGTGCATCGCTCATGAGCGATAGTCAGCGTTGATGGTGACGTAGTCGTGGCTGAAATCGCAGGTCCAGACCGTGTCGGTGCAGTTCCCACGCCCCAAGCCCACACGTACCGTGATTTCAGCCTGCGCCATCACGCGGGCACCATCGGCCTCTTGGTAGTTGGGATGGCGGCCACCGCGCGTGACCACATGCACATCATCCAGGTGCAATTCAATCAGGCCTTGGTCAAGATCGGTGATGCCTGCATAACCTACAGCGGCCAGGATGCGGCCCAAGTTGGGATCGCTTGCAAAAAAAGCCGTTTTCACCAAAGGCGAATGTGCGATGGCATAGGCTACCTTCAAGCATTCGACGGTGGATTTGCCCCCCTCCACCCGGATGCTGATGAATTTGGTGGCTCCCTCGCCATCTCGAACCATGGCGTGGGCCAGGTGCTGAGCCACTGCGAGCAAGGCTGCCGTCAGGGCCGCACCATCGGCACTGGAAAGATCGGTGATTTGCGGGTTCCCGGCTTGGTGAGTGGCTACCAGAAGGAAGGAATCATTGGTGGAAGTATCGCCGTCCACCGTCACCCGATTGAAGGACTGGTCAGCCAAGGATTTGCACAGTGGCTGTACCAAACCTGGATCCAGGCTGGCGTCGGTGGCAACGAAGCCCAGCATGGTGGCCATATTCGGGCGGATCATGCCAGCGCCCTTGGCCATGCCTGTAACGGTCACGGAACGGCCGCCCAGCATCACTTGGCGGCTGATGGCCTTGGGCTGGGTGTCTGTGGTCATGATGGCCTGAGCCGCACGCAACCAGTTATTCGCACTGGCGTCGCCGATGGCTGCCGACAAGCCAGCGATCACACGATCGGCAGGCAATTGCTCCATGATCACCCCGGTTGAAAACGGTAGCACCTGCTGAGCGGTCACTCCCAAACGGGCTGCCATGGCATCACACACTGACCGGGCACGCGAGAGGCCTTCCACACCTGTGCCCGCGTTGGCGTTGCCGGTGTTGATGACCATCGCACGTATGGCGGCACCGCTGGTCAAATGTTCAAGGCATACCTGAACTGGCGCGGCGGAAAACCGGTTCTGAGTGAACACAGCCCCAACTGTGGCCCCCTCATCCAACAACAACACCGTGAGGTCTTTGCGGTTGGCCTTGCGCACACCGGCTTCTGTCACACCCAGCTGCAAGCCGGACACTGGCTGCAGTTCGTTGGCAGAGGGAATGGGCAAATTCACTGGCATGGTCTGCACTCCATATGAAACATCAGGCCAACTTGCCGTGACAGTGCTTGTACTTCTGGCCACTGCCACAGGGACAAGGCTCGTTTCGACCGACACGCGGGACATCTGACGCAGCACTTCTTGGCCCAGCAGTTTGTGCATCCACAATTGTTTCAACTTCGCCTGTTTCGGTCGGGGCGGTGTAGACGATGTTGGAAATGTGCTCAGCCCGCTCTTCAATTTGCTGCGCGGCTTCGTTCAGTTGGTCCCCTGATTGCACCCTGACGTTCATGAGTACGCGGGTCACTTCGTTTTTCACACTGTCCAGCAATTGGCCGAACAACTCGAAGGCCTCGCGTTTGTATTCCTGCTTAGGCTGCTTCTGAGCATACCCACGCAAGTGAATGCCTTGGCGCAAATAGTCAAGTGCGCTCAGATGCTCCCGCCAATGGGTATCGAGGCTTTGCAGCAGCACCATGCGCTGGAATGACTGGAAGTTGTCCTCGCCAGCGAGTTGCAGTTTGGAGTCATAAGCGTGATGGGCAGTATCCACCACACGGGAGACGATGTCTTCATCCGTGAGGGAATCTGCCGAGTCCAACAGTGATTGCAAAGGCACCTCGACGGACCACTCATCTTTCAGCACTTTTTCAAGCGTGGGCAGGTCCCACTGCTCTTCCACGCTCTCCACTGGTACGTACTGGCGCACAAGATCTGTGAAGCACCCTTCACGTAAGGAGGTGATTTGCTCCTTCAGATCAGTCGCATCCAAAATGTCGTTGCGTTGCTGATAGATGACTTTGCGCTGATCGTTTGAGACATCGTCATACTCCAGCAACTGCTTGCGGATGTCAAAGTTCCGCGCCTCAACCTTACGCTGCGCGGACTCAATGCTCCGAGTCACGATGCCCGCTTCAATGGCCTCCCCCTCGGGCATCTTGAGTCGATCCATGATGGCTCGGACGCGATCGCCTGCAAAAATGCGCATCAGGGAATCGTCGAGGCTCAGATAAAAGCGGGAGGAACCGGGGTCACCCTGCCGACCAGAACGTCCGCGCAACTGGTTGTCGATGCGGCGCGACTCATGACGCTCAGTGGCGATGATGCGCAGGCCGCCGAGAGACTTGACCAACTCGTGGTCCTTTTCCCATTGCTGACGCACTTCACTCACACGTGCTGCGCGAGTGCCTTCGTCCAATAGAGGGTCTGCCTCAACAGCCAGCACCAGCTTCTCAAGGTTCCCCCCGAGCATGATGTCGGTACCGCGACCGGCCATGTTTGTGGCGATGGTGATCATCTTGGGCCGACCGGCCTGAATGATGATGTCAGCCTCCCGAGCATGTTGTTTAGCGTTCAACACCTGGTGGGGTAGACCGGCTTGGTCAAGCAACCCGGAAATGATCTCCGAATTTTCAATAGACGACGTACCCACCAACACAGGCTGTCCGCGCTCGTGACATTCGCGGATGTCGGCAATCGCGGCCGTGTATTTTTCGGGGGTGGTCTTGTACACGCGATCCAGTTGATCGTCCCGACGACTGGGCCGGTTGGGGGGCATGACCACCGTCTCCAGACCGTAGATTTCCTGGAACTCATACGCTTCAGTGTCTGCGGTGCCTGTCATGCCCGACAACTTGTCGTAAAGCCTGAAGTAGTTCTGGAAGGTTATGGAGGCAAGCGTTTGATTTTCAGCCTGGATTTGAACGCCCTCTTTGGCCTCGACCGCCTGATGCAGTCCGTCACTCCAGCGGCGCCCGGTCATCAAGCGCCCGGTGAACTCGTCAACGATGACGATCTCACCATCCTGAACCACGTAATGCTGGTCGCGGTGGTAAACATGGTGCGCGCGCAACGATGCATTCAAGTGATGCATCAATGAAATATTGGCTGGGTCGTAAAGCGAGGCACCCTCCGGCAGCAAACCGGTCGAGGCCAAAATACGCTCAGCGGTTTCGTGCCCTTGTTCAGTCAGAAAAATTTGGTGGGATTTTTCGTCGAGCGTGAAGTCTCCCGGTTTGGTCACGCCCTCGCCGGTTCGCGGGTCTGCCTCGCCCTCCTGACGGGTGAGAATGGGAGCCACCCGATTGATCGCAAGATACAAAGCCGTGTGATCTTCAGCCTGTCCACTGATGATCAACGGGGTGCGTGCTTCATCGATCAGAATCGAATCCACCTCGTCAACAATAGCGTAATTCAGTTTTCGCTGAACCCGGTCTACCGCCTCATACACCATGTTGTCACGAAGGTAATCGAAACCAAACTCGTTGTTCGTGCCGTATGTAATGTCTGCGGCGTAAGCCGCCTGCTTTTCAGCCCGCTGCATCTGGGGCAAGTTCATGCCCACAGTCAAACCCAGAAACCCGTACAGCCTGCCCATCCATTCTGCGTCACGGCTGGCCAGATAATCGTTCACGGTGACTACGTGCACGCCTCTTCCGGTCAAAGCGTTGAGGTACACAGGCAGCGTTGCTGTCAGTGTTTTACCCTCGCCTGTCCTCATCTCAGCGACTTTGCCGCTGTGCAGAGCCAAGCCACCGACCAATTGCACATCGAAATGACGCATCTTCATGACGCGTTTGCTGGCTTCCCGAACCACCGCGAAGGCCTCCGGCAATAACGCATCCAGGGTTTCCCCATTGGCGTGGCGTTGTTTGAATTCGTCGGTTTTTGCCTGAAGTGCGTCGTCAGACAACTGCTCTAAAGTTGTCTCCAGTGCGTTGATTCTGGCAACCGTCTTGCGGTATGTTTTCAGAAGGCGGTCATTGCGACTGCCGAAAATTTTGGTGAGGAAATTGGTAGCCATGAATTTTGATCTATCGCGGCATCAGCTATCAGTCTGATGACACAGAAGGCTTCTGATTGTTGGATGGGACGCTGGCGAGGAAACCTCAAGCCGTGCAGCAAGTGGTGCTTTGGGACAGATTTTAAACCCCACCCCCGTCGCAAATAATCGTCATGCCTGTGGCCTGAGCAGAGCGCGAATTAGGGTGATGCACCGCGCTGCGCAGTGATTTCCGGTCTGTTTGCGGAGGCGCGACCCGCATCCAGAAACAACTGTGGGTCTTGCGCAATACCCGACAGCCATACTTCGAAGTGCAGATGTGGTCCGGTTGAGCGACCTGTTGAGCCAACATCCGCAATGTGCTGTCCACGCTTGACAATGTCGCCAACTTTGACTGCCACGCGCGACGCATGGGCATATCGGGTGATGAGTTCCTTGCCATGATCGATTTCCACCATCTGACCATAGGCTGGGTGAAACTCTTGGACAACGACAACCCCACCCGCCGCCGCCAATATGGGGGCTCCAGTGTCGGCAGCGAAGTCCAACCCGGTGTGCAAAGCACGTTGTCCAGTCATGGGGTCAATCCGCCATCCAAAGCCCGAGCCCGCGCGGGCGTCCCTGACCGGCCATTCCGTGGGCAGCAGTGCTTTGCGAACGCGATCAATGAAGAACTGCCTCTCCACGTCGTTCAGTCGATCTGCACTGATCTGGGCATGTTGATAAAAAAATCTATGCTCGAGCGCAATTCATCCATCGAGAGGTTTCGTTGATTCAGCAGGACCCCGCCTGATCCAGCTTTGCTCTTGGCATCCAAAGCAGGCAGGCCCGCCGTCGCCGCCAAGCGCTCGGCCAGGGCGTCCAACTGCACGATACGCGCCTGCATTTCACCCAGCTTGGTAGCCATTGCATCCAGATTCTCCCGAAGATATCGCTCCTGGCTCTGGCGCTCAACGCTGGAAACCATTCCCGCCAACGGGGTGACTATGGGCCAGCCCTGTCTGGCTCCGTGAACGATGACCAAGTGGTACACCGCCAACGATGCAAAAATGACAAGCAGCACGGTAGCGGTGGCAAAGGCAAACAGTCGCAAACCAGATATGTGTAGTGCTCGGTTTTTGGCGAACCAAGGGTCCGTGATAATCAAATGCATGGTCACCTTCGCATTGATGTGATGCGCACAGCATCAAGCCCCCAACAACTCTCCGTCTCCCTGACGAAGGCCGTTGCAGACTCACCCGTGCTCGCGCACTTGAGCGCATTGCTGGAACAATCCAAGCAGCGCATGATCATCGTAGAGTCACTGCTGCCAATCGGACTCAGAAAACTTGTGACTCCAGGCCCTGCTGACGAAGGCACGTGGTGCTTGCTGGTCCGCAGCGGCGCTGCTGCTTGCAAGTTGCGCCAGATACTCCCTGATTTGGAAGCCAGACTCCAGCATGCTACGGGCAACGCCGTAAAAATACGGGTCAAAGTGCTGAGTGAGTGAAACCACCAGCAACGAAACAGATATTGGGGTGGTGCCGATTGTCGGATTCGAACTGACGACCTATCGCTTACAAGGCGAGTGCTCTACCAACTGAGCTAAACCGGCACGGACAATATTCTACTTGATCCGCTTGAGGGCAGGACGTGGACCACCGCGCGGTTTGTCTCCAGGCACTGAAGGCGTCCCGTTCCACTCAGAGCCAGACAAGCCATCAACCAAACTAAAGGGTGGCAACTCGTCAACAGATGCATCGGGCTCCACCGCGAGATCACCCAGTATTGATGGTTCGATGGGAAATGCCATGCCCTGTCCGTTCTCACGGGCATAGATAGCAGAAACCCTCCCCACGGGTACAACAACCGACTGGGACACGCCACCGAACCTGGCTTTAAACTCAATGAACTCATCACCCAGAGCAAGACTTCCTGTTGCATCTGTGCTGACGTTCAGAACGATTTCTCCATTGACCACGTGCTGCCTGGGAACTCTAACGGATCCGTCCACCGACACCGCCAAATAGGGAGTAAACCCGTGGTCCATGCACCACTGGTGCAGGGCCCTGATCAAATATGGGCGGGTTGATGGAAGCTCAGTGGTCATAGTGTGCACCCTGCCCCAGCGCTTACTTGCGCATCACTTTTTCAGAGGGAGTCAACGCTTCGATGTAAGCGGGTCTGGAGAAAATGCGCTCTGCGTATTTCAGCAAAGGCGCTGCATTTTTGCTCAGCTCAATGCCATAAAAATCGAGTCGCCACAGCAAAGGTGCAATCGCAACGTCAAGCATTGAAAAACTGTCTCCCAGCATGAACTTGTTCTTCAGAAATACTGGAGCGAGTTGGGTCAATCGGTCACGAATGTAGCTCCGTGCCTTTTCAACTGCCTTCTCGTTGCCCTTGCCGCCCCGTGCTTCGAGCACAGATACGTGGGTAAACAACTCTTTTTCGAAATTCAACAGAAACAGGCGAACACGCGCACGATCGACTGGATCGCCGGGCATTAACTGTGGGTGAGGAAAGCGCTCATCGATGTACTCGTTGATGATGTTCGACTCATAAAGTATCAGATCGCGCTCGACCAAAATAGGCACTTGCCCATAGGGGTTCATGACAGCAATGTCTTCCGGCTTATTGAAAAGGTCCACATCGCGGATCTCAAAATCCATGCCTTTCTCGAACAGGACAAAACGGCAGCGGTGGGAAAAAGGGCACGTGGTACCCGAATACAAAACCATCATGACAACGAATCCCTCAATGAAAAACAGTGGCGATACACCTTGAGCGTATCGCCACTGCAGCAGATCCGGACAGAAATCCGGGGCGCGCTGATGTTACTTGATATCTTTCCAGAACGCCGCGTTCAAACGCCAAGCAATCACTGTGAACACGGACAGGAACAGCAACACCCAGACACCAATGCGAACCCGGGTGTTTTGCACAGGCTCTGACATCCATTGCATGAATGCGACCAAATCACCAGTGGCTTGATCAAACTCAGCAGGCGACAGAATGCCTGGCGTGACCTGTTCCCAGCCCTTCAGCTTTTGAACATCGTGGCCGTGTTCAGACACGGTTTCAAAAACGGGACGACGCTCACCCTGCAGCTCCCACATCACGTGTGGCATACCCACGTTTGGAAACGCCATGTTGTTCCACCCCGTGGGCTTGTTGGGGTCGCGGTAATAGGTGCGAAGGTATGTGTACAGATAGTCCGACCCAGAACCGGCACCGCTTGCACGTGAGCGGGCAACCAGAGTGAGATCGGGTGGATTTGCGCCGAACCATTCCTTGGCTTGCTTGGGATCAATAGCCGCCTTCATGGTATCGCCCACCTTGTCGGTGGTGAACATGAGGTTTTCCTTGATTTGCTTCTCGGTCAAACCGATATCGCGCAAACGGTTGTACCGCATGAACGCAGCAGAGTGGCAGCTCAGGCAGTAATTGACAAACAGCTTGGCACCGTTTTGCAACGCGGCCATGTCGTTGGTGCGACTCGGCGCCTTGTCCAGCGGGAAGCTCGCACCAGCAGCATGCGCACCACCCACCAAAGCAACGACCAGCGAAAGGGCTGTGATGATTCTTTTCATAGCGTTACTCCACAACTCTTTCAATGCGCTTCAAACGTCACACGGGTAGGCACTGGCTTGCATTTGCCAATGCGGCTCCACCATGGCATGAGCAGGAAAAATCCGAAGTAGAACAGGGTGCCTACTTGCGAAACCAACTCGCCCACAGGGCTGGGAGGCTTCACACCGAGATAACCCAGAATGAAAAAGTTGATCACGAACACGCCATACAACCAAACATTCCAGCTAGGGCGATAGCGAATGGATTTGGCCTCGCTGTAATCCAGCCAAGGTAGGAAAAACATGATGATGACGGCTCCACCCATGACGACCACACCCCAGAACTTGGCGTCGATCGCCAGCATCAGGGCTACAGCCACCACGGCGGCACCGAGCACACCCATTTTCAGTGGCGCAGGCATCTTGATCTTGGCAACGCCAAGCAACGCACCCAACAGAACCACCGCAACCAGCACATACATGAACTGGCTGGTCACGGCGCGCAGCATCGAGTAGTACGGCGTGAAGTACCACACGGGAGCGATGTGCAAAGGAGTGGTCAGCGGATCAGCGGGGATGAAGTTGTTGTACTCCAGAAAGTAGCCGCCGAGTTCAGGCGCGAAGAAGATGATGGCGGAAAACACCATCAGGAATACCGACACACCCAAGATGTCATGCACGCTGTAGTAGGGGTGGAAAGGGATGCCGTCGAGCGGAATGCCGTTGCTGTCCTTCAGCGCTTTGATCTCTACACCGTCAGGATTGTTGGAGCCAACCTCATGCAGAGCAATGATGTGAGCCACCACCAAGCCCAGCAAGACCAGAGGCACTGCGATCACGTGGAAGGAGAAGAATCGGTTCAGGGTGGCGTCACCGACAACAAAATCGCCACGGATGAGCAATGCCAAGTCAGGGCCGATGAAGGGAATCGCGGAGAACAAGTTCACGATCACCTGCGCACCCCAGTAGCTCATTTGGCCCCATGGCAGCAGGTAGCCCATGAAGGCTTCGGCCATCAGGACCAGGAAGATGGCGCAACCGAAAATCCAGACCAATTCGCGTGGCTTGCGGTAACTACCGTAAATCAAACCACGATACATGTGCAGATAAACGACCACAAAAAACATTGATGCGCCGGTTGAGTGCATGTAACGAATCAGCCAGCCCCATGGCACGTCCCGCATGATGTACTCGACCGACGCAAAGGCAAGTGCCGCATCAGGCTTGTAGTGCATGACCAGGAAAATACCGGTCACGATCTGGATCACGAGCACCAACAGAGCCAAGGAACCAAAGAAATACCAAAAATTGAAGTTTTTGGGTGCGTAGTATTCAGACAGATGCTCTTTGTAGAGCTTGGACAAAGGGAACCGGTTGTCCACCCAGTTCAGCGCTTTAACGGCCAATGCCGCGTCAGCCGGGACTTCTTTGAATTCAGCCATGATGAACCTTAAATAGCGTTGGGCGTATGGAGTACTGAGCTCACGCTTTTTTGTCGTCGCCGATCAGCAGCGTGGTGTCCGACAAATACATGTGGGGAGGTACTTCCAGGTTGTCAGGAGCGGGTTTGTTTTTGAACACGCGGCCAGCAACGTCAAATGTTGAGCCATGGCAAGCACACAAAAAACCGCCCTGCCAATTGTCTGGCAACGACGGTTGAGCGCCGGGGGTGAGCTTTTCGCCGGGCGAACAGCCCAAGTGAGTACAAATGCCCACGCCAACAAACACCTCGGGCTTGATGGAACGGTGCTGGTTTTTGGCGTACTCGGGTGTGGGGTACGCATTCCGAGCAGAGAGGGGGTCGGCGAGCTCGGGCTCGGTCTTTTCGAGGGTTGCAAGTTGCTCAGGCGTACGTCGGAAGATCCACACCGGCTTGCCGCGCCATTCAACCGTGATTTTCTGGCCAGGTGGAATAGCAGAAATGTCCACCTCGATTGAAGCCCCCGCCGCCTTCGCTCGCTCTGACGGGCTGAATGAGCTCACAAAGGGCACCGCGACTGCGGCGGCACCTGCGCCGCCAACGGCACAGGATGTGATCAGCCAGTTGCGGCGGCTGTTGTCTACGCTTGCTTCGCTCATGCAGATCTTTCTGGAACTTGGTTCTACAGGTGTGACGACCCCAAGGGTCAACCCTAGGATTGTAGTGAACGAAGGCGCAAGCATGTTCTGAATCTGCGCAAACTCAATTGACGCACGTCAAACAAGCGGGCGTCACAACCCAGGGTTCTGGCTGAAGATGCCATGTTGCATGGGTAACATCGAGCCACATTCACCACCTTTCAGGAACACATTCATGAGCACCATCACCCCCTTGTCCATCCAAACCGTCGGCATCATCGGTGCTGGAACCATGGGCAACGGCATTGCACAGGCTTGCGCAACCCGTGGCATCCGCGTCGTCATGGTTGACATCAGCGAAGCCGCTGTGGCCAAAGGCATTGCAGCGGTGACATCCAGCCTCGACCGGCTGATCAAGAAAGACAAAATGTCAGCAGCGGACAAAATCGCCGCGCTGGAGTTGATCACCGGCAGCACGTCTTATGAAGCCCTCAAAGAAGCGCAATTGGTGATCGAAGCCGCAACCGAGAGCGAAGGGCTGAAGGTCAAGATCCTGCAGCAACTGGACAATCTTCTGGCGCCTGAAGTGCTGCTGGCAACCAACACCTCCAGCATTTCCATCACCAAACTGGCAGCAGTCACCCAACGAGCCGACCGCTTCATTGGCATGCATTTCTTCAACCCGGTGCCCATGATGGCGCTGGTGGAAATCATCCGGGGACTGCAAACCAGCGACGCAACGCATGAAGCAGTCAAAGCGCTGGCTGAGCGTCTGGGCAAGTCCCCCATCACCGTGAAGAACGCCCCCGGGTTTGTGGTCAACCGCATCCTGGTGCCCATGATCAACGAGGCCTTCTTTGTGCTGGCTGAAGGTCTGGCCTCGGCCGAGGACATTGACGCAGGCATGAAACTGGGCTGCAACCACCCCATCGGGCCGTTGGCGCTGGCAGACATGATCGGTTTGGATGTGTGCCTGGCTGTCATGAACGTTTACTTCAACGAATACAACGACAGCAAATATCGCCCGTGTCCTCTGCTGAAAGAAATGGTGGCAGCAGGCTATCTGGGTCGCAAATCCGGCCGTGGCGTGTACAGCTATTGACCTTAAGAGAGCGTTTTCATCTGCGCCGCAAATCCTTGAGCCAGATCAAGTTGCTGCGGCGCAGCATTTTCATAATCAGATCAGTGGCATGTGCCACCAGGAGCCTGACATGAAAGCGAACCCATCTTCCCCCGCCAATGTCTTTGAATTTCTCGACGAGTCGCACCGTGAAATCCAGCGCCAGCTGTTTCAGTTGCGGCAATTGATCGACGAAATCGAGGCGGACGGACTCAGTGTTGCCCACAAACCAATCGCCAGGCAGGTCTTGCGATACTTCAACAGCGAAGCAAGGCAACACCATCTCGACGAGGAAACCCATATCTTCCCGGCGTTACTGAGCAGCGGGGTTCCCGAAGTCGTTCACGCTGCAAAACACCTGACTCAGGATCACGGCTGGCTGGAGGAAAACTGGTTGCAAATCGAGCCTGCCCTGGAAGCCGCCGCCAACGGAAATCAATGGTTCGATGCTGCGGAATTGCGCCACGCACTCGACGTTTTCGAGGCGCTGTACACCGATCACATCATCCTGGAAGAGTCACTGGCCTACCCCGAGGCAAAGAAGCGGCTGGATTACCTCAACAACACGGGTTCCGGCAGAGAAATGGCCAGACGCCGCGCACTGGCCTCTCAAGGCCAGAACAACAGCGAAATCGCCTGACAAACCACTGGCAACAGGCTTGCTGCGATGATGCGCATTTTTGCAATGGCAGGCACACATGGGCGGTTTCGATTTTGACTTGATGGTGATCGGAGGCGGCAGCGGGGGCGTGCGGGCCGCCCGCATGGCCGCCCAGCGCGGTGCGGGCGTGGCGCTGGCCGAAACGCTGGGCACCAACGGCCTGGGCGGCACCTGCGTGAACGTGGGCTGCATTCCCAAAAAGCTCTACAGCTATGCAGCTCACTATGGCGAAGGGTTTGAGGAAGCCCACGGCTACGGCTGGGAGGGCGATGCCCCCCAACTTAATTGGGCCACCCTGAAGGCAAACCGGGCCAAAGAAATCAGCCGCCTGAACGGCGTGTACAGCAACCTGCTTCGCGGCTCGGGCGTGACCGTGTTCAACGGTTTTGCCCGCCTGGAAGGCGACCATCAGGTGGGTCTGGCAACCCTGAACGCAGACGGCAGCGCAGGTCACCAGCGCTTCACGGCACAGCACATCTTGCTGGCTCCCGGCGGTACACCCCACGTGCCGCACTTTGTGGGGCGCGAACACGTCATCACGTCCAACGACATGTTTGACCTCCCCACCTTCCCCCAGCGGCTGGTAGTGGTGGGCGGTGGCTACATCGCTTGCGAATTTGCGTCCATCTTCAACGGCCTGGGCGCACACGTCACACAGCTCTACCGCGGAGAACAAGTGTTGCGCGGCTTTGACGACGAGGTGCGCCACTTTCTGGCGGCAGAGGTCACCAAAGCCGGGGTGGACCTGCGGCTGAACGCCGGTGTACTGGCCATTCACAAACAGGCCGACGGCTTGCACCTGCAACTCGAAGACGGCAACACCCTGGTCGCCGATGCAGTGCTTTATGCCACCGGCCGCTTGCCCAACGTCAACGGTCTGGGACTGGACGTGGCGGGCGTGGTCACCGGTGCGCAAGGTGCCATCGTCGTGAACGGTCACTACCAAACCAACGTGCCCCACATTTACGCCGTGGGCGATGTGACGGCCCGCGTACAGCTCACGCCTGTGGCGCTGGGCGAAGCCATGGTGGTGGTGGATCACATCTGGGGTCCAGCCGCAGGCAAAGCCCCGCGCAGCATGGCCTACGACCTGATTCCCACCGCCGTGTTCACCCACCCCAACGTGGGTACTGTGGGGCTGACGGAAGCGCAAGCGCGTGAGCAGTTTGGTGCGGTCACCGTGTTCCGCTCCGAATTCAAAGCGCTGAAACACACCCTGAGCGGCAGCACCGAGCGCACCCTCATGAAGCTGGTGGTGGACACCGCCACCGACCGCGTGGTGGGCTTGCACATGGTGGGCGCAGAGGCAGGTGAAATCGTGCAGGGCTTTGCCGTGGCGCTGAAGGCCGGGGCCACCAAAGCCGTGTTCGACAGCACCATTGGCATACACCCCACCGCCGCCGAAGAATTTGTGACGATGCGCGAACCCGTCAAAAGCGCCTGAACCCCAAACACCCCATGCACCTGCTCCCCCCCTTCGTCGCCCCGACGCGCCACACCGATGCCGACAGCGCCCTGGCCCAGGTGCAGGCCATTTACAACGGCGCGGTACAGCACCTGCGCAGCACCATGCATCGCTACGTCAGCGGCGAGCTGGGGACCGACCAGCGCGTGCGTGCCTGCTATCCGCTGGTGCGCCTGCACACGCCACACAGCCTGCGCCACGACCAGGGGGCAAACGCCCGCCTCAGCTACGGTTTTGTGGCGGGGCCCGGCCGGTTTGAGACCACGCTGACCCGGCCCGACCTGTACGCCGGCTACTACCTCAACCAGTTCCGCCTGCTGCTGCAGAACCACGGCGGCGAGCTGGAGGTGGGTACCAGCACCTTGCCCATACCCATCCACTTCTCGTTTGCCGAACACGACCACGTGGAAGGCCACATGGACGCCGAGCGCCGCGCCCGCATGCGCGACGTGTTCGACCTGCCAGACCTCGCCGTCATGGACGATGGCATTGCCAACGGCACCCATGAACCTGGCCCTGGCGAACCACAGCCCCTGGCACTGTTCACTGCGCCCCGGGTGGACTACTCGTTGCAGCGTCTGCGTCACTACAGCGGCACGGGGCCCGAGTGGTTCCAGAACTTCGTGCTGTTCACCAACTACCAGTTTTACATCGACGAGTTCATCAAGCTGGGGCACGCGGAGATGGCCAAGCCCGACAGCGAGTACACCGCTTTCGTCGAGCCTGGCAACGTGGTCACGCGCCGCGCGGGGTTGCCCACCGAGGCCGTGGACGCACTGGGAACCGCGCCACCCCGCCTGCCGCAAATGCCCGCCTACCACCTGCTGCGGGCCGACCGCAGCGGCATCACGCTGGTGAACATCGGCGTGGGCCCCAGCAACGCCAAAACCATCACCGACCACGTGGCCGTGTTGCGCCCCCATGCCTGGCTGATGCTGGGCCACTGCGCCGGGCTGCGCAACAGCCAGCGGCTGGGCGACTACGTACTGGCGCACGCCTACGTGCGTGAAGACCATGTGCTGGACGAAGAGCTGCCACTGTGGGTGCCCATACCCGCGCTGGCCGAAATCCAGCAGGCACTGGAAACCGCCGTGGCCGATGTGAGTGGCCTGGCCCCCAGCGACCTGAAAAGCATCATGCGCACGGGCACCGTGGCCAGCACAGACAACCGCAACTGGGAGCTGCTGCCCACCCAAAACGTGTCCACCACGCCCCAACGCCGCCTGAGCCAGAGCCGCGCCGTGGGGCTGGACATGGAAAGCGCCACCATCGCCGCCAACGGTTTTCGATTCCGTGTGCCCTACGGCACTTTGCTGTGCGTGAGCGACAAACCCCTGCACGGCGAAATCAAGCTGCCCGGCATGGCCAACCACTTCTACCGCGAACGCGTAGATCAGCACTTGCGCATTGGTATCCGCGCGGTGGAGTTGCTGCGCGAGCGTGGCTTTGAACAACTGCACAGCCGCAAGCTGCGCAGTTTTGCTGAAGTGGCGTTTCAGTAAAATTTATAGAAAAACCACCTCAAACGCTTACTGAAAAAGCGCAAGCAGCTATTTTTTTATTCGATTGGCGGCCTCCTCAGCCGCCACCCGCCCTTCGTCGGTAGGTACCACCCATACCTGCACTGCACTGTCGGGCGCGTGGATGGCAACCACGGCGTCGCCCGTGGCCTCGCGGTTGGCAGCGCCGTCAAGCCGCACACCCAACCAGCTCAGACGTTCCGCCACGCGCTGGCGCAGGCCTGCATCGTGCTCGCCAATGCCGCCACTGAACGCCAGCACATCCAGTCCCTGGAGTGTGGCCACCATGGCCCCAGCCTCGCGCACCACCCGGTGCGTGAACAGGTCAATGGCAAAGCGCGCACGCTGCGCTTCTTCTCCCGTGCCCGCCGCCACTTGGCCCAGCCGACGCATGTCGGCCGATACGCCCGACACCCCCAGCAGGCCCGACTGGCTGTAAAGCAAACGCTGCACCTGGGCGGCATCCCAGCCCTGGGCCAGCAGATACAGCACCACACCCGCATCCAGCGAACCGCAACGCGTCCCCATCATCAGGCCATCCAGTGCTGAAAACCCCATGCTGGTGGCCGTGCTCAGCCCCCCCTGCGCGGCACACAGGCTGGCCCCGTTTCCCAGGTGGGCCATCAGCACACGGCCTTGGGCGCGTGGGGTATGGGCCAGCAACGTGCCCATCACAAACTGGTACGACAGCCCGTGAAAGCCGTAGCGCACCACGCCTTCTTCGGTCAGCTCGTGCGGTATCGCAAAGGTGGTTTCCAGGGGGCCCAGGGTGCCGTGGAAAGCGGTGTCAAAACAGGCCACCTGCGGCACCTGGGCAAACGCAGCGGCAAACGCACGTATGCCCGCCAGGTTGTGCGGCTGATGCAATGGGGCCAATGGGTTGAGGGCCTCCAGCGCACCCAACACGGCCGGTGTTACCACCACGCTGGCGCGGTGATCGCGACCGCCGTGCACCACCCGGTGCGCGACCGCTTTCAGCGCGGGCAGGCCGGGCAGTTCGGTCAGCAGGCGTTGCAGCGCCTGCAGCGCGCCTGCAAAACGCTCGGCAGCGGTGGCGCTGCCACCGGGCAAGTCCAGCGCCTGTTGATGCGACACACCAGCAAACTGCCACGACAGCGTGGGCTGACCCTGGGGTTCCAACCCCTGAATGTTGCCGCTCAGCACACTGGCCTGGACAACACCTTCAGCCAAGGGATAACACGAGAATTTAAGGCTCGACGAGCCTGCATTGACAGCCAGTACAGCCATGGAATGTGTCCTTCAACCGCCGGTGGCTTGTGCAGCCTTGGCACGGATGTGGTGAGCCACCAGCTTGACCAGCAATGCCGACGCCACACGGGCTGCAGGGCCGTCGGCCCGGCTGGTCAGGGCGATGGGAATGCGTGCCCCCAAAACTATGCCCGAGCCAGACGCCCCGGCCAGGTATTCGAGCTGTTTTGCCAGCATGTTGCCGCTTTCCAGGTCTGGCACCACCAAGATGTCGACATCGCCTGCCACGGGGGAGTTGATGCCCTTCACATGCGCAGCGTGGGCCGAAATGGCGTTGTCAAACGCCAGCGGGCCGTCTAGTACACCGCCCTTTATCTGGCCGCGGTCTGCCATCTTGCACAGGGCAGCGGCGTCAAGCGTTGACGGGATGGCCGGGTTAACCGTTTCTACCGCCGACAGAAGCGCCACCTTGGGCGCTGCCACGCCCATCACATGGGCAAAGTCGATGGCGTTTTGCACGATGTCCACCTTCTCTGGCAGGGTGGGGTGGATGTTGAGCGCGGCATCGGTGATGAGTATGGGCTTGCTGTACGCAGGTACATCAAAGCGGAACACGTGCGACATGCGCCGCCCCGTGCGCAGCGCGCGCTGGCTCAGCACCGCATGCACCATTTCATCGGTGTGCAGGCTGCCTTTCATCAGGGCCTCCACATCGCCCTTGGCGGCCAGTTCAGCGGCGGCCTCGGCCGATGCATGGCTGTGTTCGGTGTCCACCAGCTGCATACCGCTGATGTCCATGCATGCGTCGGCAGCCAGCTGGCGGATGCGGGCACTGGGGCCCACCAGCACAGGCACGATCAGGCCCAGATTGGCAGCATCCACCGCGCCCTGCAGCGATTCGGTATCGCACGGGTGCACCACTGCACACCGCACTGGCGCCAGGTGGGCACCGCGAGCCAGCAGTTCTTTCAGTCGGGCTTCGGGGTCGAACAACTGGATGCGTGGCGCGTTCACTCGGGGCAATTTCGTCTTGTGGGTGGGCGCCAGCACACGGGCAACACCATGCAACACGCGCTCCCCTCGCTGGTTGCTCACGTCGCAATCCAGCTCCACCTGACGGTTGGCGGGGTTTTTGGCACGCACAGTGGCTTTCACCACCAGCGTGTCACCCACGTGCACTGGGCGCTGAAAGTGCAGCTCTTGGTCCACATATATGGTGCCGGGGCCGGGAAACTCCGTGCCCAACAGCCCGGAAATGAGGGCTCCACTCCACATGCCGTGGGCGATCACGCCATGGAAGAGCGTGGCTGCTGCGTAGGCAGGATCGAGGTGAGCGGGGTTGGTATCGCCCGATACGGCGGCAAAGGCCTGTATGTCTTGCAGCGTGAGCGTACGCACCAAGCTGGCGCTTTGCCCCACGGTGAGTTCATCGAAGGTCATGTTCTCAACCAAGTCGGTGGCAGGGTTTGGCGTGTTCATGTGAGGTTAAAGAGGTGTCAAAAAACACAACTGCACCACGGCAACATGACCGTGGTGTGTAAAAGAACCCAGCAGGTAGGGCGGACGGGCAACGCTCAGGCGTTGCCGAAGAGCTTTTTCAGGTCCATGCCATCCATGCCCACAGCAAAGCCGTCACGCGTGAGGCGGGCCGAGGCTTCGGTGAAGATGTCACGCGTAACGCTGGCACCCATTTCCTGGGCGTACTTCAGTTCCAGTTCGTAGCGCAGCACCACCAGCCCGCGCAACTCTTCCCACTGCCGCGACGAACGCCGGTCGCCCGACGAAGCCCTCGCGCCGGTGCGGCGGTCGGCCTGGCTGCGCCGCTCAACCGACACATGGGGGCTCTGGTACGTGATGACGCGCTGAATGTCTGGCTCCTGCCGCAGTGACAACCCGAGGCCCATGGCCAACCGGGCGATGCGTGCGTTGAGCTCACCCAAAGAATCTACCCTGCGCTCCAGCAACTTGAGTTGGGGGTTTTCTTTGTCAGCAGGGGATGAATCGGGTGAGGATGACATGGCAGGCACAAGGGATGAACACGGGAGCGTCGAGATTAGCCCAAAGCAGCAAGCATGCCAATGTCGGGCGGGCATACAGTGCAGCCCGCAACCGCGCCTTTTGACCCAAGTCAACAACAACCGGTCCGGCTCACAGCCCGGCGGGTGCGGCGGGAGTGTGCGCCATGGCCTCTCCCAGCCGCACCGGGCCACCCGACACCCAGTGGTTGACAAAGTCCAACGTGTTGCGCGGCCACAGGAGCACCACGGTGGAGCCCAGCAAAAAGCGGCCCATTTCTTCACCCTGGCGCAACACCACCTCGCCCGGCGCGTAGTCCCAGGTGCGCACGGTAGCGCTGCGGGGTGGGTTTACCACCCCATGCCAGGGCGTGGCCATGCTGCCCACGATGGTGGCGCCCACCAGCACCAGCGCCATGGGGCCGTGCGGGGTGTCGAAATGGCACACCACCCGTTCGTTGCGGGCAAACAGCCCCGGCACACCCCGCGCCGTGGCGGGGTTGACCGAAAACAGCTCGCCCGGCACATACACCATGCGCCGCAGCGTGCCGTCGCACGGCATATGGATGCGGTGGTAGTCGCGCGGGCTGAGGTAAATGGTGGCGAAATGGCCGTCTGCATAACGTGCCGCTTCGTCGGCGCTACCGGCCAGCAAGGTCTGCGTGGAATAGCGGTGGCCTTTGGCCTGAAACACCTGATCGCCCGAAATGGGGCCTAACTGACTGATGGCACCGTCCACCGGGCACACCCAGGGCGCATCGCCCAGCGGCCGTGCCCCGGGTTTGAGCGGGCGGGTGAAAAACTCGTTGAAGCTGGCGTAGCTGGCCGGATCGGGGTTGGCAGCCTCAGCCATGTTGACGTTGTAGCGCGCCACAAACTTGCGAATCACCCAGGTGGTCAGCGCCCCGGCCTGTGAGCGAGCAAAGGCGCCAGCCAGTTGGGTGAGGGCCTGTTTGGGCAGCAGGTACTGGGGGGCCACGGCCCAAAAGTCGGACAAATCGCTCTCCTGGTTGCAGCCACTGGCCCCGGTGGGGAGTGGCGCGGCGATTCTAGGGGTTGACCGTTTCAATATCACAATGGCGCTCCACCGAACCTTATGCCCATCCATGTCCACGCCCCACTCACTGTTTCGCGCTGACAACCTGCACAAACGCTATGGCGACACCACCGTGGTCAACGGCGTGTCGTTCGACATTGCCCCCGGCGAGTGCCTGGGTGTCATCGGCCCCAACGGCGCGGGCAAAACCACCACCATACGCATGTGCCTGGGGTTGGCGGTGCCCACGCAGGGTTCGGTCAGCTTCAGTGACCCCGCCACTCCCACGCCACACTGGTTGACCATGCCGCAAGACGCACTGGCCATCAAAGCCCGGCTGGGAGTGGTGAGCCAGTTCGACACGCTGGACCCCGATTTTTCGTGCGCCGAAAACCTGCGCGTGTACGGCCGCTACTTCGGCCTGACTGAAGCCGTGCTGACCGAGCGCATTCCCCAGTTGCTGGAGTTCGCCGCCCTGAGCCACAAGGCCGACGCCAAGCCCGGCGAGCTGTCGGGCGGCATGAAGCGACGGCTCAGCCTGGCGCGCGCCCTCATCAACGACCCGGCCTTGCTGCTGCTCGACGAGCCCACCACAGGCCTGGACCCCCAGGCCCGCCACCTGATGTGGGAACGCCTGCAGCGCCTGCTGCAGCAAGGCAAAAGCATTTTGCTGACCACCCACTTCATGGACGAGGCCGAGCGCCTGTGCAACCGCCTGCTGGTGCTGGACCACGGCCGCAAAATTGCCGAGGGCAAGCCACGTGACCTGATTGCCCAACACCTGGAGCCCGACGTGGTGGAGGTGTATGGCCAAGGCGCGCTGGAACTGCAAACACACACCGAACTCACGCAGCACGCGGCCCGCGTGGAAGTGAGCGGCGAAACCCTGTTCTTCTACACGGCCAACGCTGCCCCGCTGTTGGCGGCCCTGCAAGCCCACCCGGGCCTGCGCACCCTGCACCGCCCGGCCAACCTGGAAGACCTGTTTCTGAAGCTGACCGGGCGGCAGATCCGCGAAGACGGTTGAACCAAACGGTTGTATCGCTTCAGACCTTGCGTGGCTTCACCAGGCTGGCCGCCAGCTTGGCATTTGCCCTGGCTGCTTGCGTGTCGGCCGCCCGGGCCAGCGCCACGCCCATGCGGCGTTTGGTGAAACTCTCGGGTTTGCCGAACAAGCGCAGATCGGTGCCGGGCACGCGCAGGGCTTCGTCCACACCGTCAAACACAATGCCTTCGGCCTCCACACCGCCGTAGATCACGGCGCTGGCGCCGGGGTTGCGCAGGCTGGTGTCCACCGGCAGCCCCAGGATGGCGCGGGCGTGCAGCTCAAACTCGCTCTGGTGCTGGGTGCACAGCGTCACCAGCCCCGTGTCGTGCGGGCGGGGGCTGACCTCGCTGAACCACACCTGCTCGCCCTTCACAAACAGTTCCACGCCAAACAGGCCCAGCCCGGCGGGTTTGCCGTCCAGGCCCATTCCGAGGTTGTCGGTCACGGTTTTGGCAATGTGGCGCGACGCAGCCAGCGCCGACGGGTGCATGGCCATGGGCTGCCAGCTTTCCACGTAGTCGCCACTCACCTGCACATGGCCAATGGGGTCGCAAAAGTGGGTCAGCACCCGGCCATCGGCACCCAAGGCGCGCACGGTGAGCTGGGTGATTTCGTAATCGAAGTCAATGAAGCCTTCGACGATCACGCGGCCGTGGCTCACCCGGCCCCCGGCCATGGCGTAGTTCCACGCCTTGGCCACATCGGCCGGGCCGTCGATCTTGCTTTGGCCCTTGCCACTGCTGCTCATCACGGGCTTGACGACACAGGGGTAGCCAATGCCTGGTTGACCGTTCGCGCCGTCAATGGCGGCTTGCAACTCGGCCAGCGAATCGCAAAACACATAAGGGCTGGTCGGCAGTTTGAGGGTTTCGGCGGCCAGGCGGCGGATGCCTTCGCGATCCATGGTCAGGCGCGCGGCGCGGGCGGTGGGCACCACTTTTGCCACGCCAGCGGCTTCCAGCTCTTCGAGCATGGGGGTGGCAATCGCCTCAATTTCGGGCACCACCAGGTGCGGGCGCTCAGCCTCAATCAGGGCCTTGAGCTGCGCCGGGTCGCTCATGGTGATGGTGCGGCTGTGGTGCGCCACCTGCTGACCGGGGGCGTTGTCGTAGCGGTCCACCGCAATGGTTTCCACCCCCAGGCGCTGCAGGGCCAACAGCACCTCTTTGCCCAACTCGCCAGAGCCGAGCAGCATCACTTTGGTGGCGTGGGGAGACAGAGGGGTTCCGAGGGTGGTCATGGGGGGCAGACTTTCTTGCGGGGTTGCGACGGGTCACCACTGTAAATCAGGCCGGATTGCGCACAATGTGGGCATGCACACCACGCCTGCCCTGCCACCTCAGTCCACCGCCCCGTCTGTGTGGCGCGCACCGCAACTGTCCATGCGCTGGTGGCCGGTGTGGCAGCGCAACCTGCTGGTGTGGAAGAAGCTGGCCATTCCCAGCCTGGTGGGCAACATCGCCGAACCGCTGATGTGGCTGGTGGCCTTTGGCTACGGCCTGGGCGCGCTGGTGGGCCAGGTGGACATGGGTGCTGAAAAAGTGCCCTACATCCTGTTCCTGGCCAGCGGCAGCGTGTGCATGAGCGCCATGAATGCCGCCAGCTTCGAGGCGCTGTATTCGGCCTTTTCACGCATGCACGTGCAAAAAACCTGGGACGGCATCCTGAACGCCCCTGTGCGGCTGGACGACGTGGTGCTGGCCGAAATGCTGTGGGCCGCGTTCAAGGCGCTGTTCACGGTCACGGCCATCCTGTGTGTGATGCTGGCCCTGGGCATCAGCCACAGCCCCAAACTGCTGCTGGCCTGGCCGGTGCTGGCGCTGGTGGGCATCACCTTCAGTTGCATTGCGCTGGTGTTCAACGCACTGGCCAAGGGCTATGACTTTTTCACGTATTACTTCACGCTGGGCCTCACACCCATGATGTTTTTGAGCGGTGTGTTTTTCCCCCCGGCGCCGTCCGCTGGCTGTCAGAGCTGCTGCCCCTGACCCACGCCGTGGCCCTGGTGCGCCCCCTGTTCATGGACCGCTGGCCCACCGACACGCTGCTGCACCTGGGTGTGCTGGTGGTGTACGCCGTGGTGGGGTTCTGGGTGGCGCTGGCGCTCACGCGAAAGCGGTTTGCGGGGTGAAGGGCCAAACACAATCACCCCATCTGCTGCGTCCAAGCCATGCTTCCAGCAGGTCTGTGCGGGCGCTTTGCGTCAGGCGTACTGCATTCATGCCGCGTTGTGGCTTTTGCGGGCCCGCCCCTCGGCTTTGAGGGTAGTCATGTCCATCGGCGCGACACGCCCTGATTGCCGATCAAGCAGGCCCTGCTCCAAATCGGTCCTCAATGCCACCAGGGTTGACGCACGCACCGATTGGTAAGACTCGAACAGGCGCAAAGCTTCCCTCACCACTTCGCTGGCCGACCCGTACAGCCCAGACGCCACATGCTCGCGGACCCTGGCTTCCATCTCGGCAGGCAAGGAAATGTTAATGGTCATGGAAAACTCCTGTGATGGCAAAGATTGCCACCCATGATACCCATCGCACACGATGCACGAAACAACTTGGGCTGCTCGGGCTGGATGCCTGATATTTCAAAAACAAGAGCTGTCATCGCAATACCACCAAGCGCCAGATGCCAAAAATGCTTCAAGTTTTGAGCAAATCGATTGCCGAGAACACCACTCAACCACCTGACGATGCACTCAACACCAAACTGTCCAGCAGCGCCCCCGGGGTGATGCCGCAGGCGGTGCACCAGTCCACGCAAGTAAACACTTCCACGTAGCTGTCGCCGCGCTCTATTTTCGAAACGAACGATTGGCCCACCCCAAGCCGCTGCGCCATTTGGGTCTGCGTCAAACCCGCGCGTTTGCGTGTTGCCACCAACGCAGCACGCAGGCTCTCGTAACGGGGGTGGTAAATGGACGCTTGCACGCGTCCAATGCTTT
>JAIFMP010000039.1 GCA_020048405.1 Hydrogenophaga sp.
GCATGGCGGTATTGGCCAGCTTGCCACACCTGCGGCTGATCGTCGTCGACGAAGAACACGACCCCAGCTACAAAAGCCAGGACGGTGCCCGTCACTCCGCCCGAGACTTGGCCATCTACCGTGCCCGCCTGCTCACCCGCCACGGTGCACATTGCCAGGTGGTGCTGGGGTCGGCCACGCCATCGCTGGAGAGCTGGCACGCGGCCACTGCAGGCCGCTACTTGCGACTGGACATGGCCAGTCGCGTGGGCGGCGGAGCCTTGCCTGCGCTGCGCTTGCTCGACATGGCGCAGCAGCCCAAAGGGGCCGTGCTGGCCCCCGCCCTTTTGGCGGCGCGCGAACAGGCCCTGCTGCTGCTCAACCGCCGGGGCTATGCACCCGTGCTGGCATGCCACGCCTGTGGCTGGAAAAGCCAGTGCCCCAGTTGCAGCGCGTTCCGGGTGTTCCACAAGATCGACCGCACTTTGCGCTGCCACCACTGCGGCCTGACCGAACGTGTGCCGCGCGCCTGCCCCGAGTGCGGCAATCTCGACATTGCTCCCGTGGGCAAGGGCACCGAGCAACTGGAAGAACAGGTCACAGCCCTGCTGGCGGGCCAGCAACGGCCTGACGGCCAGCCCCTGCGGGTGGCCCGCATGGACGCCGACAGCACCCGCACCAAAGGCAGCCTGGAAGCACAACTCAAGCGCATGCACAGCGGCGAGGTGGACGTATTGGTGGGCACCCAGATGGTGGCCAAGGGGCATGACTTTCGCCGCATCACGCTGGTGGCGGCGCTCAATGCCGACGCCGCCTTGTTTGCCAGCGACTACCGCGCACCCGAGCGCATGTTCTCACTGCTGATGCAGGCCGGGGGCCGTGCCGGGCGCGATGCTGCGCTGAGCAGCGGAGCCGAGTTGTGGGTGCAAACCTGGCATCCCACGCACCCGTTGTTCACCGCCTTGAAAAAGCACGACTTCCCGGCGTTTGCTGCCCAGCAACTGGAAGAGCGCGAGGCCGCCCAACTGCCCCCGTTTGTGTACCACGCACCCAGGAAGCAGCCCAGGCGTTTCTGGCTGCGGCGCGCGAAGCTGCACGGGCCCTGGAAGGGGCCGAACACCTCACGTTGTTTCCGCCTGTGCCCATGGCCATGCAGCGAGTGGCCAACGTGGAACGGGCGCAAATGCTGCTGGAAAGCGCCTCACGCCCCGCGCTGCAACACGTGCTGACCCACTGGCACACCGCCTTGACTGCGTGCCGGGCCTTGCCCGAAGCCAAAGGGCTGATTCGCTGGGCCATCGACGTGGATCCCTTGTCCATCTGAAATCGCAGCTACAAACACAATACCATCAAGCGCCGGATGCCTTTTTGGCTTGAAATGTCAGGTCACCAGCGACACCGCCGCTGAAAACGTCACAAACGCCGCAGCGGTGGACACCAGAATGATGCGGGCAATGCGCCCGTTGTCCGCCCCAAAGCGCTCGGCCAGCAGCGACACGTTGCTGGCGCTCGGCAGCGCGGCCACCAGCACCATCACTGTCAGCGACCCGGACGACAACGGCACCCCCAGTTGCATGGCCGACGCGCCCACCACCCCCACCAGCACAGGGTGCAGCAGCAGCTTCATCAGCGCCACGGGCACGTAGTCGCTCAGGGGCGAGGGGTGATCCACCGTCATCTGGGCGCGGGCCAGCACCGCACCGATGGTGAACAGTGCTACGGGCGACGCCGCATCGGCCAGCAGCCAGGCGGTTTTTTCCAGCGGCGCCGGCAGCACAAACCCCATGGCCGACGCCACGCCACCCAACAAAACGGCCCAGGGCATGGGGTTGGCGGCAATGCCCTTGAGGGCTTTGCTGGCCGCTTCCAGCGCGCCCGACACCCCGCCCCCCGCTCCGTCGAGCCGCGACAGCGCAATGCACAGCGAGCTGGTGACCACCATGTCCACAATGATCATCACAATCACCGGGCCCACGCTGCTGGGCCCGATCAGCGCGGCCAGCAGCGGAACGCCCATGAACCCTGTGTTGGGAAACGCCGCCACCAAAGCGCCCATGGAGGCATCGTTCCAGCGGATGCGGTCGTTCAGCGACATGGCCACCGCAAACGCCACCATCACCAGCGCGCACAGCAAGTACACGCCGAACACCGAGGCATCGAGCAACTGCGCGATCGGTGTGGTGGAGCCAAACCGGTACAACATGCACGGCAGCGCAAAAAACAACACAAAGCCGTTCAGGCCGGGAATGGCGGCCAACGGCAACATGCCCCGGCGCGCGGCAGCGCAAAGAAGGGAAATGTGACCCACAAAATGTTCAGCACGGGCGCATTGTGTCAGTACCCGATGCAGTCACGACAATCACCCTGCATACTGCCCTGTTACGACGAGCAGCCAACATTCATCGCTTTTTCACAGTGCCTCATTTACCCACTCATTCAACCCTCACCGTCGGCCTGAACCCCGCACAGCAGGACGCTGTGCTGCACTTGGGTGGCCCTTGTCTGGTGCTGGCCGGAGCGGGCTCGGGCAACAAAATCGCCCGCCTCATCGAAGCCGGGCTGGAGCCCGAGCGCATTGCCGCCATCACTTTCACCAACAAGGCCGCAGCCGAAATGCGTGAACGTGCCCGCCAACTCGTAGGCAAAGGCGCCAAGAAGGTGGTGATATGTACCTTTCATGCCCTGGGCGTGCGCATGCTCCGACAAGACGGCGAGGTGCTGGGCCTGAAGCCTAAATTCAGCATCCTCGACACCGACGACATCACCGGCATCCTGAAAGACTGCGCCGGGGGCAGCACCGACGTGGCCACCGCCCGCCAGTGGCAATGGGCCATCAGCGCCTGGAAGAATGCTGGGCTCACCGCCGACGAGGCGCTGGCCCAGGCCCAGACCGAAGACGACCGCGCTACCGCCATACTGATGCAGCGTTACCAGGAGCGCCTGAGCGCCTACCAGGCTGTGGACTTTGACGACCTGATTGGCCTGCCCCTGAAGCTGCTTCAACACCACGCGGATGTGCGCATGCGCTGGCAACAGCAAATGGGCCATGTGCTGGTGGACGAATACCAGGACACCAACGCCACGCAGTACGAACTGCTCAAGCTGCTGGTGGGCGAGCGCGCCCGCTTCACCGCCGTGGGCGACGACGACCAGAGCATTTACGGCTGGCGCGGTGCCACGCTGGACAACCTGCGCAAACTGCCCATCGACTTTCCCGCACTGAAGGTGGTGACGTTGGAGCAAAACTACCGCTCTACCAGCGCCATCCTGCGCGCGGCCAACAACGTCATCGGCCCCAACCCCAAGCTTTACCCCAAAAAACTGTGGAGCGACTTGGGTGAAGGTGAACCTGTGCGCGTGCTGGCGGCCGATAATGAAGAGCATGAGGCCGAGCGCATGGTCTCGCGCATCGTAGGCATCCGCGCGGGCAGTGGTGTACTGTCCAGCCCGCACAAAGAGTTCCGCGACTTTTGCATCTTGTACCGGGCCAACCACCAGGCCAAGTTGTTCGAGGTAGCGCTGCGCAAAGCTCAGATTCCGTACAAGGTTTCGGGTGGCACCAGCTTTTTTGACCGGGCCGAAATCAAAGACCTGTGTGCCTGGCTGCGACTGCTGGTCAACAACAACGACGATCCGGCCTTCATGCGCGCCATCACCACACCCAAACGCGGGGTGGGCCACCAAACGCTGGCTGGGTTGGGTGAATTCGCCGGCAAATACAAGGTGAGCCTGTTCGAGGCGCTGTTTTCCCACTCGCTGAGCGCTGCCCTGCCTGCGCGCGCAGTGAGCAGCCTGCACGAGTTCGGCCGAACCATGAATGAGCTGGAACACCGCGCCCGGCACACCACCGGGGCCGACAATGCGCGTACCTTCCTTGCCGACTGGCTGAAAGACATTGGCTACGAACAGCACTTGTACGACGGCGAAGACAACGAAAAAGTGGCCGCCGCCCGCTGGAACAACGTGGTGGAATTCTGCGACTGGATGGCTCAGCGCTGTGGCGGCCAGATTGAAGACGCCGCCGGTGTCAGCACCGAAACCGAACGCAAAACGCTGCTGGAAGTGGCCCAGACCATTGCGTTGCTCTCCACCATTTCGGAGCGCGAGCAGGACCAGAATGTGGTCACCCTCTCCACCCTGCACGCTGCCAAGGGGCTGGAGTGGCCGCATGTGATGCTGGTGGGCGTGAACGAAGGGCTGCTGCCGTTCAAGCTGGACGAAACCGCCGATGTGCCGGCCGACCAGTTGGCCCAGCGCCTGGAGGAGGAGCGCCGCCTGATGTACGTGGGCATCACCCGCGCGAGCTGGCTCAAGCGCCGCAAGAAAGGGCGCGAATTCATCAGTGGCAAGGCCAGCCGCTTCATTGCCGAGATGGCGTTGGACCAGGCCACCGTGCGCGAAGACCCGCGCGAAAAATTGCGGGCCTTGCGGGCAGAGTTTGCGCAGCGCGCACAGGCCGGACGGGTGACTTGACGCTTTCGCCCGACATCAACGCGGGCGAAAATGTCGGACACAAAAAAGCCCGTCAACGGACGGGCTGAGAAGGCGCTTAGATGGGTGGTGCCCATGGCGGGAATCGGACCCGCGACCTCTCCCTTACCAAGGGAGTGCTTTACCACTGAGCCACATGGGCGACTGCCGCATGGGCAAGAAATGGAGCGGGATAAGAGGCTCGAACTCTCGACCTATACCTTGGCAAGGTATCGCTCTACCAACTGAGCTAATCCCGCATAACCGTGTGTTTTGGTGGCCTGGGACGGAATCGAACCATCGACACGCGGATTTTCAATCCGCTGCTCTACCAACTGAGCTACCGGGCCAAGACCAAAATTATAACATGGAGAATTAGGCCCGGTAAATGTGTACTGCGGTTGCCACAACCTCAGTACAAGCTGCGCTTACCCCTGGAAAGGTCCACGCCCAGTTGCTTCAACTTTCGGTACAAATGGGTACGTTCCAGCCCGGTTTTTTCCGCCACGCGGGTCATGGAACCTGACTCCTTGGCCAGATGGAACTCGAAATAGGCCTTCTCGAACTCGTCACGGGCTTCGCGCAATGGCTTTTCGAGGTCAAAACTCTGGGACGAGGCTGGCCCCAAGTCAACCGGTGCCTCGGGAAGCACGCCGCCGGTCATCGCAAACTCCACCGTCAGATCATTGGAGGGCTGAGCGGTCACCTGTACGGGTGTTTTGGGCTTATCCACCGCTTTTATCAGCCCCAGCTCAACCGCCTTGAGCAGCTTTTGCAGCGTGATGGGTTTTTCCAGGAAAGACATGGCACCGATGCGCGTGGCCTCCACGGCGGTATCGATGGTCGCGTGGCCACTCATCATGATCACAGGCATTGTCAGCAAGCCCCCCGTCGACCATTCTTTGAGCAAAGTCACGCCGTCGGTATCGGGCATCCATATATCGAGCAAAACCAGATCTGGCCGGGACTGCTGGCGAGCCAGGCGAGCTTGGGCCGCGTTTTCGGCCAGTTCGACCGTGTGCCCTTCGTCGTTCAGAATTTCAGACAGCAGGTCGCGTATTCCCAACTCGTCGTCGACCACCAGGATATTGGCCATGTGTTCTCACCCCCTCTGTGCTGTTGTTAATTAGCAACTTCGAATGATACCGCCACTTGCCCACCGCTCACCTGGCCGTCGGTGGTCAGATTGGACAGTTCGATCCGGGCACCGTGCTCGTCCACGATTTTTTTGACCACGGCCAATCCCAACCCCGTTCCGCGCACCTTGGTGGTGACGTACGGCTCAAAGGCCCGTTTGAGGATGTTGTCGGCAAATCCTGGACCTTGGTCGATCACGATCAGACGCACGCGTTGCCCGGTGCTGCTGCGCCGTGTTTTGATCAAAACCTCCCCATCACCCGCAGCGCCCATGGCATCCTGTGCGTTTTGCACCAGGTTGTGTATCACCTGGCGGATCTGCTGGGCGTCTCCAGAAACGGGCGGGCAGTCTGGCGACAGGTCGCAGCGTACAGGCACCACCGCCCTGTCATACAGCGAGAGCACGTCTTGTACCGTGGCATTCAAGTCAACCGGCACCAGCACCGCGGCTGGCAAGCGTGCGTAGTCGCGAAACTCGTTGACCAGTCGCTTCATCGCATCGACCTGATCGACGATGGTCTTGACTGACTTGGTCAACAGCGCCTGCCCCGGCGCGTCAAGCTTGCCGTCGAGTTTCATGGCGAGCCGCTCTGCCGAGAGTTGAATGGGCGTGAGCGGATTCTTGATTTCATGCGCCAGACGGCGTGCCACCTCGCCCCAGGCTTTCGCACGCTGCGCAGATACGAGTTCGGACACATCGTCGAACACCAGCAGCCGCTTGCTCTCCGGCAGCCAGGCACCTCGCGCCACGATCGTGATGCCGTCCTGAAACGGCCCTTCTGCCCCGGTACCCCATTCAAATGACTGTTGCCACACACCCAACTGCATGTCGGCCTGAAACGGCGCGCCCTGGTCTGCGCTGAGTTGGTCAAATTGCGCTAGTACCCCCTGCGCCAGCACAGAGAGCCCAGGAACATCCACCAGGGGTTGGTGCAAGTAAGCCGCCAGCGGTGTGCGCAGAATGCGCGTGGCACCGGGGTTGATGGCATCGATGCGCCCGCCATCGTCCAGCACCACCACACCGGCCGTCAGGTTGTCGAGGATGGTCTGCAAATTGGCGCGCGCCGCATCCACCTGTGCCATGCTGTGGTCCACTGCGTTGCGGGCATCGGCCAGTTGCTGGGTCATGTCGGCAAATGCCCGGGTCAGGCCACCGAGTTCGTCGCGCGTGGCCATGGCCAGTTTGGGGGTCAGGTCGCCCCGGGCCACATCCCGCACGCCTTCCGCCAGCAGCAGCAGCGGCCGGATGAGCTGGTTGCCCAGCACCGCCGCCAGCAACACGGAAGCAAACACCGATAGAAACAGCGCCAGCGTGAGCGTGCCGATATACATGCGCCGCAGGCCGTCTCGGGCCAGCGCACGCTCTTGGTACTCTCGGTTGGCTTGTTGCACCGCGAGCGCATCGGCCACAAGTGCTGGCGGCAACATCAACACCACTTGCATGTAACGCTGCTCATCGGAAAAGCCAAAGCCGGGCGACACCACCAATACCCAGACGCGAATCTTGGCAGAGGGCGAGGACGGAACACCCGTGAGCGCGGCATCACCTGACTCCTCCAGCCCCTCTGTGAGCACCACCACGCGGTCGGCGCGGATGGACTTGAGCAGTGCAGTGGACGGTTTTTCAGGCCGCAAAGCAAACCGCGAGTCACCTGCCCCGGCCAGCAAACGTCCAGAGGCGCTCCATAACTGCACGTCGGTGGCGGACAACTGTTCGCGCAAACGCTCGACCGCCAGCGTTGCGGTGCTGTTGGGCACGCTGGCCAGCGCATTGGACGCCAATCGCACCTTGTTGCTGAAGTCGCTGGCAAG
>JAIFMP010000048.1 GCA_020048405.1 Hydrogenophaga sp.
CACCCAGCGCGGCAGTGGCGTGACGGTCAACCTGCTGTCGGGCCAGGAGGTGCTCACCGTGCCCAGCATGCAGCACAAGCTGGAGGCCCAATTGCGTGGCATGGGCTGCGGTTTTTTGCCGGTGCCGCTGGCGCAGCCGTATGTGGATGCAGGCCAACTCGTTCTGAAGGCCGTCGAGCGCGGCGCGCGCGTGGCACGGGTGGGCTATGCGTGGCGTTCCGGCGCGGGCAAGGGCAGCATCGGCAAGGCACTGCAGTGGTGGCTGGACCAATTGGCGAGCCAGGCCACACGCACGGCATTGCTGCACAACCACCACCGCCTTTGAAGCGCCGCTCGCACTGATACAGTCACCGCAGGAGCACACACCATGAAAAAAACCCAACCGTCCAGCGCCACCCCTTCAAGCACCGCCAAAGCAGGCAAAACACCCAAGCCCAGCAAACCCGCCAAGAAGGCCCCGCGATCACCTGCAGCCAATGCACCGGTGCGAGTGGCTGTCATCGGTGCGGGCATGGCCGGTGTGGCCTGTGCCCGCACGCTGGCGCAAGCGGGCTGCCATGTCACCCTGCTGGAAAAGAGCCGTGGCTACGGCGGGCGCATGTCCACCCGCCAGACCGAGTTCGGCGGGTTCGACCACGGCGCGCAGTACTTCACCGCCCGCGACGCCCGCTTCCAGAAAGCCCTGCAAACCACGCCTGACGTGGTGCGCCCCTGGAGCGCCAACACCGTGCGCGTGCTCGACGCGTTGGGCCATGTGCTGGCCAGCACGCCTCCCGCGCGCGAGCCCCACTTTGTGGCCAAGCCCGGCATGAACGCGCTGGTGCGCACCTGGAGCGAACCCCTGGCCGATGCCAAACACCCGCTGGCCCCCGTTCAAGGTGCCAGCGTCAAGCTCAACACCCGCGTGGTGCGCATCGCCCGTGACCCCATTCACCCCGACCAGTGGCAGCTGCACACCGAAGACGCCACCACCGAAGGCGCGCAGGCCGTGCTGGGTGGCTTCGACCGGGTGCTGCTGGCCATTCCCCACATGCAGACGCTGGACCTGTTGCGCGCCTCGGGCCTGGAAAAGGGCTCGACCGGCGCAATGGTCAAGGCCATCAAAAACGTCACCGTGGCGCCCTGCTGGACGCTGATGCTGGCCTTCCCCCAGGCCATGCAGCCAGGCCTGCCACACCTGGGCCCGCAGTGGAATGCCGCGCGCAGCACGCACCACCGCATCAGCTGGCTGGCGCGCGAAGGCAGCAAGCCGGGGCGCGACCCCATCGAGCGCTGGACGGTACAGGCCAGCCCTGCCTGGTCGGCCGAGCATCTGGAAGACCGCGAAGACCGCGTGGTGGCCAAGCTGCGCAAGGCTTTTTCCGAAGTGACCGGCATTCGCGCCGAGCCCACCCACGCTGTGGCACACCGCTGGCGTTACGCGCAAACCCAAACCCCGCTGGGCCAAACCCACCTGTGGGCTGGCGACATGGGCATTGGGGTGTGCGGCGACTGGTGCCTGGGGCACCGTGTGGAAGACGCTTTCATTTCGGGCCTGGAACTGGCATTGGCCACCTTGGGCTGAGACCGTCCCGTGGGGGCCAACGCCTGCAACAGCCCCTACCGGGGCCGTTTCGCCCCCTCTCCCACCGGGCCGCTGCACGCCGGCTCACTGGTGGCAGCACTGGCCAGCTGGCTCGACGCGCGGGCACACGGCGGACAGTGGCTGGTGCGGCTGGAAGACGTGGACACACCCCGCTGCGTGCCGGGCGCAGCCGAGCACATCCTGCAGCAACTCGCGACATTGGGCCTGGTGAGCGACGAGCCCGTGTGGGTGCAGTCGCAGCGCAGCGCAGCCTACGCAGCCGCCCTCACCCAACTGCAAGCCAACGGCCTTGCCTACCCCTGCGCGTGCACCCGCAAAGACATCGAACTCGCCCTGCAAGCCCAGGGCCGCAGCAAAGAACGGCACACCGAACTGGTGTACCCCGGCACCTGCCGCAACGGCACAGGCGGGCGCGAAGGCCGTGCCTGGCGGCTGAACACCTGCGCCGCACAGAATGTCAAACGAAAAAAGCCTCTACCGCTTTCCAGTATTGACTTCTCCGCTACACCTGTTGACAAATTTTGGCACGACCGCAGGCTGGGCGCCCAGCACCAGAACGTGCCCCTGGCCGTGGGGGACTTTGTGCTCCAACGCGCCGACGGCCTGTGGGCCTACCAACTGGCCGTGGTGGTGGACGACGCGGCGCAGGGCATCACACACGTGGTGCGCGGTGAAGACTTGGCCGACAACACTCCGCGCCAGTTGTTGCTGCAACAAGCCCTGGGCCTGCCGCAGCCCAGCTACCTGCACACACCCTTGGTGCGCGGTGCCAATGGAGAAAAGCTGAGCAAACAGAACGGTGCAGCAGCGCTGGACATCAGCGACCCGCTGGCCACACTGAATGCCGCCGCTGCCGTGTTGGGTTTGCCGCCGCAGCAAGGCCACCTGGTCGATGTGCTGGCAGCGTGGACCCAGCATTGGAAACACGCATGGCCCGCGAGCTGAAGGCCGCCCCAAGCCCTCACAGCCTGGCCGAGGCGTGGACGGTGTTCCGGGTGTTCCTGCGGTTGGGCCTCACGTCGTTCGGCGGCCCGGTGGCGCACCTGGGATTTTTCCGCACGGAGTTCGTGGAGCGCCGCCGGTGGTTGACCGATCAGGCCTACGCCGACTGGGTCGCCCTGTGCCAGTTTTTGCCCGGCCCGGCCAGCAGCCAGGTGGGCATGGTCGTGGGGCTGCTGCGGGCCGGGTACCCCGGTGCGCTGGCCGCATGGCTGGGCTTCACGCTGCCATCAGCCCTGGTGATGGCAGCGCTGGGCGCTGGGCTGGCCAGCAGCGGCTTTGATCACCCGGCGGCACAAGGTGCTCTGCACGGGCTGAAGGTGGCCGCCGTGGCTGTGGTGGCCCACGCCGTGTGGGGCATGGCCCGCAGCCTGTGCCCCACGGCGGCCCACCGGGTGCTGACAGCCGGGGCCGCAGTGCTGGCCCTTTGGCTGCCCTCGGCCTGGACACAGGTAGCCCTGGTGGCACTCGGTGCGGCGGTAGGTTTGGCGTGGCTGAGGCCCGCAGGAGGGAGCACCCGCACGGCTGACCTCAGCGTGCTGCAGCCAGTTGACGCCTTGCCCGTGTCTCGACGCATGGGCATGGTGTGGCTGCTGCTGTGCGCCGCCCTGCTGGTGGGCTTGCCACTGTGGGCAGCACACACAGGCCAAGCCTTGTGGCTGGTGATGGACGCGTTTTTCCGCACGGGCGCGCTGGTGTTTGGCGGCGGGCACGTGGTGTTGCCGCTCTTGCAAGCCGAGGTGGTCACCCCAGGCTGGGTGGACCCAAGCACCTTTGTGGCCGGTTACGCCGCCGCACAGGCCGTGCCCGGCCCCTTGTTCACCCTCGCGGCGTTTCTGGGTGCGGCCATGCCCAGCGTGTTGCCACCGGTGGTGGGGGCCGTGGTGGCCGTGGTGGGGGTGTTTGCCCCGTCTTTCCTTCTGGTGGCTGGTGCCTTGCCTTTTTGGGCGCTTGTGCGCCAACTCCCCGGCGCACGGGCCGCTTTGGGCGGAACCAACGCGGTGGTGGTGGGCCTGCTGCTGGCTGCGCTGGTGCACCCCGTGGCCAGCAGCGCGCTGTGGCCTGCATCCACCGCCAGTGGGGCTGGCATCTGGCCCTGGTGGGGCTTGGCCGCAGTGGCCATATGGGTGCTGCTGCGCGGCAAAGCGCCCGCGTGGGCAGTGGTGGCGGCCTGTGGCCTGGCCGGAGCGGGCTGGGGGGCTGGGGCGTTCATGTCGCCATGAGGGATGCACTCCTAAAATGCAGAGCCCTGTCCAAAGCCTGCTCATGTCTGAAGCCCCGAAAGAACCCATTCCGCCGAACCCCGCCAACCCGCGCGGCCACCAGCCGCCGCCAGAGGGCGTGTACCTGCGCACCATCAAGAGCTACGTGCTACGCGCCGGGCGCATGGGCTCGGGCCAGGTCAAGGCCTTCGAACAGTTTGGCCCCCGGTTTTTGCTGGACTACACCGCCCACCAGTTGCTGGACGCCCCTGCCACCTTTGGGCGCGAGGCGCCACTGGTGCTGGAAATCGGGTTTGGCATGGGCGACGCCACGGCCAAGATCGCGCTGGCCCGCCAGGCGGACAATTTTCTGTGCTGCGAGGTGCACGAGCCCGGCGTGGGCGCACTGCTGAAGCACTGCGGCGAGCAGGGCATTGAGAACATCCGCATCCTGCAGCACGACGCAGTGGAGGTGCTGGACCACATGCTGGACCCCGCCAGCCTGAGCGGCGTGCACATTTTCTTCCCCGACCCCTGGCACAAAACCAAACACAACAAGCGCCGCCTGATCCAGCCCGCGTTGGTGGCCAAGCTGGCCGCCCGCCTCAAACCTGGCGGCTACCTGCACTGCGCGACCGACTGGGAGCCCTATGCCCAGCAAATGCTGGAAGTGCTGGGTGCCGAGCCGCTGCTGGCCAACACCAGCACCGATCCGGCGCTGGCTGGTTACGCGCCCAAGCCCGAATACCGCCCGCTGACCAAGTTTGAGAACCGAGGCCTGAAGCTGGGCCACGGGGTGTGGGATCTGGTGTTTGCTCGGCACGCTGAAAAGTAAAGCAAAGCAACTTGCTTTACCGGTCGCTGCGTCATACATTCGAACGCAATTGAACCGCCCGCCCAAAGGAGCCATCATGCACGCCGATGCCATCGTTTCCAGCAAAGGACAGGTCACCCTGCCAGCCGCCATGCGCGCCCAACTGGGCATCGGACCGGGCTCGCATATTCAGTTTGAGCTGCGCGGGCGCGAGTTGGTCATCAAGCCGGAGCTGCCCATGAGCGCGTACTACGGCATGCTCAAGTCCTACAACCTCGACCCAGCGAACCTCGAAATCGAAAAAGAAATCGACAAGGAATTTGAATGACCACGTACAACGTGGTCGATTCATCGGGCTGGATCGAATTTTTCCGGGCAGGCACTAACGGGCCGGTGTTCAAGCCCGTAATCGAGCAACGCCAGGCCCTGCTGGTACCCACCATTGCATTGTTTGAGGTACACCGGGTGCTCAGCCGCAAGCTGCCGCCCGAAGTTGTGAGCGCTTGCCTGGATGTGATGCGCCTGGGACGTGTGCTCGACATCACCGCCGCACGTGCCGTGGCAGGGGCTGATGTGTCGCTGCGCCACAAACTGGCCATGGGCGACGCCCTCATGTACAGCCTGGCCTTGGAGCATCGAGCCACCTTCTGGACGCAAGACGTGGACTACCAAGGCCTGCCCAGCGTGCAATATTTCTCCAAGTGATGACCGCCATGCACGACCTGGACAACGCCCTGCAAGGCCTGAACGAACTGGCCACCCAGGCTGTGGGCCTGTCCGACCCCAACCCCCGCGTGGCCTGCCGACTGCTGTTGACCGATGGGCGGGTGTTTGAAGGCTTCACGCAAGAAGCCGGTGGCCCGCACGCCGAGGTGATGGCGCTGCGTGCCGCCCAGGCGGCGGGCGCGTCCACCCAAGGGGCCACGGCCCTGGTGACGCTGGAGCCCTGCAGCCACCATGGGCGCACGCCGCCGTGCTGCGACGCGCTCATTGCGGCAGGCGTGGCCCGCGTGGTGGTGGCACAGACCGACCCCAATCCCCGGGTCAACGGCCAGGGCGTGGCCCGCATGCGGGAAGCCGGATTGGTGGTGGATGTGTTGCCCGCCAGCCACCCGCTGGCCGTGGCCACGCACGAGCTGAACATTGGTTTTTTTAGCCGCATGGAACGCGGCCTGCCCTGGGTGCGAATGAAGGTGGCCGCGTCGCTGGACGGCACCACCGCACTGGACAACGGCGTGAGCCAGTGGATCACCAGCACCGAAGCGCGCACCGACGGCCACGCCTGGCGCCGCCGCGCCAGCGCCTTGCTGACCGGCGTGGGCACCGTGCTGGCCGACGACCCACGGCTCGACGTGCGGCTGGTGCCCACACAGCGCCAGCCCCTGCGCGTGGTGGTCGATTCGCGGCTGGACATGCCCGCCAGCGCCCGCATCCTGCAGCCACCGGGTGAGGTGCTGGTGTACGCCGCGCTGGCTGCGCCGGCAGACCATGCGCTCGCACTGGGTGGCGCCACCGTGGTCAGTCTGCCCGAGACGGAGCGCGAGAAGGTGGACCTGCCCGCCGTGCTGCGCGACCTGGCCCAGCGCGGCATGAACGAGCTGCACGTGGAAGCGGGCCACAAACTGAACGGCTCGTTCCTGAGGGCGGGCCTGGTGGACGAGTTGCTGGTTTATCTGGCCCCCAAGCTCATGGGCCCCGGCGCAGGGCTGGCCGCGCTCGGCCCCTTCACGGCCATGGACCAGGCGCTGCCTTGGGCCTACACAGACGTGGCCTCCGTGGGGCCTGACCTGCGGCTGCGGCTGCGCCGTGCCTGAGCAGATGATCCACACCACGCCGCCCGCCCTGCCTCTGCGCGACGGGGTGTCGGCCAGTTGTGTGGTACTCCCTTGTACCCGCCAGCCGCAGTGGCCCACGCTGCTCGACGCCCTGTCCGAACGCCTGCCCGGCGTGGCCCGTGCCGACTGGCAACAGCGGCTGGATGCGGGGCTGGTGTGCAATGCCAACGGCCTGCCTCTGGCCGCCAACAGCCCGGCGCTGGGCGGCGAACGCATCTTCTATTGGCGCCATGTACCCGACGAGCCCGAGCTGCCGTTTGAGCACCAGGTGCTCTACCAAGATGAGCATCTGGTGGTGGCCGACAAACCCCACTTTGTGCCGGTGACCCCGGCAGGGCGCTATGTGCGCAGCTGCCTGCTGGCGCGCCTGAAGCGTGAGCTGGGGCTGCCACACCTCAGTCCCATTCACCGCATTGACCGCGAAACCGCAGGGCTGGTGGTGTTTGCCGTGCGCCCACAAGATCGGGATGCATACCAGTCGCTGTTCCGAGAACGTGCGGTGACCAAGGTGTACGAGGCCCTGGCACGGTTGCCCTTTGGCACCGCTGAAACACCTGGTCGGCCCACGCCACACCCGCACTGGCCTTTGGCGCACCGCAGCCGAATGGTGGAGGACAGCACAGCGTTTTTTCGCATGTGCGAGGTACCGGGTGAGCCGAACAGCGAAACGGGGGTGGAATTGCTGAACACCCTGCTCCACCCCGCCGGCGGCACCTTGGGCCTGTTCCGGTTGCACCCCGTCACGGGCAAGCGCCACCAGTTGCGCGTGCACATGGCCGCGCTGGGTCTGCCCCTGGTGGGCGATGCGTTTTACCCCACTGTGACGCGTGGCCCCGATGAGCCCGACGACTGGGCTCAACCCCTGCAGTTGCTGGCACGCGGGCTGGGGTTCAGCGATCCGCTGACCGGCCAGACGCGTTGGTTTGAGAGCCAGCGCACCCTGGCGTTCGGCTGAGGGGAAAGAGCCCGGAGGCTCAGACCCGCAGGGGTTCGGGCGTGGCAGCTGGCAACAGCCGCTCGATGGCAACCACGTCCACCGCATCGCACTGGTCGGGCTTCATGAAACGCTCGGCAAAAGTGCGCCACAGCCCGCTGTGAAGGAAGTAGCGGAACAGCTCGGTGTCCAGGTGCTGGTCTTTGCACATGAAAGCCATGATGCGCAGTGACTCGGTCAGGGTTTTGGGCGCTTTGTACGGACGGTCTGCTGCGGTGAGGGCTTCGAACACGTCGGCCAAGGCCATCACCCGGTCGAGCACGGTCAGCCGTCCGGCGGGCAGTTTGCGAGGGTAGCCCTTGCCATCCATTTTCTCGTGATGCGTGGCAGCAATCTCGGGCACACGGGCAAGATGCTGGGGCCAGGGCAGGCCTTTGAGCATGATGTAAGTCTGGACGATGTGATCGTTGATTTTGAAGCGGTCTTCATCGGTCAGCGTGCCCCGGCGGGTGCTGAGGTTGTAGAGCTCGCCCATGTTTTGCTGTGTGGCGGGCAGCACCATGTCAAAGCCATGCACATTGCGCGGGTCGCCCGTTTCGACGGCGGGCTTGCGTTCGCCCCAGGGCACCACATGCTCTGGCCGATCGGCCAGCAAAGGCTCGGTCACGGGAAGCTTCGGGGCTGCGGGCTCAGCTTTGGCCAGGCGGGTGGCCTCTTCGGTGGCAAGACCCAAGCGGTTGTCGAAGTGACGCTGCCAGGTTTGCGCCGCAATGGACTTGAGACGGGCCAGCGCATCGTCTGCCATGAATTCCCCGCCAACGTTGCACTGGGCCACAAAGGCAAAGTCGCTTTGCAGTTGCTGATGTTGTTGCGCCAGCGTGGCCTGGCTGATGGCAGTGTCGGCCCCAGCGGCCAGGCGTTGCAGGTGGGCAATCTCTGCGTCGCGCCACAGCACCTCGAAACGGGTGCGCACTTCATGGATGCGGTTGTGAATGACCTCCAGCTTGGTGGCCTTGTCGACGATGTATTCGGGGCTGGTGACCTTGCCGCAGTCATGCAGCCAGGCACCGAGGTGGAATTCGTAGCGCTGATCCTCGCTCAGGCTGAAAGCCTTGTAGGGCCCCTCGGTGTCGGCACTCATTCGGTCAACCAGCATGGTGGCCAGCTCCGGCACCCGTTCGCAATGCCCGCCTGTATAGGGGCTCTTGGCGTCAATGGCATCGGCCATCAGCCGGATGATCGCATCGAGCAGGTTTTTTTGCGCCTCGATGAGCTGCCGGGTTTCGATGGACACGGCCAACATGCCTGAAAGCCGGTGTGCAAAGTCCAGAAACGCAGGATCGGCATGCTCCTCGTCAGCCCAGTGCACCAACACCAGATGCCCCTGGAGTGGTCCTGCACGGCCCTTCAGTTCAATGCCCAAGTGTGCCAAGCCCGGCCCCCACACGGGTGCAGCGCTGGAGCTGCCCGTGGATGGGTCTCGATCCCCCCACCGGGCCGGGAACATCTGCGCCAAGCCTTGGGCGGGTGCCTGGGCATCTACAGCGTGAAGTTTCAAGGCCTGTTCGCCGTCATCCCACAGATAAATGGCTGCGGCCTGGCAACGCGTGGCCAACACCAACTGGTGCATGACCTCGTCGAGCATGCGCTCCATGTGCGGCTCGGTGGCCATGGTCTGGCTCAGGGCCAAAAAGCGCTGGATGGTGTGGCTCATGCCCGAGACCGCGCCGTTGAGGGTGTTGACCTCCCTCACGAAAGACGGGCCCAACGGCGCAGCGGAAAAATCGAAGCACCCCACCTGCCTGGCTGCGCGTGCCAGCCGGTTCAGGCTGTGGCCAATGCGACCACCCGCCAGCCAGCCCAAGGGCAACATCAAAGCCACCAGGGCCAGCACGGTCCACAACACCCGGCGGCGCTTGGAGGGCAAATCGCCCAACACCTCGTCCACGGGTGCCGTCAACAACAAACGGATGTCGTGCTCCGGCCACGCATGGAAAGGCAGCACCACGCCCAGGACCGCCTCGCCGCCCACGTCCATCACGATGGGCTGCCCAGGCTGTGGGTTGGCTTGTTCGAGCTGCGTGAGGGCGGGTTCGTTGATATCGGCAATGTTCTTGAACGAAAACTGGCCATCTGCCCCGGCGTGCAACACGCGGTGCATCTCATGATGGGCCAGCACCTCGTGCCGGTCGTTCACCAGCGCCAGCTCGGAGCGCGGCGTGAGGCGCAATTGACCCAGCAGTTCGCTCAGATCGTCCAGAGCGACGTCCATGCCCACCACCGCCCCGCCCTCCCGCGCCACCTGGCTGAGCGTCACGCCCACGCGCTGAGTGCTGAAAAACACATACGGCGCCGACAGCACCGGCCCGGTGGTTTTCTGGGCTGCGGCAAACCAGGGGCGGCTGCGCGCATCAAACCGGTAGTCCGGGACCTCGCGCCGTTGCAACAAGCGACCAGCGGTGTCGTAAAACAGGTAACTGCCGTGCAGTTGCCGGTCAGAGGCCAGTGATTGCAACTGCACCAGCACGCGAGCTTCCTCGGGGGCCTCAAAGCGGGCCCTGATGTCGGGCAAATCCAGACGCCGGGTCAGCAAAAACTCACCGTCGGGGTAAGCCACGTAAAGAGCAGCGACCAGCGGGCTGGCCTTGAGCTCCTCAGTCAGCACGTGCAGGCGTTGCAGCCGTTCGCCCTGGCTGCGGGCCGTCAACATGGGGTCGAAAGAAAGTTGTCGCAGGGTGGACTGCACGGGCTCCAACAAGCGCAACGCCCGCTCGTTGGTGAGGGCCCCCGCGTCTTGTGCGGTGCGCGACGCCGTGTCTAGCAGGGCGCTGCGTGCCCCAACCCATCCGAGCCCCACCACCACCACTGCCACCACCAGCATGGCCAGCACCACCACGCTGGCCACGGTGACGCTCATTGACCATCCGCGAGCCACAGGCTCGGTTGCAGTAGAGCCCGTGTGCGTCATGGTCCGTCCAGGGTCAGGCGCGTTCGCTCACCCAGGCCACCACACCGGCCAGTGCCTGCGGCAGTGCCGCTGCGTTGGTGCCACCGGCCATGGCCATGTCGGGCTTGCCGCCGCCCTTGCCGCCCACTTGCTGGGCCACAAAGTTGACCAGCTCGCCTGCCTTGACCTTGCCAATGCTGTCAGCTGTGACGCCTGCGGCCAGTTGCACTTTGTCCCCGTCCACAGCTGCCAGCACGATGGCAGCGGTTTTCAGCTTGTCCTTCAGCTTGTCCATGGTGTCGCGCAGCACTTTGGCATCTGCGCCTTGCAACACGGCTGCCAGCACTTTGATGCCCTTGACATCGACTGCCTGCGTCAGCAGCTCGTCGCCCTGGGCTGAGGCCAGCTTGCCTTTGAGGGCAGCCATTTCTTTTTCCAGCTCACGCACCTGGCCCAGCAGGCCGTCCACGCGGGCGTGTACCTCGGCAGGCGTCACTTTCAGCGTGCCGGCTACGCCACCCAACATGGTTTCCATGCCCTGCATGTAGGCCAGAGCGTTCAGGCCCGTGACGGCTTCGACGCGGCGCACACCGGCGGCCACGCCACCCTCGGCGGTGATGGAGAACACGCCAATGTCGCCCGTGCGCTGCACGTGGGTGCCGCCACACAGTTCGCGGCTGGTGCCGATGTCGAGCACGCGCACGGTGTCGCCGTACTTTTCGCCGAACAGCATCATGGCACCGGTCTGTTTGGCGCTTTCAATGTCCATCACGCGGGCCTGAGCCGCCACGTTGGCCAGGATTTCGGCGTTCACGCGGCGCTCCACCTCGCGGATTTGTGCGTCGGTCATGGGGGCGTTGTGCACAAAGTCGAAGCGGGTTTTGTCGGCATCTACCAGGCTGCCCTTTTGTTGCACATGGTCACCCAGCACTTCGCGCAGGGCTTTGTGCATCAGGTGGGTGGCGCTGTGGTTGCGCACGGTGGCGGCGCGGGCAGCGGTGTCCACCACTGCGGTCACCTTGTCGCCCACCTTGAGGCTGCCGCTGGTCAGTGTGCCGTGGTGGCCGAACACGTCGGCCTTGATTTTTTGCACATCGCCCACGGCAAACACGGCGCCGCTGGCGGTGCGAATCTCGCCTTGGTCTCCCACCTGGCCGCCGCTCTCGGCGTAGAAAGGTGTGGTGGCCAAAACCACCACACCATTTTCACCATCTTTTATGCCTCCAGCGCTTACCCCATATACATAGACAGCTACCACTTCTGATTCAGCCTGCAACTGCTCGTAGCCGACAAAAGTGTTGCCTGCGCCGGTGTATTCCAGCGCCTTGTCCATCTTGAACTTGCCTGCTGCGCGGCCCTTGGCTTTTTGCGCTTCCATGGCGGCTTTGAAACCGTCTTCGTCCACCGTCACGTCGCGCTCGCGGCACACGTCGGCACTCAGGTCGAGGGGGAAGCCGTAGGTGTCGTGCAGCTTGAAGGCCACGTCTCCGGGCAGCACAGTCACACCGCCGCTCAAAGCGCTGTCCAGAATCTCCATGCCGGTGGCCAGCGTTTCGTAAAAACGCTCTTCTTCCGCCTTCAGGATGTCGGTGATGCGCTGGGCTTGGGATGCCATGTTGGGGTAGGCGTCGCCCATCATGCGCACCAGGTCGGGCACCAGTTTGTGGAAGAACGGGGTTTTCTGGCCCAGCTTGTAGCCGTGGCGGATGGCGCGGCGCACGATTCGGCGTTGCACATAGCCCCGGCCTTCGTTGGACGGAATCACACCGTCGCTGATGAGGAAGGATGTGGCGCGGATGTGGTCGGCAATCACCTTCAGCGACGGGTTGCTCAGGTCAGCCGTGCCGGTTTCGCGGCCAGCGGCTTTGATGAGCTGGTCAAAAATGTCGATTTCGTAGTTGCTGTGCACGTGCTGCAGGATGGCATGCCGGTGTCCACACAGGGTGCGGGCAGCGGCGTGACGGCACCGGTTTCGTCCATGTTGAACTGCATGAACACGTTGTTCCAGATTTCAATGAAGCGGTCGCCGTCTTCATCAGGGCTGCCGGGAGGGCCGCCGGGGATGTGGTCGCCGTGGTCATAGAAGATTTCGGAGCAAGGGCCGCAGGGGCCGGTGTCGGCCATCATCCAGAAGTTGTCGGACTTGTAGCGGCCGCCCTTGTTGTCGCCAATGCGGATCACGCGCTCGGGCGGCAGGCCGATTTCCTTGGTCCAGATGTCAAACGCTTCGTCGTCTTCGGCGTACACCGTTGCCAGCAGGCGCTCTTTGGGCAGTTTGTAGACCTCGGTCAGCAGCTCCCAGGCCCACTTCAGGCTTTCGCGCTTGAAGTAGTCGCCAAAGCTCCAGTTGCCCAGCATTTCAAAGAAGGTGTGGTGGCGGGCGGTGTAGCCCACGTTTTCCAGGTCGTTGTGTTTGCCACCGGCGCGCAGACAGGCCTGAACGGAGGCCGCGCGCACGTAGTTGCGCTTGTCAGTGCCCAGAAACACGTCTTTGAACTGAACCATGCCGCTGTTGGTGAACATCAGCGTGGGGTCGTTGCCGGGCACCAGCGGGCTGGACGCCACCACGGTGTGGCCCTTGGAAGCAAAGAAGTCGAGGAAAGACTTGCGGATATCGGCAACGGAGGCGACGGGTGCGGTGATGGTCATGTCGTGTCCCAATGGGTAAAGCGGTGCAGCAAACCCGTTATTTTCCTTCACTCTGGCGCGCTTCGTCGCATGCGGCACCGTCGGTCGGGGTGGCAAAGGCTATGCTGCTTCTCGTTGTTTTTTGCTCACCCCCCTTTCAACCCTATGCCACACACACCCCTGTCCCAACTCAAAGACCCCACCCTGCTCAAAACCGACGCGCTGGTCAATGGCCAGTGGGTGGGCGGCACCAGCCGTTTCGCCGTGACCGACCCCGCCACCGGGCCGACGTGGCCAACCTGGGAGCCGCCGATGCAGAGGCAGCGATTGCCGCCGCCAACGCGGCTTGGCCAGCCTGGCGCAGCAAGACCGCCAAAGAGCGCAGCATCATCCTGCGCAAGTGGTACGACCTGCTGATGGCCAACCAGGACGATCTGGGCCGCATCATGACCGCCGAACAAGGCAAACCTCTGCCTGAGGCGAAAGGCGAAGTGGCCTACGGTGCCAGCTTTGTGGAGTGGTTCGCCGAAGAAGCCAAGCGCGTCAACGGCGAAACCCTGCCCCAGTTCGATAACAACCGCCGCCTGATGGTGCTGAAACAGCCCATCGGCGTGTGCGCCGCCATCACGCCCTGGAACTTCCCGCTGGCCATGATCACCCGCAAGGTGGCCCCGGCACTGGCGGCCGGCTGCCCCGTCATCATCAAACCGGCCGAGCTGACACCGCTGACCGCGCTGGCCGCCGCCGATCTGGCCATCCGTGCGGGCATTCCTGCAGGGGTGCTGAACATGGTGACGGCCGATGCCAACAACAGCATTGCCGTGGGCAAGGTGCTGTGCGCCAGCGACGTGGTGCAAGTGGGCCGTATTTTGATGGCGCAAAGCGCCCCCACCGTCAAGAAAATGAGCCTGGAGCTGGGTGGCAACGCACCGTTCATTGTGTTCAACGACGCCGATGTGGACAGCGCCGTGGAAGGCGCGTTTGCCAGCAAGTACCGCAACGCTGGCCAAACCTGCGTGTGCAGCAACCGCCTGTACGTGCAAAGCGGCGTTTGCCGCCAAGGTCAAAACCGCCAAAGTGGGCAACGGGTTTGAAGATGGCGTGAACCAGGGCCCGCTGATTGAAGAAGCCGCGCTCGAAAAAGTGCAGCGCCACGTGGACGACGCCGTGGCCAAGGGCGCACGCGTGTTGGCCGGTGGCAAGCGTCTGGCCGGGCAGTTCTTCGAGCCCACCGTGGTGGCCGACGCCACGGCCGACATGCTGTGCGCCAAAGAAGAAACATTCGGGCCCTTTGCCCCAGTGTTCAAGTTCGAAACCGAGCAAGAGGCCGTTGACGCCGCCAACAACACCGAATTTGGCCTGGCCAGCTATTTCTACAGCCGCGACATTGGCCGCATTTACCGCGTGGCCGAGGCGCTGGAGTCCGTTTGGTGGCGTGAAGCAGTCCGGCCTGGGCCGCGAGGGCTCACACCACGGCATGGACGACTACGTGGAAATCAAATACCTGTGCATTGGCGACATCCTGAAGTGACCCGCCCGCCTTGGTAGGGCTAAGCAGACCGAGGGGCTGGGCTAGAATCCAGCTCACTTCTGCGGGTGTCGTTCAATGGTAGGACTCTTGCTTCCCAAGCAAATAACGTGGGTTCGATTCCCATCACCCGCCCCAAATCGAAATACAAAAGCCCGCCCGGTTTCCCGAGGCGGGCTTTTTTGTTGGGGGCTGCGTAATCAGGTGTTGCTCATGGCCCGCACGTCTTCCAGGCTGGTCAGGCCTTGCAGCACTTTTTCAATGCCGTCCTGGCGCAGGGTT
>JAIFMP010000180.1:0-23085 GCA_020048405.1 Hydrogenophaga sp.
TCACCGCGCATGGCCATTCGCAGTGGCCTTCCCTGGCCTGTTCGCTGGCTGTTGGCGGCCGTTGTCTTGGGGCTGTCGGCGGCTGTCGCGCTTTGGGCGTTTGAGTTCGGGCGTGAGATGGCAGGACTCGATCCACTCGACACCCAGGCCTTGACCCAATTGCGCGAGGACAACGAGCGCTTGCGCAGCGAACTGGCCAGCGCCAGCGCAGTGGCCAACACCGCCGACAGTCTGCTGACTGCCGAGCGCGCGGCCCAGGCGAGTTTGATGGCCCAAATCCGGCAACTCGAAAACGACAACCAGGTACTGAAAAGCGAGCTGGGCTTTTTCGAGCAGTTGTTGAGGCCCAGTGGTGGCGCAGATGTGAGCGTGCGCGGATTGCAGGTTCGCCAGCCATCACCAGTGGTGGTGACCTGGCGGGTGATGTTGGTCCAGGCTGCCAAAAACCCTGTGGCCTTCAAAGGCGGTCTCGAGGTGACTTACCGGGGGACTTTGCGGGGCGCACCGTGGGTGGTCACGGAACCCGCCAGCCAACACCCGATTAACCTGACGCAGTACCTGAAGATGGAGGGCCGAAGCAACCTGCCAGCAGGGGCTGTGGTAAAAAACATTTCAGTGCGGGTGATGCAGGGTGCCACAGTCAAGTCCGTGCTGTCGGCCCAGGTGAGTGGTTGAGCAGGCTGAGCACCGGTTTTACACAACGTTGGAGACAACACATGTTTGGCAAAAAGAAGCAGCCGCCTATCAAGAGCCTGATTGCGCTGGGCACCACGATCTCCGGTGACATTGGGTTCAGCGACGGACTGCGCATCGACGGCGAGGTACGGGGCAACCTGACCGCAACAGACGGTCAGCCCAGCTTGTTGGTGGTCAGCGAAACAGCCCTCATCACGGGAGAGATCGTGGCCGATCATCTGATCATCAACGGGCATGTTCGCGGTCCCGTGGTGGCGCGGGTGCTGCTGGAGTTGCAACCCAAAGCTCGGGTGGAGGGGGATGTGTCTTACTTCGCACTGGAAATGCACCAGGGTGCGAGCATCACAGGCTTGTTGGGCCCGTTGCCTGTGGTGTCTGAAGACAAACCCGCGCTCAAACTGGCTGCCAACAACGCTTGAGCGCAAACCTGACCAATTTGCTTTACTATTCTGTTCCTTGATTTTTCAGCGAGATTCACATGAGCGCCCTGCCCGAACAAATTGAAACCGAAATGCCTGTTGCCCTGGTATTCACCGACAGTGCCGCAGCCAAAGTGGCCGACTTGATCGCGGAAGAAGGCAATCCTGACCTCAAGCTGCGCGTGTTTGTGCAGGGTGGGGGCTGCTCTGGCTTCCAATACGGCTTCACCTTCGACGAAATCGTGAACGATGACGACACCACCATGACCAAAAACGGTGTGTCATTGCTGATTGATGCGATGAGCTATCAGTACCTGGTAGGGGCTGAGATCGACTACAAAGAAGACCTCGAAGGTGCGCAATTCGTCATCAAAAACCCCAACGCCACCAGCACCTGTGGCTGTGGCTCCAGTTTCAGCGCCTGAGAACCCCCTGAGGCGCCGTCGGCGGGGTGTTTCGGACGTGCTGTTGACCCTGTCTCAGGCGGGGTAAATGGCACCCAGCACCCTGAGGCCTCTGGCTCCTGTGGCTGCAGGAACATTGCCTGGCAGCCCTTGCCAGGTTTGAGCCGCGAGCCATGCGAAGGCCGCAGCCTCCACTTGCATGGCGGGCATGCCGACTTCATCTGATGGCACCACTGGCGTTGGGTGCATCAGCTGTTGAAGAGTGGCCATCAGCGCCGCGTTCAGGGCACCACCTCCGCACACCACGCATGAGTCCAGCCCGCTGGACAGCGCCGACGCAATGCTGCGCGCTGTGAGCGCAAGCAGAGTGGCTTGTACATCTGCCGGGGGGAGTGCTGGGTAAGGTGCCAGCCGAGTGTTCAACCAACTTGCATTGAACAGGTCACGCCCCGTGCTGCGGACACCTTGCTGCGCAAAGTAAGGATCTGCCAACAAATCTGCCAGCAGTGGTTCATGGCACACACCAGACTGTGCCCAACTGCCGTTGCCATCGTAGGTTTGGCCGGTGTGCTTTTCGCACCAAAGGTCCATCAGCACGTTGCCGGGGCCGGTGTCAAACCCTGTAACTGCGTTACTTGGCTCCAGCAACGTGGCATTGGCCATTCCACCCACATTGACCACAGCCACGGACGAACCTTCGCGACCAAACACGGCACGGTGAAATGCTGGCACCAAAGGCGCACCCTGGCCTCCTGCCGCCACGTCGCGGCTGCGAAAGTCCGCCGCCACTGAAATTTCGCACAGCTCCGCCAGCAAAGCCGGGTTGCACAGCTGTACGCTGTAGGCTTTCCACGGGTGGTGCAAGTCGGCCAGCGCCCCCACGGGGCCCGGCTGGTGACGCACGGTTTGGCCATGTACCCCGATGGCGGTGATGTCTGAAGCACTGAAGCCCGAGGCACGCAACAGCGCATGCACCACTTGAGCATGACACTGCATCAAAGCGTTGGTCGCCAAGGCAGCTGTGTGCAACTCGTTGGGGCCGGGCGCGTTCAACGCCAGAAAATCTCGGCGCAGGTTGGCCGGCATGGGCAGGTGATGAGCGTGGGTCACACGCATGCCACTGCCTGTGAATGAAAGCACCACCCCATCCACCCCGTCAAGCGAGGTGCCAGACATCAGGCCGATGAACTGCCCTGTCACTCCGCGCTGGCGGTGGTGTATTGCGCTGCTGCGGTTAATTCCACGGCCATGCGCTGCGCCACTGCGTTGAACGCTGCGCGGGCGCTGGCAGACACAGGTACGGCTTCGCCTTGTTTGGCCAGTGTCAATGGGTCTTTGTGAACGCCGTTGTCGCGGAATTCAAAGTGCAGGTGTGGCCCGGTGGATACGCCGGTGGAGCCCACGGCACCGATCAACGCGCTTTGCTCCACTCGTTCGCCTTTTCGGACATGGATGCGGCTGAGGTGGGCATAGACCGTGGAGTGCCCGTTGCGGTGGTTGACCGTTACCACGTTGCCGTACCCGCGTTGCCAGCCTGCAAACTCCACCACGCCATCGCCGACCACGCGCACTGGCGTGCCAGTGGGCGCAGCAAAGTCCACGCCCAAATGCGGTTTGATGCCCCCGCTGACCGGGTGGAACCGCATCCCATAGCCGCTGCTGACACGGGAAAACGCCAAGGGGGAGGCGAGATAAGAGCGGCGCTTGCTCTGGCCATCGAAAGAGTAGTAGCCGCCTTTCAGACCTGGCTCCTGGAACCAAAGACTGCGCAGTGCATTGCCATCGTTGACGAACTCGGCGCTGACGATGCGGCCCACGCGCATGGGCTCACCATCGGCCTCGAGTGATTCGTAAATGACACTGAAACGGTCGCCGCGCCGCAGGTCTCGGCGGAAGTCGATATCGGCGCTGAAAATCTCAGCCAACTGGTTGGCCACCGGGTCAGGCAGGTTGGCAGCATCGGTGGCCGCGAACAGCGACGTGTAAATGGTCCCACTGCCCATGCGGGTGGCAGCCGTGAGGGCGCCGACAGATGCTATGACTTTGAAACCCGCAGCATTGCGCTCAATAACCAGTTTGTTGAAATTCTGTGATTGTTCGCCGGTAGCCCACTTGAACGTTAGCTTGAGCAATCCTTGGCGACCATCGGTTTCAGCAGTCACGAGTTTGCCCGCACGGCCAGCCAGGAGGCCCCGGGTTTGCGGCGATGTGCGCAGAAACGCGGTTGCCTGGGGATCGTTGACTCCCAGGCGCTGCAACAGGGAGCCGGCGGTGTCGTCGCGCCGCGTGTGGCCATGCCGGTACAACACCAGTGCATCGGGAGCACTTTGGGGCAGATCGGCCCAGCGGGTGTACGGCGCGTCGTCCAGCTGAACGGCCTGCAGCACCTGGCGAACGGGCAACTCAGCGGCATCCGGGGCCAAAGGCGCTATGCCGAAGGCCGTAACACCCGTGCCTAACAGCAGTGCACCAATGGCAGCCACCACACGGCGAGGGTGCGCTTTGAGGGAGCGAGCCGCCGTTTGTGTAACCGTTGACAGAAAAAGAAGCATGTATGAATACCGGGAGACGTTGGCCGGTTGGCATCCCAGAGGGAATGTCTGCGTGGCGGGTGGCTTGGCGAACAGACGCTCGGCCTAAAATTGCTATTTAAAACAACCGCAAAGTATAGCCCCGCCCCTGGGCTTGACACCTGAGAAAACCCTATGAACCAGCCCACCCATGCATCTCCTGACGTCGCCGCTGCAGAGCCCGTGTCTGCACGCGTGAGCGATGCGGTGCAAGAGGCCATGTCAGTCACCCTGCGTGGGTGTGAAGAGTTGATTCCCCAGGCCGACTGGCTCAAAAAACTGGTCAAAAGCGAGGCCACCGGCCAACCGCTGCGCATCAAACTGGGCCTGGACCCCACCGCGCCCGACATCCACATCGGCCACACCGTGGTGCTGAACAAGATGCGCCAACTGCAGAATCTGGGGCACCAGGTGATCTTTTTGATTGGCGACTTCACCAGCCTGATCGGTGACCCGTCTGGCCGCAACAGCACCCGCCCACCGCTGACCCCTGAGCAGATCAAGGCCAACGCCGAAACCTATTACAAGCAGGCCAGCCTGGTGCTCGACCCGGCCAAAACCGAAATTCGCTACAACAGCGAGTGGAGCCTGCCGCTGGGCAGCATGGGCATGATCCAGCTGGCCGCCAAGTACACCGTGGCGCGCATGATGGAGCGCAACGATTTTCATGACCGTTTCCACGCGGGCACCCCCATCAGCGTGCATGAGTTTTTGTACCCACTGATGCAGGGCTACGACTCGGTGGCACTCAAGTCCGACCTTGAGTTGGGAGGCACCGACCAGAAGTTCAACCTGCTGATGGGTCGTCATTTGCAGGCCGAATATGGCCAGGAGTCTCAGTGCATTCTGACCATGCCGCTGCTGGTGGGTCTGGACGGGGTGGACAAGATGTCCAAGTCCAAAAACAACTACATCGGCATCACCGAAGAGGCCAACAGCATGTTCGCCAAGGTGCTGTCCATCAGCGACACCCTGATGTGGGACTGGTACACGCTGCTGAGCTTCCAGACCGAGGCACAGATTGCCGCCCTGAAGGCCGAGGTGGTTGCTGGCCGCAACCCCAAAGACGCCAAGGTGGCGCTGGCCAAGGAAATCACTGCCCGTTTCCACAGCGCAGCAGCGGCCGAAGCGGCTGAGCAGGACTTCATCAACCGCAGCAAAGGTGGCGTGCCGGATGACATTCCGGACATCAGCCTGAGCGGCGCCCCGATGGGCATTGGCGCATTGCTGAAAGCTGCAGGACTGGCCCCGTCCACCACCGAAGCCGGTCGCCTGATCGAAGGCGGCGGTGTGCGGGTTGACTCCAGCGTGGTGTCCGACAAGGGCCTGAAGTTGGATCCAGGCACCTACGTGGTGCAGGTCGGCAAGCGCAAGTTTGCGCGCGTGACCCTGGGCTGAGCCCTTCATGCAAGCCCTGATCCAGCGCGTTGCCCAGGCCCGGGTGGATGTGGCCGGTCAAGCAGTGGGCGAGATCGGCCCTGGCCTGCTGGTGCTGCTGTGCGCCGAGCGCGGCGACACCGATGCCCATGCGCACAAGCTGCTGGCCAAGCTGTTGAAGCTGCGCATTTTTGCCGACGACGCGGGCAAGATGAACCGCAGCGTGCAAGACCTTGATGGCCAGGGCACGCCCGGCGGCTTGCTGGTGGTCAGCCAGTTCACCCTGGCCGCCGACACCAGCGGCGGCAACCGCCCCAGCTTCACCCAGGCCGCACCGCCCGACGAGGGCCGTCGCCTGTACGAGTTGTTTGTGGCGCTGGCCACCGCCGCCCACCCCCAGGTGGCCACCGGGCAGTTTGCGGCCGACATGCAGGTGCATCTGGTAAATGATGGGCCTGTCACGATCCCTATTCGAATACATTGAGAGCCTGCGCACTCCTTGGGGCCGTTAGGATGCGACGGCGATCGGTGTGAAGCCGAGCGATGAAAGGTAGCAGCTCGTGGAAACGAACAGGTGGAGGTTGAGGTTGCTCGGGCATGCCGATTGCCGAATGCGCGTGTGGCTGGGGTTGTGCTTGGTGCTGTTGTTGGCAGCGTGTGAGAAACCGGATGCACCCGTGGGCCCCCGGTATGGCGACAGATTGCCGGGCGGTGAACCAGTCACCCGGTACATTTTCGCCGTGCATCCGCTGCAAAACCCTCAGCGGTTGCACCAGATGTTCCAGCCGCTCATGGCCTACCTGGGTCGGAGCCTGGATGGGGTCGATGTGGTGCTGGATGCCTCAAGCGACTACGCTGATTTCGAACGCAAGTTGCAAGAAGGTGTTCCGCAATTTGCCCTGCCCAACCCTTACCACGCTGCTCTGGCGCGCGGCTGGGGGTACGAGGTCGTGGCGAAAATGGGAAACGACGATGCTTTTCGGGGTGTGTTCATCGTCCGCAAAGACAGCGCCATTCAAACCCCCCAGGACCTCAAGGGCAAGGTGGTGAGTTACCCGGCCCCTACGGCTTTGGCAGCGGCCATGATGCCCCAGTTGTATCTGCAGAATAACGGTGTCGATGTTGAAAAAGACATCACCAACAAGTATGTAGGCACGCACACATCTTCCATCATGAATGCCTACATGGGCGAGAGTGCAGCCGCTGCGACGTGGCCCGTTGCATGGGCGGCGTTTCAAAAGACCAATCCAAAGGAAGCGTCGCAACTGCACGTCATTTGGCAAACTCCCCAGCTCATCCAAAACGCGGTCATTGCCCAAAGCACGGTGCCACAGTCGGTTCGCGACAAGGTGCAGCATTTGCTCACCACGCTCCATGAGAGTCCAGAGGGTCTGCGGTTGTTGTCCCAAATTGACACCAGCGGTTTTGTCAAAGCCAGCAACGCTGATTTCGATGTGGTGGATGCCTTTCTCAAGGAGTTCGATGCCAAAGTGAGAAAACTGCCATGAGGTCATTCGGGGCGTTGCTGGATGCGTTTTTTTCATCGAGCGTGAGACGCCAGTTGGTGTGGGGCGTGGCTTTGGTGCACGCCGCCATGATGACGCTCTTTGTGATGGACTTGTCGGTCAGGCAGCACGAGTTTCTGACCGATAGCCAGGTGGATCAGGCCAAGTATCTGGCTGAAACGCTCAGTGTGACGGCCATCACGCCCATGCTGTCGTCGGACTTGTCCGGGCTGCAAGAGCTCGTCATGGCCGTGGCCAAATACCCAGGCGTGCTTCACGTCATGGCCATTCATCCCAATGGAAAAATTCTGGCGCACTCTGACCCCGCTCACCTTGGCCAGTACGCGTTGGATGCACCGACTTTCTCTGTTGCGCTGGCCAGCCCTGTACAAATACTGTCGCAAACCGATGCGCTGGTGGATGTGGTGACGCCCGTCACAGCCAATGCGCAGCGACTGGGCTGGGTAAGGGTGGGCGTGGGGCAAAGCAATGCCGCGGCTCGTCTGGAGTCCATCACCCGAAGTGGGTTTTTGTACACCACTTTGGCCATTGGCGTGGGCGTGGTGTTGGCGTGGATTCTGGCCCGGCGGCTCACGCGCAGGCTCAGTGACCTGGCGCTATTGGCAGATGCGGTGCGTATGGGGTCTGTCGAACGGCGGGCAGATATCCGTGGCACAGACGAGTTGTCGCACTTGGCCCAAGCCTTCAACTTCATGCTCGATGCACTCGAATCGCGCATGCGGATCGAGCGCAAGCTGCAGACGGAGCTCAACGCGGAAAAGGAGTTGGCGCAGGTCACGCTGGCTTCGATTGGTGATGCGGTCATCACCACCGATGAGCGTGCACACATCACATTCATGAACGCCGTGGCCGAAAACCTCACGGGCTGGTGCAGCGACGATGTACGGGGCCGCTTGCTGGCAGATATTTTTCAGCTTCAGGATCCGGTGACCCGGCAGTCGCAGCCAGAGCCTGTGGCCCGCGTGCTGGCGCTGGCGGCGACGCAGACCGCTTTCTCGCCCGGTGGTCAGGACAGCGCCTGGCCTGAGGCCGCCGTACCGGGGGAGGGGTTGCTGGTGTCTCGCTCAGGCCATGAGGCCATCGTCGAATCGACCGTGTCTCCTATTTTTGCCCCGGATGGTGAGGTCTTGGGCTGCGTGCTGGTGTTTCGCGACGTATCTGACAAGCACAAAATTCAAGACCGCCTTCAGTGGCAGGCAGGCCATGATGCCCTCACGGGATTGCCCAACCGTGTGGTACTGGCTGATCGCTTTGCCCGTGCCCTGGAGCGCGCCCGTCGCCAGCGAACGCAGTTGGCCGTGTGCATGCTCGACCTGGACCAGTTCAAACCGGTGAACGACACCTACGGGCATGAAGTGGGTGATGAATTGCTGGTGCAGACGGCACAGCGTCTGACCGCCGAGCTCAGGGGGTTGGATACCTTGTGCCGTCTTGGGGGCGACGAGTTCGTGCTGTTGTTTGAAGACCTCGAAGACAGCGCCACTCTCAGTGGTGCCCTGTTGCGCCTTCTGTCGTTGCTGGCCGAGCCATTTGAGATTGCGGGGCACCGCATCAGGGTTTCGGCCAGCATCGGCATGACGGTATTCCCCGATGACGATGCAGACGCCGACACCCTGTTGCGGCACGCTGATCAGGCAATGTACGTGGCCAAACAGTCAGGCCGCAACCGCTACCACCAGTTTGATGTGTCCCAAGACCGGCAAATGCAGTCCACCCGTCAAACGGTGGAGCGTGTGCGGGAGGCCTTGCGGGATGGCGAGTTGTGTTTGCATTACCAGCCCAAGGTCAACTTGCGTACCGGTGAGGTGGTGGGGTTTGAAGCCTTGCTGCGCTGGCAGCATCCGCAGGAGGGGCTGGTGCCCCCGTTGCGGTTTTTACCCATGGTGGAGCAAACCGACGTGATCGTCGACATAGGGGAGTGGGTGACCGACCAGGCCCTTCAGCAAATGTCTGACTGGGGCAAGCTGGGACATCTGTGGCCTGTCAGCGTCAACATCGCGGCGCGGCAGTTTCAGCGGGGCGACTTTCTGGAGCGGCTCAAGGGCATGCTGGCGCGGCACACCGACGTGTCGCCCACGCTGCTGGAGTTTGAAATTTTGGAATCGGTGGCCTTGGGCGATATCCGCGCCATGAGGTCGCTGATGACGCAGTGCGGGCAATTGGGCATTGCCTTTTCGCTGGATGATTTCGGCACGGGCTACTCATCGCTGAGCTATTTGAAGCACCTGCCGGTGCAAACGCTGAAAATTGACCAGTCGTTCGTGCGCAACATGCGCGATGACAAGGACGATCTGGCGTTGGTGGGGGCTGTGATCAACATTGCCCAGTTGTTCGGCCGCCAAGTGGCGGCAGAGGGTGTGGAGACCCACTCGCAAGGACAACAGTTGTTGGCCCTCGGGTGTGAAACCGTGCAAGGCTACGGCATTGCACGGCCCATGCCGCCCGATGCGGTACCGACCTGGGTGGCCGGCTACCTTTCAGACCGGGGTGTCGCCAGGTGAAAACACAGGCTTGACGTTCCAGATCTCATCGGCGTACTCGCGGATGGTGCGGTCCGACGAAAACGCGCCCATGCCCGCCACGTTCAAGATGGCCTGGCGTGTCCACTCGGTGGGGCGGCGGTACAGCTCGTCCACCTTGTGCTGGGTGGCCAGGTAGTCGGCATAGTCGGCCAGCAGCAGGTAATAGTCTGATTCGAGCAGCGTGCGCGTGATGTCGTGGAAGCGGTTGGGCTCTTCCGGGCTGAACGCGCCTTCGGCGATGCGGTCGATGGCGGTTTTCAGGTCGTAGTTGTGGTCGTAGTAGCGGCGCGGGTTGTAGCCGCTGGCGCGCAGGGCGGCCACCTGTTCGGTGCGGTTGCCGAAGATGAAGATGTTGTCCAGCCCCACGTTTTCAGCAATTTCAATGTTGGCGCCGTCCCAGGTGCCGATGGTCAGTGCGCCGTTCAGCGCAAATTTCATGTTGCCCGTGCCCGAGGCTTCGGTGCCGGCAGTGGAAATCTGCTCGGACAAATCAGCCGCCGGGATGATGACCTCGGCCAGTGACACGCGGTAGTTGGGCAGGAACACCACCTTCAGCTTGTCGCCCACGCGTTTGTCGTGGTTCACCACCCGCGCCACGTCGTTGATGAGCTTGATGACCAGTTTTGCCATGTAGTAGGCCGACGCCGCCTTGCCGCCAAAGATGACGGTGCGCGGCACCCAGTTGGCGTTGGGCTGCGCCAGTATCTGGTGGTAGCGGGTGACCACGTGCAGCACATTCAGCAACTGGCGCTTGTACTCGTGCATGCGCTTGATCTGCACGTCAAACAGGCTGTCGGGGTTGACGATCACGCCCGTTTCCTGGGCGATGCGCTCGGCCAGCCGTTTTTTGTTTTGCGCTTTGGCCAGGCGAAAGGCGTTGTTGAACTCGGGCTCGGCGGCCAGCGGGCGCAGGGCGCTGAGTTCGTCCAGGTGGCGGCGCCAGGTGGTGCCAATCCGGCTGTCGATCAGTGCCGACAGCGGGCGGTTGGCCTGCGACAGCCAGCGCCGGGGCGTGATGCCGTTGGTTTTGTTGCAGAAGCGCTCGGGGAAGATGCGCGCAAAGTCGGCAAAGATGGTTTCCACCATCAGGTTGCTGTGCAGGGCCGACACGCCGTTGACCTTGTGGCTGGCCAGCACCGAGATGTAGGCCATGCGCACGCGGCGGTTGCCACGTTCGTCAATCAGCGACACGCGGCGCAGCAGGTCGTTGTCGTTGGGGAAGCACTCGTGCACCTGCGCCAGAAAGCGCGCGTTCAGGTCGTAAATGATGCGCAGGTGGCGGGGCAGCAGGCGGCCCATCATCTCCACCGGCCAGGTTTCAAGGGCCTCGCTCATCAGCGTGTGGTTGGTGTAGCTGAAGATGTTTTGGCACAGCGCCCAGGCGGCGTCCCATTCCAGGCTGTGTTCGTCCACCAGCAGGCGCATCATTTCCGGCACGGCCAGGGCGGGGTGGGTGTCGTTCAGGTGGATGGCCACCTTGTCGGCCAGTTGATCGAAGCTGCCGTGGTTTTTCAGGTAGCGGCGCAGGATGTCTTGCAGCGACGCGCTGACGAAGAAGTATTCCTGGCGAAGGCGCAGCTCTTTGCCGTGGTCGGTGCTGTCGTCAGGGTAGAGCACGCGCGACACGTTTTCCGAGTCGTTTTTGGCCTGCACGGCCTTCATGTAGTCGCCTTTGTTGAAGGCGTCGAGGTTGATGCCGCTGCTGGCGCGGGCCGTCCACAGGCGCAGGGTGGTCACGCTGCTCAGTTCGTGGCCGGGCACGCCACTGTCGTAGGCCGTGGCAATCACGTCGTCGGTGTCGACCCAGCGCACGCGCTCGCCCTCCTGCACCAGCCGCCCGCCAAAGTGCACCGGGTAGCTGAACTCGGGGCGCATGAATTCCCAGGGGTTGCCGTTGACCAGCCAGTAGTCGGGCTCTTCCACCTGGCGGCCGTCCTGGATGCGCTGGGCAAACATGCCGAAGTCGTAGCGGATGCCGTAGCCCATGCCCGGCAAGCCCACGGTGGCCAGCGAGTCGAGGAAACACGCCGCCAGGCGTCCCAAGCCGCCGTTGCCCAGGCCTGCGTCGGTTTCGAGGTCGATCAGCGCGTCAAAGTCGGCACCCAGCTGGGTGCAGGCGGTTTTGGCATCGTCGTAAATGCCCACGGCCAGCAGCGCGTTGGTCAGCGCTCGGCCGGTCAGGAACTCCATGCTGAGGTAGTACACACGCTTGGAGTCCTGGTCGGCAGCGGTGGCCAGGGTCTCGCGCCAGCGGTGCATCATGCGGTCGCGCACGGCGTGGAACAGGGCAAACAGCCAGTCGCGCCGGGTGGCTGAACGCACGTCTTTGCCCACCGCGTACACCAGCCGGTTGGCAATGGATTTGCGCAGCGCATCCACCGTGTTGTCCAGGTGGTCGTATTCAAACGGTGCGCTGGTCGCGCTGGTGGCGGGGGTCAACAGGTTGTGGGGCATGGGATGCATTCTGAAAAGAATAGCTGCTTACGCAGTATGGGTATGGGCTGGGTGCCTAAAAGGCTTGAAAAATGGGTGGGTGTGCTGATCTGACCCGTCAAGCATGAGCCGTGCCATGGGGAGTGCGGTGGTCGGCCAAAGCCTGGCGGTACACGTGCTGATACGCGGTGGCGGCACGGTCCCAGTCGAAGCGCAAACCCATGGCGTGGCGTTGCACGGCGCGCCAGTCGGCTGGGCGGCGGTACAGGGCAAAGGCACGGCGCAACGTCGAGGTGTTGGAACACAAAGCCGCTGGCACTGCCGTCGTCCAGGTGTTCCAGGCTGCAGTCCACCACGGTGTCTGCCAGGCCACCCACTGCCCGCACCAGGGGCAAGGTGCCGTAGCGCAGGCCGTACAGCTGCGTGAGGCCACAGGGCTCGTAGCGGCTGGGCACCATGATCACGTCGGCACCTGCAATCAGGGTGTGAGCCAGTGCCTCGTCGTAGCCGATGTGCAGGGCCACTTGCCCGGGGTGGCGGTTTTGGGCTTGGTGCAGCGCGGCTTCAATGCCCGCATCGCCGGTGCCCAACACGGCCAGCTGGCCACCACGCTGCACCAGCTCGTCGATCACGGCGGGCAAAAGGTGCAGGCCTTTTTGCTCGGTCAGTCGGCTGACCACGGTGAACACCAGGGCTTTGGCTTTGACCTTCAGCCCCATGCGCTGCTGCAGCCGGGCTTTGGCTTGGGCTTTGCCACCCAGGTCCGTGGCATCAAACCCGGGCTGAACCACTGGGTCGGCAGCTGGGTTCCAGACGGTGTTGTCCACCCCGTTCAGGATGCCGTGCAACTGTGCCTGGCGTTTGCGCAGCACGCCGTCGAGGCCGCAACCTTGTTCGTGCCCGGTGATTTCGCGCGCATAGGTGGGGCTGACCGTGGTGATGGCCTGGCTGTACTTCAACCCGGCTTTCATGAACGACACCTGGCCGTGGTACTCCAGCCCCTGCATGTGAAACAGGCTGTCGGGCAGGCCCAGGGCGGTGCGTACCTCCGGGTCAAACACCCCTTGGTAGGCCAGGTTGTGAATGGTGAACACCGAGGCGGCAGTGGGGCGGCCATGCTTGCGCAGCTTGTTCAGGTAAGCGGGTGCCAGGCCGGTATGCCAGTCGTGGGCGTGCACCACATCGGGGTGCCAAGTGGGGCACAGGCCGCTGCCCAGCAGGGCGGCGGCCCAACCCAGCCAGGCAAACCGCTCGGCGCTGTTGCCCCACGGTTGACCTTGGGCGTCCACATACGGATTGCCTTCCTGGCCATACAGGCCGGGTGCGTGCAGCAGCCATACGGGCAGTGCGCTGCCGTTCAGGTGGCCTGCCTGCAGCCAGGGCGCCGCCCCTTGGGCCGACGCGGCGACCGGCCCCAGCCCAGCGGGCAGGCCCATGCTGCCGCCCGGCGGGAGCGGCAGGGCCGGGCCCCGGGGCGTGACGCCGGCCACCAGCGCCGGAAATGCGGGCAGCAGCAGCCGCACATCTGCCCCCTGCGCCGCCAGTGCAGGGGGCAGGGCGGCGCACACATCGGCCAAGCCCCCGGTTTTCAGCAGGGGGTAAACCTCGGCGCAGACTTGCAGTACGTTCAAGCCCATGGGTCAGCCACCTGGGGCGCCAGTGGAGGCCTGGGCCAGTCGCTCCAGCATGTCGCGGGTGACCAGCACCACACCTTGGGGCGTGCGGAAAAAGCGGCGGGCATCTTCGGCCGCGTCCAGCCCGATGCTCATGCCGTCGGGAATGTTGCAGCCGAAGTCGATCACCACCTTGCGCAGTTTGCAGTGCCGGCCAATGTCCACCTCGGGCAATATCACAGCCTCCTCGATCGAGGCATAGGAGTGCAGCCGCACCTTGGAGAACAGCACCGAGCGGCGCACCGAGGCCCCGGAAATGATGCAGCCACCCGACACCAGCGAGTCCACCGCCGAGCCCCGACGTCCGTCGTCGTTAAACACAAATTTGGCGGGGGGCAGCTGCTCCTGGTACGTCCAGATCGGCCATTCGCGGTCGTACATGTCCAGCTCGGGCACGGTGTTGGTCAGGTCGAGGTTGGCCGCCCAATAGGCATCGACCGTTCCCACATCACGCCAGTAGGCGGGGGCTTCGGGGCTGCTTTTTACGCACGACAGGTCAAAGGGGTGTGCGGCAGCTTCGCCACGGGCCACCAGCGCGGGGATGATGTCTTTGCCAAAGTCTCGGCTGGAGCCGGGGGTGGCTGCGTCGGCCTCCAGTTCGGCAAACAGCTTCTTGGCATCAAACACGTAAATACCCATGCTGGCCAAGGCTTTGTCGGGCTTGCCGGGCATCGGCGCGGGGTGGGCGGGCTTTTCGGTGAAGCTGACGATGTGCCGCTGGTCGTTGATGGCCATGACGCCAAAGGCCGTGGCCTCTGCCAGCGGCACTTCGATACAGGCCACCGTGCAGGCTTTGCCTTGGGCGACATGGTCGGCAATGAGCTCGGCATAGTCCATTTTGTAGATGTGGTCCCCGGCCAGCACCAGGATGTATTCAGGCTTGTGGCCGCGCAGGATGTCCAGGTTTTGGTACACCGCGTCGGCGGTGCCCAGGTACCAGCTTTCGTCGTCCATGCGCTGCTGGGCGGGCAGCAGGTCGATGAACTCGTTGAACTCGTTGCGCAAAAAGCTCCACCCGCGTTGCAGGTGCCGCAGCAGGCTGTGCGACTTGTACTGCGTGACCACGCCGATGCGGCGCACGCCCGAGTTCAGGCAGTTGGACAGCGCAAAGTCCACGATGCGGAACTTGCCGCCGAAATACACCGCCGGTTTGGTGCGGCGGTCGGTCAAGGCGTGCAGGCGCGAGCCGCGCCCACCTGCCAGCACCAGTGCGACGGTGCGTTTGGCCAGCTGTTGAGGGGTGTTGTGACGTTCCATGGTTGTCTCCTGGGGTTTTGGGGGGGTGTGGCGGCCAGTGGAATTCACGGGCGTTGCGGCAGGCGGCCGTGTACTTTGGCCAAGGCATACAGGCGCTCTGCGGGGGTGTGGTCTACCTGTGACCAGGCAAAGCGCCATTGCCAGCAACCGGTGGCAAGGCCTGGGGTATTCATTCGGTGGGTTCCATCCAGGCCCAGCACGTCTTGAAACGGCATGATCAGCGTGTTGGCCACCGATGCCGACAGTGCGCGCACCATGGTCCAGTGTGGCTCGGTGGCCATGCCGGGGCCCAGGTAGGCCAGTGCGTCGGCTTTTTCGGCAGGGCTGGCGCTTTTCCACCAGCCCACGGTGGTGTCGTTGTCGTGGGTGCCGGTGTAGGCCACCGTGTGGTGCTCATAGTTGTGCGGCAGGTAGGGGTTGTGGGGCCCGCTGCCGAACGCAAAGTGCAGGATGCGCATGCCAGGGTAGCCACAATGGTTGCGCAGGGCGGTCACGGTGTCGGTGATCAGGCCCAGGTCTTCAGCAATGATGGCCAATGTGCCCAGCTCGGCTTGCAATCCATCAAAAAAGGCGGTGCCTGGACCAGGCTGCCAGCGGCCAGCCACCGCGGTGGGTTCACTGGCGGGAATTTCCCAGTGCGCCTCAAAGCCACGGAAGTGGTCGAGCCGCACCACGTCGACTTGTTTGAACAGGTGGGCCAGCCGGTCTTTCCACCAGCGGTGGCCGGTTTGGGCCATGGTGTCCCAGCGGTAGAGCGGGTTGCCCCAGCGTTGGCCCGTGGCAGAAAAGTAGTCGGGCGGTACGCCAGCCACCACGGCAGGGTTGTGCTGTTCATCAAGCTCAAATTCGGAGGCGTGGGCCCACACATCGGCACTGTGGTGGGCCACAAAAATGGGGGCATCGCCCGCGATGTGGATGCCCCGCTCGTGGGCCCGATCGCGCAGCGCTTGCCACTGCAGCCAAAAGCGCCATTGCACAAACTTCCAAAAACCCACTTCGTGTCCCGCCAGCGCCTCCACGCGTGCCAGGGCTTCGGGGTCGCGCTGGGCCAGTTCGGTGGGCCATTCAGACCAGGGTGCCCCGTGGTGGTCGTGCAGCACCATGAACAGGGCGTAGTCGTCCAGCCAGTGCGCGTGTTCGTGTGCGAATTGGGCCAGTCCATCGGCGCAACCTTGGCTGGCCTTGGCGCAAAAGCCTTCCCAGGCCTGGCGCAGGCAGTTCATCCGGTAGGGGGTGACGCGCGCAAAGTCGCAGCGGTGGTGGTCAAAACCCAAATGAGGCAACCAAGGCAGCCAACCCCGGTCTACCAGCTCTTGCAGGTCGATCAGACCCGGGTCGCCTGCAAAGGCCGAGACGCTTTGGTAGGGGGAGTGCCCTGCCCCGGCAGGGTTGAGCGGCAGGATTTGCCACAGCGACTGCCCGGCAGCGGCCAGCCAGTCAACGAAGTGGCGTGCACCGGCCCCCAGGTCGCCCGAGCCGTGGGGCCCTGGCAGGCTGGTGATGTGCAGCAGCACGCCGCTGGTGCGGCGGTTTAACAGAGGGTGGAGGGGCAGGTTCATGAAGTGAAAGGGTCGGGGCTTTGTGGAACGCACAAGGGCTGGACCAGCAGCAACACGCCGGGCTCGGTCAGCACCAGATGGCCTTCCCGCTGACGGTTGACGGCCAGTGTGCCGGAGGTGTGACTGTCGGCCACCCAGGCATTGGCGCTGTCCAAGACCAGCTGCCAGTGACCGGGCGGCAGGGTGAGAGTGGTCAGGCCGGCGTGGGCGTGCCACACCAGGAACAGGCGTTCGGTGGGGGGGTGGCCGCTTTCGCCGGTGGCGATGGTGGCGGCCAGAGTGCGGTGGTAAGGGTCTTGCCACTCGATGGGGCCGAGGGGCTTGCCGTGGGCGTCGTGCCACATCAGGTCCGGCCCGCTGTGCGGGTGTGTGGCCGAGGGCTGCCCCGTGAACCAGTGTGGGTGTCGCAGCCCGGGATGGCGGCGTCGCAGTGCGGCCAGGCCCGCCACGAAGGCGGTCAGTTCGGTATCGGCCTGGGCCCAGTGCAGCCAGGTCAGGGGGTTGTCCTGGCAATAGGCGTTGTTGTTGCCTTGCTGGGTGTGTCCCATTTCGTCGCCCGCCAGCAGTTGTGGTGTGCCCTGTGCGCAAAACAGGGTGGCCAGCAGGGCCCTGCGCCAGGTGGCGCGGCGGTGCAGCACGGCGGCGTCGGTGCTGGGGCCTTCGATGCCGGCGTTGGCACTCAGGTTGTGGCCATGGCCGTCGCGGTTGTCTTCGCCGTTGGCTTGGTTGTGTTTGAGTGTGTAGGCCGTCAGGTCGTGCAGGGTGAAGCCGTCGTGCGCGGTCAGCAGGTTGATGCTGGCGGTGGGGGGGCGCTGGCGGGCCAGGGGGCCACGGGCAAACACATCGGACGAGGCACTGACCCGAGTGGCCAGCTCGCCCCGCGTGGTGGGGTGGCACAGCCAGTAAGCGCGCACCGTGTCGCGGAAGCGGTCGTTCCACTCGCTCCAGCCGGGGGCGAAGCCGCCGGTGTGGTAGCCGTCGGGCCCCACGTCCCAGGGCTCGGCAATCAGGCGCACACCGGCCAGCACGGGGTCTTGGGCCATGGCAGCCAGCAGCGCATGGTGCGGGTTGAAGCGGTGGCCCAGAGCCGCATCGCGGCCCAGCGAGACGCCCAGGTCAAAGCGGAAACCATCAACGCCGTACACCTGCATCCACCAGCGCAGACTGTCCATGACCCACTGCAGCACGCGGGGCTCACTGGTGTTCAGGCTGTTGCCGCAGCCGCTGAAGTTGTGGGGAATGCCGTCATGGCTCATGGCGTACCAGTCGGCCTGGCCCAGACCACGCCAGCTCAGGGTGGGGCCGTCGGGGTCGCTTTCGCAGGTGTGGTTGAACACGACATCGAGCACCACCTCCATGCCTGCCCGGTGCAGGGTGTCCACCATGTGGCGGAACTCGCTGGCCACGGTGGCGGCCTGTGCCCCGTTGCGGGGCAGCTGGCCTTGGGTGCTGGCCGCGTAGCTGTGCTCAGGCGCAAAGGCGTTGAGGGTGTTGTAGCCCCAGTGGTTGACCAGTTGGCGCTCCAGCAGGTGGCGCTCGGTGATGTGGGTGTGCACGGGCAGCAGGCAGACGGTGGTGATGCCCAGGGCTTGCAAGTGCTGCAGCATGGCTGGGTGCGCCAGGCCGGCGTAGGTGCCACGCAGGGCCTGGGGCACGTCGGGGTGCAGTTGGGTCAGGGCTTTGACGTGGGCCTCGTACACCAGCACGCGGTCATCGGGCAGGTGCGGCGCGGGCGCGATGGCGTGACCGGCCGCACACTCGGACTGCGCATCGACCACCACGCAGCGTGGCATGGCGTGGGCGTTGTCGTTGGGGTCTGGCTTGTGGTGGTGCCACGAGCGTTCAGGGTGAAAGGGGTCGGGGCAGTGGTGGCCGGTTTGAAGTGCCAGCCCGTCGAGGTCGAGCGCTTGGGGGTGCGCCAAGGCTTTGGCCCAGGGGTCGAGCAGGAGTTTGGCGGGGTTGAAGCGGTGCCCAGCCTCTGGCTGCCAGGGGCCGTGGGCCCGCAGGCCATAGAGCTGCCCGGCTTGCAGGCCCGGCACAAATGTGGCCCACACACCATTGCCCTGCGGTTGCAGGGCCACTTGGCGGAATTCGGCCATGCCGTCGTCGCTGAACAAGGCCACTTGCAGTGCGGTGGCATGGGGGGCCCACACGGCAAACCGCACGCCTGCCTGGCCTTGCAAGGTGCAAAGCGTGGCACCCAAGGTGTGTTGGGCTGTTCGGCTCAGGTCTGGGGTGGGCGACAAGTTCATTTGAAACAATAGCTGGTCACGCAATACCTGTAAGCGTTTGATGCCATTTTCTTATAAATTTTCTGGCACAGGGCTGAGCCACAGCACGGCCAGCGGTGGCAGCGTCAGCGGGGCGGAGTGCGCCTGGCCATGGCTGGGTTCGGTGTCGGCTTGCAAGGTGCCTTGGTTGCCCGTGTTGCTGCCGCCGTAGTGGGTCGAGTCGGTGTTGAGCACCTCGCGCCAGCGCCCGCCCAGCCCCAGGTCGGGCAGGCCCACGCGGTGGCCATGGCGCACCACGGGAGTGAGGTTGGCCACGGCCACCAGGGTGTCGGCAGCGGTGTGGCCGTAGCGCACAAAGGCATACACGCTTTGATCGGCGTCATCCACCACCAGCCACTGGAAGCTGCCGGGGTCGGTGTCGCGGGCGTGCAGGGCGGGTTGGCCACGGTAGGCGTGGTTGAGGTCGTTTACCAGCCGTTGAACACCCGCGTGGGCGGGGTCGTCCAGCAGATGCCAGGGCAGCTGGCCATCGTGGGCCCACTCGGTGGGCTGGGCCAGCTCGGCCCCCATGAACAGCAACTTTTTGCCCGGGTGGGCGTACATCCAGGCGTACAGGGCACGCAGGTTGGCCAACTGTTGCCAGCGGTCGCCGGGCATTTTGCCCAGCAGTGAGCCTTTGCCGTGCACCACTTCGTCGTGCGACAGCGGCAGGCAATAGTTCTCGCTGTAGGCATACATCATGGCAAACGTGAGTTTGTGGTGATGCCAGCGACGGTGCACAGGGTCTTGCTGGAAGTAGGCCAGGGTGTCGTGCATCCAGCCCATGTTCCATTTGTGGTCGAAGCCGAGGCCTCCTTCTTCCTCGGGCCCAGTGACGCGGGGGAAGGCGGTGGACTCTTCGGCCAGCGTGGTGGCCTGCGGGGCTTCTTGGTGCAGCACGCGGTGCACTTCGCGCAAAAAGTCGATGGCCTCGTGGTTTTCACGGCCACCGTCGCGGTTGGGCACCCACTCGCCTGCGGGGCGGCTGTAGTCGCGGTAGAGCATGGAGGCCACGGCGTCCACCCGCAGGCCGTCTATGCCGTATTGCTCCACCCAGAACAGGGCGTTGCCCACCAGGAAGTTGCGCACTTCGAAGCGGCCGAAGTTGTAGATCAGGGTGTTCCAATCGCGGTGGAAACCTTCGCGCGGGTCGGCGTGCTCGTACAGGGCTGTGCCGTCGAAGCGGGCCAGCGCGTGGGCGTCGGTGGGGAAGTGGGCGGGCACCCAGTCGAGAATGACTTTCAGCCCGGCGGCGTGGGCGGCATCCACAAAGCGTTTGAACGCCTCTGGTGTGCCGTGGCGGGCGGTGGGCGCATACAGGCCGGTGGGCTGGTAGCCCCACGAGGCGTAAAACGGGTGTTCGTTGACGGGCAGCAACTCCAGGTGCGTGAACCCCATGTGGGCAGCGTAGGGCACCAGGTGGGTGGTCAGGTCGTCCCAGGTGGGCATGACGTGTGCTCCCCCTGGCCGACGCCAGGAGCCCACATGCACCTCGTAAATGGCCATGGGCGCGGGGGGGCGGCTGTGGGGGGCTGCGGGGCGCTCGGGCTGTGCTGTGAGCGGTGGGGCCACGCGGGCGGCGTTGCCTGGGGGCAGCTCGGTCTCGCGGGCGTAGGGGTCGGATTTGTGGACGGTTTGGCCGTCGGCCCCCAGCACTTCAAATTTGTACCAGGCCCCTGCGCTTGCATCCGGCACAAACAGTTCCCACACGCCGCACTCGGGGCGCAAACGCATGGGCTGGGGCTGCCAGTGGTTGAAGTCGCCCATGAGCCCCACGCGCTGGGCATGGGGTGCCCACACGGCAAAGGCGGTACCGCTGACACCCTGCATGACCGTGGGGTGTGCGCCCAGCTTTTGCCAGGGGCGCAGGTGCTTGCCTTCGGCCAGCAGCCACACGTCGGTGTCGCCCAGCCAGAACGCGGTGTCGGAGGGCGTGGGGACTGTGGGTGTGTGGGGCATGGTGGAGGAGTCAGAGCAAGAAGCGAACCATTCTTGCATCTATCGGGTACCACGCGGTTACCAGATGCACTGCCCGTCATCGTTTGGGGCGAGGCACCGCGACTCACGACAAGTGTGGCGTGCTTCCCTTGGGCTGTGCGGTTTCAGGCGTAGGGGTTGGCAATGCCCAGATTGGCCAAGATGGCGATTTCTTTGGCCTCCATGGCCTGCGCGTCGGCTTCGGACGTTTCGTGGTCCCAGTCCTGGGCGTGCAGGGTGCCGTGCACCAGAAGGTGGGCGTAGTGGTCGGCCAGGGTCTTGCCTTGCTCGGCGGCTTCGCGGGCCACCACGGGGGCGCACAGCACCAAGTCGGCCATCATGACCGGGCCGGTGCAGTAGTCGAACGTCAGCACGTTGGTGGGGTAGTCTTTTTGCCGATAGTCGCGGTTGAGCTGCTGGCCCTCTTCGGCATCGACGATGCGGATGGCCATTTCGGCGTCGATCTCCAGCGCATGGCGGATCCAACGCGCCACCTTTTGGCGGGGCAACGCAGCGCGGTGCGTGGCGGCATCGGCCAGCTTGCCGTACTGCAATGAGAGGGTGAGGTTATGGAGTGCCATGGGTGGTCAGAAAAAAATGCCCTGGTGTCTGATGCGTCAGGGCTTGTTGCTAGATGTTTGCGGGTTTTTTGGGCTTTTTGCCCGCCTGCGCCCGCACCGCTGCGTCCAGGGCCAGCCGAGCCCAAGGCCGCATGAGCGCAGGCGACTCCATGGCGTCTTCGGGGGCGCTGCGGTAGCCCATGGTCATGGGTTTGCCTTTGGCCAGGTACACAAAGGGCTTGCACCCGGCGGCTTCAAATTGGGGCAAGGTGTTTGCATCGACCTTGAGCCACAGGCGTTCGCCATCGCCCAAGTCGGCAATGATGGCCAGCGTCAGCCCTTCGGTGCTCAGCCCCCAGCCGCCAAACATGCGTTTGGCAGTACAGGGTGCCACGGGGGCGAGCAAATCCAGGCAGTGCTGAACAAATTCGGGGTTAGTGGCAGTGGTCATGTGTTCCAGCTTTCTCCCAAGGTTTCTGCCTGCTGCAAGACCAGCTCCACGGCCGCGTCTTGCAAGTCAGGCGGGTATTTGTATTTGCGCAAGATGCGCTTGACCATCAGCCGCAATGTGGCCCGCACGCTTTCGCGCTGTGCCCAGTCCACGGTGATGTTCTTGCGCAGGTTTTCGGTCAGCTCGTGGGCAATCTTTTTCAGGGTTTCGTCGGTCAGCTCTTTCACCGCTGACTCATTGGTGGCCAGCGCGTCGTAGAAGCGCACTTCGTCGTCTGACAGGCCCAGCTCTGCGCCCCGGTTGGCGGCCTCGCGGAACTTCTTGGCCATCTCCACCAGTTCTTCCATCACCTGGGCAGTTTCAATGCTGCGGTTCTGATACCGGGTGATGACGTTGCTCAGGAGGTCTGAGAACTTCTTTTCCTGAACGATGTTGGTGGCGAACTTGGATTTGATTTCGCCTTCCAGCAGCCGCTCCAGCAGCTCCACCGCCAGGTTGCGCTCGGGCAAGTTCTTCACTTGCGCCAGAAACTCGTCATCCAGCAGGCCGATGTTGGGTTTCTCCAGGCCCACGGCGTCGAAGATATCCACCACCGTGTCGCTCACCACCGCGCCGTTGATGATTTGGCGGATGGCTGCTTCGCGCTGTTCGTCGGTTTTCTTTTGCTGGGTGATGTCGCGTTTGGTCAGGATGACCTTCACTGCCTGCATGAAGGCCACCTGGTCGCGCAGGGCTTTGGCTTCGTCCAACGTGCAGCACAGGCTGAAGGCTTTGCTCAGGGCCAGGGCTGCGTCTGCAAACCGCTTTTTGCCATCGCGCACAGGCTTGCCGTTCTTGTCTTTGCTCGTGGATGGCAGACCCAATACATGGTTGGCGGCACCGGCCAATGTGGAGTGGCCGCCGGTCTTGAAGGCTGACCAGTCAAACCCGTGCAGCATGGCTCCCAGCACATCCAGCTTTTCCAGCATGAGGGACAGGGCTTCATGGGCATCCACTGTGGGCTTGCCCCGGCCTTTGCTGGCGGTGTACTCCTTCATGGCGGCTTTCAGCTCGTTGCCGATGCCGATGTAGTCCACCACGAGGCCGCCTTGCTTGTCTTTGAACACCCGGTTGACGCGGGCAATGGCCTGCATCAGGTTGTGGCCCTTCATGGGCTTGTCAACGTACATGGTGTGCACGCAGGGGGCATCAAAACCGGTGAGCCACATGTCGCGCACGATGACCAGGCGCAGCGGGTCCGCCGGGTCTTTGAACTGCTTTTCCAGCCGCTTTTTGGTCTGGCTGCTGTAAATGTGGGGGCGCAGCAGAGCTTTGTCGCTGGCGCTGCCGGTCATGATGATTTTGATTGCACCCTGCTCCGGGTCGTCGCTGTGCCAGTCGGGCCGCAGTTT
>JAIFMP010000180.1:23099-23742 GCA_020048405.1 Hydrogenophaga sp.
GTTTCGCCGTCGCGTTGGTATTGCACTGGAACGCCGTTGACCAGCAGTTTGTGGAATGCGCGGTTGGCTGACAGCAGCGCGGGTATGCCCAGGTTCTGCACTTGGTGCAGCGCATCTTCGCGGGCGGAAGTGGGCAGGTGCGGGTTCAGCCGCTGAATGGCTTCGCGCAGACGAAACGGCAGAATGACCTGGCGGTGAACCCCGAGCGAGAAATTGAACTTGGGCTGTTCAAAATGCGCATTCCGCAATACCCGATTGAAGGGGTGCGCGAGGCCGTGCTGAACGCGCTGACCCACCGTGATTACCTGAACCCGGGAGAAATTTTGGTGCGGCACTCGAAGCAGGAGCTGGTCATCACCAGCCCGGGCGGGTTTGTGGCGGGCATCACCCCTGAAAACATCTTGCGACATGAGGCCGTGCCACGAAACCGCACCCTGGCCAATGCACTGGTGAAGTTGCGGTTGGTGGAGTCTTCCGGCGTTGGGCGGCGGCGCATCTTCAGATCAGCTTTGGTTTATGGCAAACGCCGCCCGCAGTATCAAACCGACGGTCATGCGGTGACGTTGCGGCTGTTCAACCGCCAAACCCATGATGCCGTGGCGCAGGTGGTGGCGCGGTTAGATGCTGCTGGCGCAGAGGTGTC
>JAIFMP010000112.1 GCA_020048405.1 Hydrogenophaga sp.
GGCCAATGCGTGGGGCTGACCCTGTGCGGCGGCAACGTGGACGCGCCCGTGTTTGCCCGGGTGCTGCAAGGGGTTTGATTTTTTCCATAGCTGCAGTCGCAGCAGAGACAAGCGCCAGCGGCATGTTTTGCCCAAAATCTGGCGCATGGCACACATCCACCTCATTCGCCACGGGCAGGCCTCGTTTGGCGCCGCCGATTACGACCAGCTCAGCGACCTGGGCCACCGCCAAAGCATGCGCCTGGGCGAGCACCTGCGCGCCCAAACCGCCCATGGTGGCCCGGTGTGGGACGCGGTCATCACCGGCACGCTGCGCCGCCACCGCCAAACATGGGAGGGCATTGCCCAGGGCAGCGGGCTGACGCTGGAGCCGCTGACGTGGCCGGGCCTGAACGAATACGACAGCGAGGCGCTCATCAAAGCCCTGCGTGCCTGCCACCTGGTGCAGCCCGGCGAGCCGGGTGCCTACAAGCAGCATTTCAGGTTGTTGCGCGACGCGCTGGCGCAATGGATGGCCGGCACCATCAGCCCAGAAGGCATGCCCGCCTACACCGACTTTGTGGCCGGTGCCGTGGGGGCGTTGACGCACATCCGCCAGCAAATGGCCGACCAAAACGTGCTGGTGGTCAGCAGCGGCGGGCCCATTTCCACCCTGGTGGGGCACCTGCTGCACACCCCACCAGAAACCACCATTGAGCTGAACCTGCAAATCCGCAACACCGCCGTGACCGAGCTGGTGGGCACTGCCAAACGCCAACGGCTGGTGAGCTTCAACACCCTGCCGCATTTGCTGGCGGCGGAACACCAGGCCTGGATCACCCACGCCTGAGAGGCGGACCGGGAACCCCCGGCAGGAGTCGCTCAAGTTGGCTTGGGGGTGTAAGCGGTGTCGGCCCGCAACGTGTCGCCGGGCAATTGATCGATTTCTTGCAACAACCTGGCCAGGCTTCGACCGGCGGCCTTCACCAGCGCGTGGCCGTTGTCGGCAGTGGCGGCGGCTGCATTGCCGACGGCACCCCAGGGGTTGTAGTCCTGCGTTTGCCAGGCCAGCTTGGCGCTGCGGCCGTTGCCCAGAATGTCAAACTGCTGGGCGCGGGTATGCGAGGTGGACGCAAAGTCCTGCGCTGCGTCCATGTGCAACCGTTGCGGGGCCAGCGCCAGCATCATGGCCGTTTCCACCTCGCCACCGTGGATGCCAAACCGGTGCTCGTGCGCTGAAAACCGGGCGTTCACATCGGCCCCGGTGTCGTCCAGCAGCGGCAGGTTGAACCAGCTCACGCTGTACACCAGCATCCCCAGCCGGGCGCGCAGGTCGCGGGCCACCACGTCCATCAAGCCCACATGGCCGCCGTGGGCGTTGAACAGCACCAGTTTGTTCACGCCCGTGGCATGCACTCCCTCTGCAATGTCTGTCCACAAACGGATGACGGTTTCCGGCCGCAGAGTGAGCGTGCCAGGAAAGGCGGCGTGTTCAGGGCTCAGGCCCACGGCCTGAGTGGGCAAAAACAACGCGGGCAAGTCAGCAGGCAGGTGGGGCAGGCACGCGGCCACCACACCGTCCACCAGGGTGGTGTCAACACACAGCGGCAGGTGGGGTCCGTGCTGCTCGGTGGCCCCCAGGGGCAACACGGCCACGGTGCGCGACAAATCCCGCCGCGTGAAATCGGCGGTGGTCAGCTCGGCCCAGAAACGAAGGGTGGCGGGGGCTGTGCGGGACACGTCAGCCCGCGTCGATGACCGTGGCGTCGGCCGCCGCCATGCGCGACAGGACCAGCTTTTCGGCATAGTCCAGCGCGGCGGCCAGGGCGGTTTCACTCTGGTGCCGCTCGGCCTCGGTCAGGTAGAACACCAGGTCAACGTCATGCCGCACGTAACGCGCAGGCAATTGGTTGAGTGCGACACAGGCCATGTCGGCCACCATGTCGGCGGTGGCATTGGGCAGGTCGCGGGCGCGGCGCACCACTTCGTCCAGCACCAGTCGTTCGTAGTTTCAATGCTCACGGTGGTTCTCCTGCGGGTTGACGGAAAAACGCTGAAAAAGCGCGCTCAGGACGAGTGTTCGTCGTTGATGAGGCTGGCCAGGTCGCGCTCAAGGATGTTGTGGTCGCCCACATTCAGCTCCACCAGGCGGCGCAAGTGGGTGATGCTGTCGAGGTCGATGTTGTCGCAGCGCAGCCCCACGTTGGCACCATCCACGTGCATGGTGGTGCACCACATGGCAATTTGGGTGTCTTCGTTGAGGCTCAGGAACAACTGGCACTTGATGCCGCGCTGGCCCAGCCACGGGGTGGGCGTTTGCAACAGGGCGCCCTTGAGCGAGATGTCCATCAGCTTGGCTTGGAACTCCCCGTCAGGGGTGACCAGTTTGGCGGGCGACTGAAAAGCCGCACGCCAGAAAAAGCGTCGTTTGCTGGGAATCATGGCTGGTTGTCCTCGTCTGGAGCGGTCGCGGCCAGGGCCTGGCTGCGCCATGCCCCTTAGTCTAGCGGCGCACCGGCCCGCAGTCTCTGCGCCAACCCACTGAATCGCTGTGATTTGCGCGCCACCGCCTGCGCCAGCAGCCCCGGCCGGGGTTCCACCAGCGTGAACGCTTCGCGGGCGCGGGTGATGCCGGTGTAGACCAGCTCGCGGGTCAACACTTCTCCACCCGCCGTAGGCAGCACCAGCACGGTGTGCGTGAATTCGCTGCCTTGGCTTTTGTGCACGGTCATGGCGAAGGCGGTTTCCACCTCGGCCAGGCGGGCCACGCCCACCGAGCGCAGGGCCTCGCCGTCCAGAAACCACACGCGCAGCCCCCCTTCAAGCGAGGGCAAGGCCACGCCCACATCGCCGTTGAACACGCCCAAGGCGGCGTCGTTGCGGGTGACCATGACGGGCCGCCCTGCGTACCACGCGCCATTGGGCTGCAGAAGCCCCGCTGCCGCCAGCGCCTGGGCGATGGACGCATTGAGCGCCTGTGTGCCCCAAGGCCCTTCATGCACGGCGCACAACACCCGAAAACGCTCAAAGGCGCGCAGCACGCCCACCACCCAGGCGGCGTGCGCCCCGGGGTCGGTCAAAGCCTGGGGCGGGCGCTGGGCCATGGCCTGCAAATACCCGGCGTGGCTGGCGGGCGCGCCGGGCTGGGTGCTGACACAAGCGGCCAGCAACGCGTCGGGCGTGGGGTGGGGCAACAGCCGCAGGGGGCTGCCAGTGGGCGCGTGGGCCAGCAGTTGTTGGGCACCGGGCGCATCGCCCGCATTCACGGCCAGGGCCAGTTGGCCAATGGGGCCACCGAAGCGGCGGCTCTCGCGCAGCATGGCGGTTTGCTGGGCCAGCGGTGCTGGCGCGGTGGCAGGGTCAGCCCAAAACGCCGGTGGCACATCCACCCCCGCCACAGCCTGGGCGTAGGCGCGGGTGGCCTCGCTGTAGTGCCCCTGCGCCGCGTGCTGGCACAGGTCGCCCAGCACGGCGCCGGCCTCCACCGACGCAAGCTGGTCTTTGTCGCCCAGCAGCACCACACGGGCTTGCGGCGGCAAGGCGGCCAGCAGCGCGGCCACCATTTCCAGGTGGACCATGGAGGCTTCGTCCACCAGCAGCACGTCCACGTCCAGCGGGTTGCCTGCGTGGTGGCGCAGCTGGCGCGTGCTGGGTCGGGCACCCAGCAATCCGTGCAGCGTGCGGGCGGGGCCCATGCGGCGGGTGAGGCGGGCCAGGTCCAAACCACCGCCCTCCACTGAGCCCAGCCGTGCCCCGAGGTCGTTCAGCGAGCTTTCAATGGATTGGCGCAGCCGCGCCGCTGCCTTGCCGGTGGGCGCGGCCAGGGCCACTCGCAGGCGGTCGGGCTCGGGGTCTGTGGCAAACAACAGGGCCAGCAGGCGTGCGGCGGTGTGGGTTTTTCCGGTGCCCGGCCCGCCGGTGATGACGGTCAGACCCGCACGCAGCGCCAGCGCACAGGCCAGCTTTTGCCAGTCAGGGCCGGGCGGTGGGGCGGGTGCTGAAGGTGTGGGGGCATCGAACAGTTTGTCCAGCCAGTGGCGTGTCAGCGCTGCGTCCACCTCAATGGGCTGGGCCACGCGGGCGGCCACCTGGGCGGCCACGCTGCTTTCGTACCCAAAGTAGCGGCGCAGGTACAGCAGCGGGGCTTCGGCACTGCCGCCCAACACCAGCGGCGTGTGACCGTGGGGCGCAGATGCATCGCCCACGGCGGGGCTGCGCCGCACCTCGGCCAGCCATGCGGCAGGGTCGGTGGCCACGATGGCCCACAGCGCGCCCACGGCAGCATGGTGCGTGGCGGGCCAGCCCAACACGGCCATCGGTTGCGCGGCCAGCGCCGCCACGGGCAGGCAGGTGTGCCCCCGCCCTTCCAGGTGGGAGAGCATGGCCATGCTGACCAGCAGCGCGGGGCTGGCTGAAGGGTCGAGCGAAAACAGATGATTGGCCAGCGCGCTGTCGAGGCGGCGCAACAGGCCCAACTCGCTCCATTCGGTGAGGATGGCGAGCACATCGACGGGCGAGGCAGGGGCCACTTCAGCCGACAAGGGCAGGATCAGCGGAAGGGACAAGGGCAATGGCACTTGAATCATGATTCGATAGCTGATTTATCAATACAGACAAGCGCCAAAGGCATGAAAAGCATCGAAAACATCACGCCACCACCCCTTGTGCTGCAGGCAGGGCAGCATCCAGCGCGGTCAGCAGCGGCAGGCTGGGCGGCACCCAGTGCACGCCTTGGCTAGGGCCGTCGATGCCGCGCAGAAACAGGTACACCGCGCCCCCAAGGTGCTGTTCGGGGTCGTAGTTGTCCCCCAGCCGGACAGCCAGCAGGCGGTGAAGCGCCAGCAGGTAGAGGGCGGCTTGCACGTCGTAGCGGTGGTGGGCCATGGCGTGGGCCAGGGCCTCGGGGGTGTAGGCCGAGCCGTCGGGGCCAAGGTGGTTGCTTTTGTGGTCCAGCACCCAGTAGCGCCCGCCGTGTTCGAACACGAGGTCGGCAAACCCCATCAACATGCCATGCAACTGCCGCTTTGGCAGCGGGGGGCGGGGCACGCCGGGCAGCAGGTTCTGCTGGCACAGGGTGTCGATGGTGTGGGCGGGCAAATGGTCCACCGGCAGCCAGAAGGCCATTTCGGGCAGGCAGGTGGTGATGTCGGCCAG
>JAIFMP010000152.1 GCA_020048405.1 Hydrogenophaga sp.
GCACGCTGCTGTTGTCCGCCCGACAACGTGGAGGCGCGCTGCGCATGGCAGTCTGCAATGCCCACTCTGCCCAATGCATCGAGAGCCAGTTGACGCTCTGCCTGGTTGAACATGCGCAGCCAGCCGCGCCACCGGGGGGTGCGGTGCAAAAGGCCCACCAGCACATTGGTCAGCACAGGCAAGCGGTCGACCAGGTTGAACTGCTGAAACACAAAGCCCACCTGGGAGCGAACGCTGCGGATGTGCTTGCTCAGGCGGCCCTGACGTTGAACGGCCTGGCCTTCCACCTCGATCAGGGACTCGCTGCTGCTGTCTGCCAGCATCAGGCCCGCCACATGGCGCAACAGGGTGGATTTGCCCGACCCGGAGGCTCCGATCAACGCCACCATTTCGCCTTGCTCTACGGACAAGTTGATGTCCTGCAACGCGTGTTTGCCGTTGCCAAAATGCTTGTCGAGGTGTTGGATGTGCAGTGCAGTGGGCATGGAATCGCTCCGGCTCAGGGGAATTCGTCTAGACAACCTGCAGTGTCAAAGGCGCATGTGACAGGCGTTTGAAGCCTGGAAGAAATTTTTATGGCAGTAATTCGCCGTCAACACACACGGCAAAGTGGTCGCTGGGCCAAACGCCCGTCAAAGCATCGGGGCTGTTCAGTGCCAGCAATGCCCCGAGCCAACGCAGCGGAGAGGCAGCGTGGGACAACACGTGGTCCAGATCAGCGCCGAGACCGCCAGCAGCCGGACAGGTCACTTTCGGGCGCAACCCTGCCGCGTGTGCCGCGTCGACCCACGCCCCTGAAGGCACGGTGAAGTGCCGGATCTCATCTGCGTGCAGGGAGGCATTGAAATCGCCACACACCACCAGTGCGTCGGTGAGGACGCGCATCCAGGGGTGGTCGAGCACGGTGCGCAGTTGCAGTTGCCGCAGTGCATGTGCCGACGGCAGGTGGGTCAGGTGCACGTTGGCAACCGTGAACGTGCGGGGCCCGGCATCCAGCTGACACAGGAGGGCAATGCGCTCGCCGTCGGCAGGGTCCGAGGGCAGCGGCAGCGCGACGTGCGCACGCACAGGCCACCGGGACAGCAGCGCCATACCCGAGTGACTGGCCATCTGCACGCCGTCACACAGACGGTTTTTGGTGCGGGCATGCGCCACCACACTGTGCAGGCCCAAGGCTCGGGCCAGGTGCCCGGCCGTGTCGTGTGCGCCATCGGTGCTGGCAAAACATTCCTGCAAAGCCACCACGTCCGGGGCCAGCAAGCCCAACTGCCGTGTCATGGCTTGCAAACGCAGGGCGTACGCCCCGTCACACTTCCAGGTGTTGAGGGTCACCAGCCTGAACGGTGCTGCCCGTGGCTGCGTCACCACCGGTGTCATGCTGTCAATGCCCCAGACTGCACAAGGGGCGCGTGCCGCGACAGAAATCGGCGCAGATCGCAGAAATCGTCCATGCGCTGCGCCAACGTCTCGTGTGGCCAGTCCCACCAGGCGGTGGCCTCGATCGCCAGGGCAATGTCTTTGGCAAACCGCGAACGCAGCACTGTGGCAGGCGCGCCAGCCACGATCGCGTAAGCCGGCACATCACGTGTGACCACGGAATTGCTGCCCACCACAGCACCATTGCCTATGTGCACACCGGGCATGATGACCACCCCATGTCCGATCCAGGTGTCGTGACCAATGACCACGCGCTGGCGGCGGCGCCAATCGAAAAACGCTGCATCGTCCTCAGCCGCCAGGCCGTACATGGCACGACGGTAGGTGAAGTGGTGTTGCGTGGGCCGCTCCGTGGGGTGAAAACCCGGGTTGATGCGCACATGGGCGGCAATGTTGGCGAACTTGCCCACATCGGCCGACATCAACTCGCTGTGATGACCCACGTAGCTGTAGTCGTCCAGCTGGGAGTCGCTAACGTGTGCGTGATCGCCCACCTCTGTGTAGCGTCCGAACCGGCTCTGGCTGACACGGGCACTGGCAGCAAGGGTCGGGGTTTCGGACAACCGAACCGGCGGCGGCAGGTTGTGCGAGGCCACATGGAACCAGCGCATTGAGTCCGTGGCTGCGCCGGTCATTTAGAGCACCCGCTGGCCTTCTCGCCACACGGCGCGCACCACGGCGTGCTGGTTGCCGTCCGCCACATCCACCAGGCGCACCTGCACCAGATCCGCACGCAAACCTTCAGACAAAGCACCCCGGTCGGCCATGCCCACGGCACGGGCCGGGTTGACGGTGACGGTGGCCACGGCCTGAGGCAGGGTCATCAGGCTGTCGTGCACCAGGCGCAGCGCTGCGGTCAGCAGACTGCCCGGCACATAGTCGCTGGACAAAATGTCCAGCAGGCCCAGGCTGGCCAGGTGGGCGGCGGCCACGTTGCCCGAGTGAGAACCGCCGCGCACCACGTTCGGCCCGCCCATCACGGTGCACATGCCACGACCGTGGGCGGCGCGGGCGGCCAGCTCGGTGGTGGGAAATTCGCTGATGCTGGCTCCGTTGGCAAACGCTTCCTCGACGTGGGCCAGGGTGGTGTCGTCGTGGCTGGCCAGCGCAATGCCGTGCGTGCGGCAGTAGTCCACAAAGTACTGCCGGTGTGGCTGTGCGTAGCGCTCCTGCAAGTCGGCGGCGTGGGCCACCTGGCGCTGGAACTTGTCCTCGCTCCAGCCTTTTTTGCCAATGTAGTAAATCCTCGCGTGCTCCAGGTTCTCCCACTGGCGCTGCCCTGGCGTGTGGTCCATGAGTGATATCAACGACAGCCGGGCGTTGTCATGAAAAGGAGCAAACAATTCAATGGTGTTGGGTGCTGGAAGCTCACAACGCACATGAAGATGGTGGTCTGCTCGTAACAGTTGCTTGTCCATGCACATGTCCAGCGTGTCGAGCACGTTGTGCCAGGCGCTGCCGCGCAGGCTCTCTGTGTCCGCCTCTCCCACACCCAGTGCGTCGAACACCGTGGTGATACCCGCCGCTGCAATCTCAGCGTCGTGCGCCAGCAGCGCGGGCAACTCGGCCCACTGCACCTTGGGCCGGGGCATGAGGTGGCGCTCGAAGTTGTCGGTGTGGATTTCCACCAGCCCGGGCAACAGATAGTCGCCCTCCAGGTCGATGGCGTCGGGCGCAGCTGTGCTCCCCGCAGTGATGCTGCTGATCAGCCCCTGGCTGGCCTGCAGGCTGCCTTGCACCACCTCGTTGGGCAGCACCAGACGGGCGTTGGTGAACAGTGTGTTGGCGCTCATGCGGCACTCCTGAATCCGGCCACGGGCACACGTCGCGTGGCCACGGCGTCGCCCACATGGGCATCGTGAAAAATGCCCATCAGCGCAGCGCCCCGGGCACGGGCCTCGCCGATCAGCTCGACCACTGTCTGGGTGTTGGCCGCGTCCAGCGAAGCGGTGGGCTCGTCAAGCAGCAGCAGGGGCCGAGGTTTGATGAGGTTGCGCGCAATGTTCACGCGCTGCTGCTCGCCCCCCGAAAACGTGGCAGGAGGCAAAGGCCACAGTCGCTCGGGAATGCGCAGGCGCGCCAACCAGGCTTTGGCTGTTTCACGCGCAGCGTGCAAGGCCTGCTCGTCACCGGCCGCATCTTCCGCCAGGGGCTCGGCCACCACATCCAGCGCTGACACGCGGGGAATCACACGCAGGAACTGGCTCACGTAGCCAATGGTGTGGCGGCGCATGGCCACCAGCTCTCGCGGGCTGGCCTGGGTCACATCCACAGCGGGCTGATCGGGTGCTTGCACCAGGATGCGCCCGGCACTGGCGCGGTAATTGGCGTAAACGAGCTTGAGCAGTGTGCTCTTGCCCATGCCGGAAGGGCCGTCGAGCACCACACACTCACCTGGCATGACAGCCAGGTTGACGTTGTCGAACACCGGCAGAACCGCACCGTGCTGGTGGTGCAGGGTGAAACGTTTGGCCACACCCAACAACTGCAGGATGGGGGTTGAAACAGGGTGTGTCATGGTTGGAGCACCGAGGAAACGAGCAACTGGGTGTAGGGGTGCTGGGGGTCGTCCAGCACCTGGTCGGTCAGACCGTGTTCGACAACGCGCCCCTGCTGCATGACCATCATCCGGTGCGCCAGCAGGCGGGCCACGGCGAGGTCGTGAGTGACGATGACCACGGCCAACCCCATCTGGCGGGTCAACTGGCGCAACAGGTCCAGCAGGCGGGCCTGGACCGACACGTCCAGACCCGAGGTGGGCTCGTCCATGAACACGAGGCGAGGCTGGGTGACCAGGTTGCGGGCAATTTGCAGGCGCTGGCGCATGCCACCCGAGAACGTGCGCGGCGTGTCGTCGATGCGGGCCGCGTCAATTTCAACGCGCTGCAGCCACTCGGTGGCGGTGGCCCGCAACTGGCCGTAGTGCCGATGTCCCAGGCCCATGAGGCGCTCACCCACGTTTGCCCCGGCCGACACGTCCATGCGCAGGCCATCGGCAGCGTGCTGATGCACAAAGCCCCAGTCGGTCCGGGCCAGCAGGCGCTGCTTCGCTTCGCCCATGGCATATACATCGGTCAGCCCCTGGCCACGCACGTCGAACTCGACGCGGCCCGCATCGGGCCGGACACGGGCGGCAACGGCATTGAGCAAGGTGGTTTTGCCCGAGCCGGACTCACCGACCACAGCCAGCACCTCGCCGGGCCACAGCTCGAAGCTGGCATCGTGCAGGGCCACCTGCTGGCCGTAGCGTTTCTGTATGCCACTGACGCGCAGCAGCGGTTGGGGGTTGAAAGCGGTCATGCAACGGCTCCAAAGGCATGGGCGTGGGCCTGGGGGTGAACAACAAAGCTCAGGCCGTGGCGTTCGAAACCCAGCCCTTCATAGAACGCATGGGCCGCATGCCGTTTGCCGTTGGATGACAGCGCCAGCTTGTAGCAACCCGCACGGGCGGCCTCGCCCAAAGCGTGCGCCATGAGCTGACGGCCAATGCCCTGGCTGCGGCGCTGGCTCGTCACCACCACATCCTCCACAACGGCCGACGGCGCGCCACAGTGCGCCAGGTTTCGCATCACGAGCAGGGCATAGGTCGCCACCACTTCGCAGCCATCACAGGCCACGAACAGGCGGTAGCTGGGGTAGCGGGCGAGCTCGGCCAGCACAGCCCGCGCCTGGTCGATGGACAGGGTTTCACCGTCGTCCAGACCGGGCTGGGCATAGAGCGCGAGCACGGCAGGCAGGTCGTCGTCGGTGGCCTGCCGTATGAACACGGGCGCGCTCATGCCTGTTCGCCTTGTGCCTGGGCGGCCTGGCGGTCCTGGCAGTAGTCGGAGTCGGAGCACACGTGCAGCCGGGTACCTTGGTCGTCCGTGATGATTTCATCCAGAAAGCTGTCGGTGGCACCGCACAGTGCGCAAGGCACATCCCACCGCTGAACCTCGAAAGGAAAATCATCAAAGCCCAGGCTTTCCACCGAGGTGTATGGCGGCACAGCGTAGATGCGCTTTTCCCGGCCCGCGCCAAACAGCTGCAGCGCAGGGCTCATGTGCAGTTTGGGGTTGTCGAACTTGGGGATGGGCGATGGGGCCATCACATAGCGCCCATTGACCAGCACAGGGTAGTCGTAGGTCGTTGCAATGTGGCCATAGCGGGCGATGTCCTCATACAGCTTCACGTGCATCAGCCCGTACTCGGCCAGCGCATGCAGGGTGCGGGTCTCTGCCTCTCGCGGCTCCAGCCGTTGCATGGGTTCGGGCACGGGCACCTGGTACACCATCACCTGGCCCTCACGCAGTGGTTTTTCAGGAATGCGGTGGCGTGTCTGGATGACGGTGGCAGCCTCTGTGGCTGTGGTGATGTCCACACCTGCCGTGCGCTGGAAGAAGCGGCGTATGTTCACCGCATTGACCGTGTCGTCCGACCCTTGGTCGATGACTTTCAGCACGTCGTCCGGCCCAAGCACTGCGGCGGTCACCTGGATGCCGCCGGTGCCCCAGCCGTAAGGCAGCGGCATTTCCCGCGACCCAAACGGCACCTGGTAACCGGGTACGGCCACGGCTTTCAGGATGGCGCGACGGATCATGCGCTTGGTGCGCTCATCCAAGTAGGCGAAATTGAAGTGTTCAACGGTGTGGGCGGTGTTCATGCCTCGCTCCCTTCTGTGGGGGTGTCGATGGCGGCAGACGCTGCCAACCGCATCTTGCGCACCAGCTCCAGTTCAGACTGAAAGTCCACGTAGAACAAACCCCGATGCTTCGAGGCTGTCGCTGTGTGACAGCACAAACTCCTGGACTTGGGCGGGTGCCTCGATGGCTTCGCCCAGTTCGTCGGCACGCAAGGCGCGGTCGACCAGGCTCATCGCCATGGCTTTGCGCTCGCAATGCCCGAAGGTCAGCCCATAACCTCTGGTGAACTGGGGTGGCTGCTGTTTGCTGCCCGCAAACTGGTTGACCATTTCGCACTCGGTCAGGGGCAGGTCGCCAACCGACACGGCAAAGCCCAGTTCCTCGGGCTGGATCAACACCTCGACTTCGCCAAACCGGATTTCGCCCACAAACGGATGGGTGTGCGAATACCCGCGCTGGGTGGAGTACGCCATGGCCAGCAGAAAACCTTCGTCGCCACGCGCCAGGTTTTGCAACCGGGTCGCACGGTCGGCCGGGAAGCGCAGCGGCTCACGTGTGAGGTCTTTCGGGGACGGGTCACCTGCAGCGGGCTCTCGCCGCTCGATCAGGCCTTCCTGGTTCAGAAGGTCCACAACACGCGGCATGGGGCTGTGGGGTGTTGGATCTGCGCCTGATGCATCGGGGTGGGGTGCAAGTGGCTCAGGTGGTTCTGCCCCATCTGCCAGCAGGGAAAAATCGAGCAGGCGTTGGGTGTAGTCATAGGTGGGGCCAAGAATCTGTCCACCTGGCAAGTCCTTGAACGTGGCAGACACCCGCCGGTCCACCGCCATGTGGGCTGTGTCCAGCGGCAAGGTGGTGCCCAGGCGCGGCAGGGTGGTGCGGTAAGCGCGCAACAAAAAAATGGCCTCGACCAGATCACCCGCAGCCTGTTTGATGGCCAGGGCAGCCAGCTCCGGGTCGTACACCGAACCTTCGGTCATGACCCGGTCCACCGCCAGACGCATCTGCGCCTGGATCTGCGCCACGGTGAGTTCAGGCAATGCGGTGTCGCCCCGGCGGCGCTCGGCCAGCAACCGGTAGCTGTTGAGAATGGCGGTTTCCCCGCCTTTGACAGCAACGTACATGGTCAGGCCTCCTGCGGGGTGTGGGTTGGAAGCGCTGTCAGCCGGGTGGTGCGCGGCAAACCCATGAGTTGCGTGGGCGTGGTCAACAGCACATCCACCCCACAGGGAAACAGGGCGTGGCTGGCGCTGCACAGGGCATCGAAAGCGCGGATGTCGGCAAGTGGCGTGCCCGGCAGCCCGAGGTGTGCCTCGGTTCGGATGCCCGGACCGGCAAGGGCCCACTGCGCGCCATCGGCTTGTGCAATCAGGCCGGGCACATCCACCACACAGGTGACGGCCGTTTCAGGGCTGACATCGGCACCAACGCACAACTCGTCCAGGCTTGGCAACTCCGCCAGGTTGGCCGCCCACACGAACTGGGCCAGTTGCGGCCGGGTGACCACCGTACAACCGGTGTGGAAACGAAGCCAGTGTTCTGCAGCGCTGTTGGCCAGCGATGGCGACAGCCACAGCGTGGTTTCTGCGTCAAGCAACGCCAGCAGCACGGCGGCCGACGCAGGGTGGCAAGATGCCCCGTGCACTGTGGGCCATTCGGCATCACCGCCCACTGCCACTGGCACTCCGGGGTGTGACATGGCGCTCAACACCTGGCGAAACACCTCCTGGCTGTCACGCGCCTCGTTGGGAAAACCGGCGCCCACATCGGAGAGGTCGGGTGACACTGGTTGCTGAATCATGGTGTTCATTCGCCGTCCTCCTCTTCGGCGGGCGCGCCTGCTTCACGGGCAACGGTGAAGAACTCCACCTTGGTGGACGCGGCGCCTGCAACCCGTGTTGCACGCTCAGTGGCCAGGTGCTGGCGAATGGGGGCCAGCAGGCGCTCAGCCAGCTCTGCCTGCTGAACAGGGTCTTGCAGCAGTGCATCGGCCACCGCCGCCAGGCGTGCCTGTCGGTGCACGCGCCCCAGCACGTACGACACCCCCACGGCACTTTCCAGCGCACCGTGGCGCAGTTTCAAGGCGCAGCGGGTGACGGTGACTTCGCCCAGGTTGAAGCGTTCGCCCGTGCCGCCTGCACGCCCCTGGACCATCATCAGCCCCGTCTGAGGGGCCCGCAGCCAGTGCGGCTCGGCGTTGGCATGGTCGCCCAGACCGGCCTCCAACACATCAACCGGGGCGCGGGCCAACAAGGCCATCCATCCGGAGCGGTTCAACCCGGCGACCGAAGCCGGGTTGTCAAATGCATGAAACATGGCAGTGTTACCCTGAAAGTTGTATAGACAAATTTAACAACTGCCGCCAGCTTAGAGCGCCTGCATGTAGGTTTCATGACAAACAGCACCCCCATTGCCGCCCCTGCCCTTGATGTCAACGCCAGTCCCCAGGGGGCCACGCGGGTTCCTCGCGACAGCTTCTGGACACGCATTGCCAGTGACCTGGCCGACGCGATCGCCGGTGGCGTTTACACCCCGGGCCAGCGCCTGCCCTCTGAACACGCGCTAGCGCAGCAATTCGGCGCGAACCGCCACACCATCCGCCGCTCATTGGCCAGTCTGTGCAGCCAAGGCCTGTTGCGGGCCACGCAAGGCAGTGGCACGTATGTAGAGGACTTTGCGGTTGAACTGGTGTTGTCCCGGCGAACCCGACACCGCCAGAACCTGGCGCTGGTGGGGCTAAGGGGTGGTCTGCGGGTACTGGAGAGCAAAACACTGGCAGCCAGCCCCGAATGGGCGGACAAGCTCAGACTGCCGGAAGGTGCGCCTGTCCTGTGGCTTCAGGTGCTGGGGGAAGCTGAAACCCACCCGCTGAGCCTCAGCGAACGGCGTTTTCCGCAACAGCGCTTCACGCGCCTGGAAGAGGTGCTGCGCGCCACAGGCTCGCTGACCGAGGCCTTTGCCGCACATGGGGTGCTCGACTACACCCGACAGCACAGCCGCATCACCGCAGACATGCCCGATGTCGCCTTGGCTGCCCAGTTGCACATGCCCATCACCCGGCCGGTGTTGCGTGTGGACAGCCTGAACGTGGACTCGGCAGGCACGCCCATTGAATGGGCACGGGCCTGGTTTGCCGGCGATCGCGTGGCGCTGGCCATCGACCATTCTTCAGAACAAACCGCTTGACCCACATGCTTGACCACCCATCAAACCCACAGGCACCGCACGCCAAAGACGCACCCCGCTACGCCGCGTATTTTTCGCCCTCGCCCGGCAGCGACTGGTGGCAAGCGGGCAGCGCATGGCTGGGCCGCTGCGCTGCCACGGGCCAACCGTTGGCACATCCTGAAGTGCCGGGGCTGTCGGCCGAGGTGCTGGCCCGCCTCACGGCCACGCCTGCACGGTACGGATGGCACGCCACACTGAAGGCGCCCTTCACGCTGGCGGATGGTGTAGGGCTGGACGGATTGCAGCAACGGCTGGCCACCGTCTGTGCCCGGCTGCCAGCCTTCACCCTCCCCCCGCTGCGGGTCAACCGCCTCGGAGATTTTTTGGCCCTGGCGCCAGTTCAAGCCTCTGACACCCTGCAAGGTGCGGCCGATGCGCTGGTGATGGAACTGCACCCCATGGCCGCGCCCCTGCCACCGCAGGAACTGGCACGCCGGCGCGCTGGCGGTCTGTCGCCGCGCCAGGAGGTATTGCTGCAAGCATGGGGCTACCCGCATGTGATGGACGAGTTCAGGTTTCATTTTTCCCTGACAGGGTGCCTGCACACCGAAACACCTGCAACGTGCGAGGCTGTGGCGTTGGCAGCCCAAACGTGGTTTGGAGCTTTGCCACCCTGCCCGTTTGCTGCCGTGTCGCTGTTCGAGGAACCGGGACGGGGCCAACCGATGCGCTGGCTGGGTGAGTGGCCGCTGTTGGGAGCGGGAGCCAGGTCATGAGCATCCAACCAAGCCCCCCTGAAGGCCACCTGGTGGTGGTCGTGGGCCCCTCGGGTGCAGGGAAGGATGCCGTACTGAACTGGTTGGTAAACCACTGGAATGACAGCACCCCCCTCTACAGGGCCCGCCGCACCATCACACGCGCGGCAGAGGCCGGTGGAGAGCAACATGAAGCTGTCAGTCCTGCCGAGTTTGAACGGCTGAGAGATGCCGGGCAGTTTGCCTGGCACTGGACGGCGCACGGTTTGCACTATGGCGTTCGGCACTCGGAACTGGCCTCACTGGCCACGGGCGCCCTGGTCATGGTCAACGGGTCCCGCGGGCACCTGGCGGCAGCCAGCGCCAGCTTCAAGACCATGGCGGTGTTGCACATCACCGCCAGCGAGGCCACCTTGTTGGCCCGCTTGACCGCGCGCCAACGGGAAACCCCCGAGGACATCAGCCAGCGGATCCAGCGCACGCGCCATTTGGCACCTCTGGCTGTACCCCACAGCCTGACAGTGCACAACGACGGCAGCCTGGAGGCCGCAGGCGAGCAAGTGCACAGTTGGCTGCAGCGCTGGCTCCTGCACCCCGTCAGCGCCCAATCCGCCACCCGGTCGGTCAACGCGGCGCAAACTTGAGTCAGTGTCTCTCCAAATAAACCGTTGCAGTTTGGATAAATCGGGCCGATAGCCCATTCATGCACATCCAACATACTCAGATCGGGCTGCAGTCGCAGCACACACGCACCCTCCTGGAAACCAGTCGCGAGCGGCTCGACATGTGGACTGGCACACGCGGAACGGCGGCACCCACCCGGGCAGACGCCACGCCAACGCAAACAGCCAGGCCATGGCTCAGGATGCTGCCCATGTCGGTGTTGGCTCAGCCAGCGCCGCACACTTCCCCTCCCCCTGCGCAGCCCGCGCCAGACGTGGGACGGGCTGAGCGCACACACGGCGGTCGCGACGCGCTGGAGCCGCGCATGCAAACCCTGGTGCACATGATCGAAGCCATCACCGGCATGCCCGTGCGTTTGGCTCAACTTGAAAACATGGGCGAACACACCCCTCCCTCAGACCTCAAAACGGTGCCCCTTGAAAGCGGCGCAACACCCCCCAGAGCTGACGCACCGGTGGGCTGGGGCATGGTGTACGAGCGCGAAGCCACCCGCGTGGAGACCGAGGCCCTGGCCATCGAGGCACAAGGGCGCGTGGTAACGGCCGATGGCAAAACCATCGCGTTTGACCTGACGGTGCAGATGCAGACCACCCGCATGTCCACCAGCAGCAGCACACTGCGGGCCGGAGACGCGGTGCTGAAAGACCCGCTGGTGATCCACTTCGACGGGCCGCTGGGAGAGTTGCGAGACACCCGCTTCCGCTTCGACCTGGATGCAGACGGCACACAGGATGCCATGCCGTTCGTGGGTCAAGGCAGCGGATTTCTGGTACTGGACCGCAACGCCAACGGGCGCGTGGACGATGGGCGCGAGTTGTTCGGCGCTATCAGCGGCAATGGGTTTGCCGACTTGGCCGCATTCGACGACGATCGCAACGGGTGGATAGACGAGGCCGATGCAGTGTTCGATCGGCTTCAGGTGTGGCGCATGGGAGCGGATGGCACCACGCTACTGCACAACATGTCAGCTGCAGGCGTGGGTGCCGTGCACTTGGGAACCGTGGCCACCGAACTGGCGCTCAACGAAGGGCCCACTGGCCCGCCACTGGGCCAGGTGCGCAGCACGGGCCTCTACCTCAGCCACACGGGGCAAGCAGGTTGGGTGCAGCAGATAGACTTGGCCGTTTAAAATAAATAGCTACAAACTCAATACGATACTACATTGAGTGCCATTTTTAGCATCAAAAATCAGCGGGGCAGCGCCAAGCGAACGCCCACCCAGCCCTCCACCGGCAGGCGCTGCTGATCAAAGTCGCAGGTCCCACTGTCGGGCACCATGTTGGTGGGCAGCATGCAGGTGGTGCACTTCATGTCGTCGCGTCCCATCACAAAAGACAACTCTGTGCACCCTTTGCGCGACCAGCGGAACAACCCCTTGTCCTGGTCCGGGCGCAGTGGCGTGAGTCCTGATGAGCGGGGCGAGTCGTCGGCCAACGCGCCCTCCCATACCTGCCGCTCGCCTTTGCTGCTGACGTTGATCAGGTTGGCAGTGGTCTCACCGGTTTTCTCCAAGTACCAACCTGCGGCCTTGGCGGACACGTGGCGCTTCTCACACCCCATGAGCACCAAAGCCATGGCCACCAACACCACACAGGTGCTCCAGCGGATGTCGTTTTTGGCCATCATTGCCCGAACGTCCCGCCCGCCGATTCCAGTTGAGCATTGGCATGTTTGGGCAGGTGGCTTTCACGCGATCTGGCTCCGGCAATCGTCGCGTGGCTGAAGTTGGAACGGTAGGAATCTTCCAGCTTGAATGCGGCCACAACCTGAACCAAATCCTGTGACTGGCTCTTCAAGCTGCTAGCTGCAGCGGCCATCTGCTCCACCAGTGCAGCGTTTTGCTGGGTTACCTGATCCATCTGTGACACGGCTTCCCCCACCTGAGCCACTCCGGCAGCTTGTTCATTGCTGGCTGAGCTGATTTCACTGACGATATCACTGACTCTTTGTATGCATGAAACCACTTCAGTCATGGTGACTCCAGCTTCGTCTACAAGGGTAGTTCCTTGCTCGACTTTCTCAACACTGGCTGTAATCAGGCCTTTGATTTCTTTGGCGGCATCAGCACTGCGCCCGGCAAGGGATCGAACTTCATTCGCAACGACAGCAAATCCACGGCCCTGCTCGCCAGCACGGGCGGCTTCCACGGCAGCATTGAGTGCAAGGATGTTTGTCTGAAATGCAATGCCGTCAATCACACTGATGATGTCGGAAATCTTTCTGGACGATTCGTTGATATCTTTCATGGTCTCAACAACTCGCCCAACAACCTCTCCACCACGAACAGCCACCGCAGACGCATTGGAAGCCAGTTGGTTGGCTTGGTGTGCATTGTCTGCATTGTGCTTAACTTGGGAGCTGAGTTCTTCCATGGAAGCAGCAGCTTCCTCCAGCGAACTTGCTTGGCTCTCGGTGCGGGCTGACAAATCTTGATTGCCGCGTGCAATCTCAGCACTGGTGCTTGCCACCTCTTCGGAACCCCTGCGTACATTGCCCACCACTCGCGCAAGGCCTGTTTGCATCGCTCCGAGTTGCGCCATCATGCTGGTGGTGTCATTGGGCTTTAAGGCAATGCGTGAGCTTAAATCACCTGACGCGACACTTCGGGCAAGTTCTGCAGCCTCACCCGGTTCACCACCCAACTGGCCAAGCAAATTCCGAGTGACCCAAAAGGCAATAACCGATCCAAGCACCACGGACAGGACGGTCAGAGTCAGCATCATGTTGAATGCGAAGCGATAGTCTGCGTCGCTGCTTTCAATGAGACGTGCTGCTTCTTTCTCCTGAAGGTCAACAATCGCGTGCAAATCGGCGAACCATTTGGCCTGTGGCGACTTGGCTTCTCGCATGAGAATCATGCCCGCTTCAGTAGGGAAATCAGACGCCATTTTCATGGCCTTGTCGATCAGCGGCTTGACTACGGCTTGATCGGCCTTGATGCTGGCCATGATTTTCTTGCCTTCGTCGGAGTCAAGCATGGCATCGAGTTTGTCGCGCATCTCGTTGTATTCGACGCGCACTTTCTCGATGTTTTCTGCGGATGCCTTTCTTTCACTCGGATCCTCAGAAAGGGCCATATTCCGCGCCAATAGCGCAATGTTATAGACCTGATCACTCATCCCCTGGGCAAGTCTTATCTTGACGGCATTGTGGTTAATCGCCAAGTCGAAGTTGGCTTGCACGGCAGACAATCGCGTAATGCCAATATACGCAACGATTGATAGCAGGATCAGTATCAGACCAAATCCAAAGGCAAGCCGATTTCCAATTTTCATGCTCTTGAACATCCCATTCCCCCTTCAATAAGCAGGAGGTGCCGACAACATTGGCCGACACCTCGTCAGGCACTACTTGTCGAGCATGTCCGAAAGTTCCGTGATCTTGCCAAATCGTTCTTTTTGTACCACCGTGAGCAGTCGCTTTGCCTCAGCCTCATTGCCTGACACAAGGGCTTCGCGCAGTTCTTTGTCTCGGGTGTCGAGGAAGGCCGTCATCACAGATTTGAAATCATTGAAAGGGGCTTCTTTGCCAGAGGGAGCCTTCAGGCCTGCAAGGGCCTTTCGAGCGTCTGCCGACTTTTCGTCAGCTGCTTTCCATTGAGCAGGCTGTCGATTCTCTTTGTTCATCAGCAGGTCGATCATCGACGTTCGGACTGCCAGAATTTTTTCACGGGCATCGTGAAATTGACCCGCTTGGACATTGAGCCCAAACAAGGACAACCACAGGAATGTAGATATCGCGACTAGTCTTTTCATGATGCAAACTCTCCTTTAGGGTTGAAGAAAAAAATGGCTGGAAATGTCGTGTTGTCGGCTTATCGATGTCGAACCGACAGGGACACCTCAAATGACAATTTTGATAAAATCATTGGCGTTTTTTATTAAAAACCGCCTCTCGGAGTCAGTTGAATTACATTAGCATATTCCATGCCGTTCTGCTCCCAACCCTCGCAGCACGCGGGAAGCAGAAGTCTCTGGCTCTTTATCCTGCTAACCGTCAAAGGCGGTTGAGTGATGCAGAACTGAGCTGCCACCAACTGGCTTTGAGAGACCAACTCGGAACATTGGCTCGCTCCCATCAGCCCTCCGCTGACTGTGAAATTGAGAAGCCCTCAGACCGGCCCTGGGCATCACGCGAAGTCCACTGTTCAGCTTGGTCTGTCTGGGAGCAGTCATTGTTGGCCTGAGTCCGAAGGTGCCAAGTGACGGCTGTCGGGCGACCACGTGTGCAACAGGTCGCAGGTTGCCGCCCAGGCTGCCTGCTCAAAGCGTGTAGTCATAGTCAACGGTCAAGGGGGCATGGTCGCTGAATCTTGTCGCTTTGAAGATGGACGCAGCCTGTGCGGTCCTGCCGACGTTAGGGGTCGCAATCTGATAATCCAGCCGCCACCCCACGTTGTTGGCATAGGCCTGGCCCCGGTTGCTCCACCACGTGTAGCACTCGGTGGTGGTGTCGGGGTGCAGCTGCCGGTACACGTCGCACAGCCCGCCCTCGCCCAACACACGGGTCATCCACGCACGCTCTTCGGGCAAAAAGCCACTGTTTTTCTGGTTGCTGCGCCAGTTTTTCAGGTCTTTTTCCTGGTGCGCAATGTTCAGGTCACCGCACAGCACCACCTCACGCTCGGCCTTGAGCTGCATCAGGTGCGGATAGAACACGTCCAGAAACCGGAATTTGGCCGCCTGCCGGTCTTCGCCCGACGAACCACTGGGAAAGTAGGCGCTGAGAATGGACAACTTGCGCCCCGGCTTGTCAAAGCGCAATTCCACGCAACGGCCTTCGGCATCGAACTCGGCACCGTCGAACCCCACCACCACATCGCTGGGCTCGTGGCGGCTGTAGACGCCCACGCCTGAATACCCTTTCTTCTCAGCCAGCTGGAAATACCCTGGCATGCCGCACAGGGTTTCGAAGCGATCGGCGATGTCAGGGGCCTGAGCCTTGATTTCCTGCACACAAATACAATCAGGCGCTTCTGAGGCCACCCAGTCTTCCAGCCCTTTGCTGGTTGCGGAACGGATGCCGTTGAGGTTGAGGCTGGTCAGTTTGAACAAGGATTTCCCCATGGTGGAACAAAACGGGGCTGCCTCACCGGCACAGACCCCTGCGGACTCGCTGGCACAGGATTTTGTGGCCTTTGCGGTGGCCTCGGGTGTGCTGCGCTTTGGCGAATTCAAAACCAAAGCGGGGCGCATGAGCCCCTACTTTTTCAACGCCGGGCTGTTTGACGACGGGGCCAAACTGGGCCGGCTGGCGCAATTTTATGCACAGCGCATCGTGGCCAGCGGCATGCAGTTCGACATGATTTTCGGCCCCGCCTACAAGGGCATTCCGCTGGGTGCGGCAGTGGCCATCGAGCTGGCTCGCCTGGGGCGCAACGTGCCGTTTGCCTACAACCGCAAGGAAGCCAAAGACCACGGTGAAGGTGGCACCCTGGTGGGCGCGCCGCTCAAAGGCCGGGTACTGATCGTGGATGACGTGATGAGCGCCGGCACGGCGGCACGCGAATCGATTGCGCTGATCCGGTCGGCAGGTGCCACGGCCTACGGCGTTGCCATCGCCCTGGACCGCCAGGAAATGGCCACCGGCACCGGTCCAGACGGCCAATTGACGGATTTGCCCCACAGCGCAGTGCAATTTGTACGCGGGGAACTGGGCCTTCAGGTGTGCGCCATTGCCCGGCTGGGCGATTTGCTGCAGTATTTGAGCAGCGCGCCGACGGACGGCAGCGAGTTGCATAGCCACCACGCCAGGGTGCTGGCCTACCGGGAACGTTACGGGGTCTCAGACCCGGGCTGAGGCCACGGTACAGGATCCAGCCAACCGTCATCGCCCAACTCTGCCAGGGAAATACATACACAAGGAGAGGCATTGACCCACACACAGCACAGCCCCAACACACCGCTGTTGCCCTGCCGCTCGGCAGGGCGTCAGGCGTTGGGGCTGTGCGTGTGGGCCTTGGGCATGGCCTGGGGTACCGAGGTTGCAGCGCAAGCGGCCCCGGGAGGACCTGGCATCTATGTGTGTGTGGATGCCAAGGGCAGGCGAATCACATCTGACCGCCCCATTCCGGAGTGCCTGGACCGTGAGCAGCGCGAACTCTCATCCACGGGTGCCACGCGCCGTGTGGTGCCCGCCAGCCTGACGGAAGAGGAGCGCGAGCGTTTGGAAGCCAAAGCCCGCGAAGACGCTGTCCAGCGGGCAAAAGTCAGTGAAGACCGGCGCCGCGACCGCGCCCTGATTGCCCGCTACCCCAGCCAACGCAAACACGATGAGGAACGCGCCAAACAACTTGCCCAACTGGAAGAGGTAGCAGCTTCCATACACCTGCGCAGCCAGGAGCTGAACCAACAACGCTCGGCATTGGACATGGAAATGGAGTTCTACAAGGCCACCCCCTCCAAGGCACCGGCCTGGCTGCTGCGCAGAATCGAAGACAACAACCAGCAAATGGAAGGTCAAAAACGCTTGCTGGCCAACCAGGCGGTAGAGAAGCAGCGGCTCAACGCCCGTTTTGACGAAGAACTGACCCGCTTGCGCCAACTGTGGAGCCCCTGGACAGGCCAGGGCAAGTGAACTCCCCAGACTGAGGGTGCGAGGAGGGTGCAGGTTCCTGGCCCGCACACCAAGCGGCTCAGCCGAGCTTGGCCTTCAGCCGTTCGTTGGCTTGCGCCGGGTTGGCCTTGCCTTTGCTGGCCTTCATGACCTGACCAACCAAGGCGTTGAACGCCTTGTCTTTGCCCGCACGGTATTCCTCCACCGACTTGGCGTTGGCAGCGAGCACCTCGTCAATGATGGCGTCCAGCGCGCCGGTGTCGTTCATCTGTTTGAGGCCCTTGGCCTCAATCAGGGCGTCCACCTCGCCACCCTCGGTCCACAAGGCGTCAAACACCTGCTTGCCAGCATTGTTGGAAATGGTGCCGTCGGCAATGCGGCCAATCAGCGCGGCCAGTTGGGTGGCCGACACGGGCAGGTTGCCCATGCCCACATCACCGCCGTTCAATCTGCGGGAAATCTCGCCCATCACCCAGTTGCTGGCCAGTTTGGGTTGGCCGCAGGCTTTGGCCACAGCCTCGAAGTAGGACGCCATGGCTTGGCTTTGGGTCAGCGTGGTGGCGTCGTACTCGGGCAGGCCATAGCTGTCCATGAAGCGTTGTGCCATCACGCGGGGCAGTTCGGCCATCTCGGAACGCACTCGTTCCACCCAGTCGCGCCCAATCACCAGCGGGGGCAGGTCGGGGTCGGGGAAGTAGCGGTAGTCGGCCGCGTCTTCCTTGGTGCGCATGGCACGGGTTTCACCCGTGTCGGGGTCGAACAGCACGGTGGCCTGCTGAATGGCAAAACCGTCTTCAATCTGCTCGATCTGCCAGCGGATTTCAAAGTCGATGGCCTGCTGCATGAACTTGAACGAGTTCAGGTTCTTGATTTCGCGGCGGGTGCCTAAAGCGGCACCGGGTTTGCGCACCGATACGTTGGCATCGCAACGGAAACTGCCTTCCTGCATGTTGCCGTCGCAAATGCCGATCCACGTGACGATTTTGTGCAGCTCTTTGGCGTAGGCCACGGCCT
>JAIFMP010000122.1 GCA_020048405.1 Hydrogenophaga sp.
GGCAAAGTCTATATTTTTCGATAACAAATTACCAACAATTTGTTGACGTTAAGGGAAAACACCCATCACAATGCAGCGGCGAGCCTTCTACATTCAAGCCACCCTCAACCCGTTCCTTTGACTGGAGTTCCCATGAAACGCCGTGTTTTCCAACTCTCGCTGGCCGCTGCCGCACTGGCTTTTGGTTCTGCTGCTGTCGCCCAAACCAAGTGGGACCTGCCTGCCGCTTATCCGGCCAGCAACTTCCACTCCGTGAACCTGGTCAACTTTGCGGCTGACGTGGACAAGGCCAGCGGCGGCAAGCTGAAAATTACCGTGCACCCCGGTGCGGCGCTGTTCAAAGCCCCTGAAATCAAGCGTGCTGTGCAAGGCGGCCAGGCCCAGGCCGGCGAAATCCTGATGGCTGCGTACCAGAACGAATGGCAAATGTTCGGTGCCGATGGCCTGCCGTTTCTGGCCACCAGCTACGACGACTCGATGAAGCTCTACAAGGCCCAAAAGCCCATTCTGGAAAAGAAACTGGCTGAACAAGGCATGGCGCTGCTGTACACGGTGCCATGGCCACCCCAGGGCATCTACAGCAAGAAACCCGTCAACAGCGCAGCTGACCTGAAGGGCAGCAAGTGGCGCGCCTACAGCCCATCCACCAGCCGCATTGCCGAACTGGTGGGCGCACAGCCCGTGACGGTGCAGGCAGCAGAGCTGTCGCAAGCGCTGGCCACCGGCGTGGTGGAAGCCAACATGACCTCAGGTGCCACCGGGGTGGACAGCAAGCTGTACGAACACCTGAAGTTCTATTACGACGTGCAGGCCTGGCTGCCCAAAAACGCCGTCATCGTCAACAAAAAGGCGTTTGACGCACTCGACAAACCCACGCAAGACGCGGTGCTGAAAGCCGCTGCCGACGCCGAAACGCGTGGTTGGGCCGAGTCACGCAAGGTCAACACCGACACGCTGAACACCCTCAAGGCCAACGGCATGACCATTGCCCCTCCGTCTGCCCAACTGAAGGCCGATTTGCAAAAAGTGGGCGAAACCATGGTCAAGGAATGGCTTGAAAAAGCCGGCCCTGAGGGCAAGGCCATGCTGGACGCCTTCCAGAAATAAGCCCCCGGCCGTTGGCCGTATTTGCGGCCCGCCACGCCCACCGGGCATGTGGCGGGCCGACCCCCAAGCTGCAACGGGAAGCCCGCCGTGCGAAACACCTTGAATTTCATTTACCAGTCATCCGCCTGGGTGGCAGCCGCTGCCATGGTGGGCGTGCTTGTGATGGTGCTGCTGTCCATTCTGGGCAGGCTGCTTCATTTCCATCTGCCCGGCACCGACGCCTACGCGGGCTACGCCATGGCCGGGGCAGGCTTCATGGCGCTGGCCCACACGCTGAAAAAGGGTGAACACATCCGCGTCACGCTCATCATTGGCAAGCTCACGGGCAACGCGAAAAAAGGGCTGGAAATGTGGGCATTGAGCGCAGCCGTGGCGCTGTCGGGCCTGTTTGCGTTTTACGCCTGGCGGCTGGTGATGCAAAGCCGCGAGTTCAACGACATATCCACTGGCAACGACGCCACGCCCCTGTGGATTCCTCAAATTTTCATGGCGGTGGGCACCACCGTGCTGCTGGTTGCGTTCCTGGACGACTGGTGGCTGGAGCTGCGCAACAAACGTACGCAGGCAAACAACGAAGGAACACACCATGAGTGACATGGCCATCACCGGGCTGCTGCTGTTGGGCCTGTTTGCGCTGCTGGGCAGCGGCGTGTGGATCGGGCTCACGCTGGCGGGCGTAGCGTGGATTGGAATGGAGTTGTTTTCGTCCCGCCCGGCGGGCGACGCCATGGCGCTGACCATCTGGGGCTCGGCCAGCAGCTGGACGCTGACCGCCCTGCCCCTGTTTGTGTGGATGGGTGAAATCCTGTTCCGCACCAAGCTGTCTGAAAGCATGTTCAAAGGCCTGGCCCCGTGGGTGAACGCCCTGCCTGGCCGCGCACCATTTTTGCAGCGGTGTCGGGTTCGTCGGCAGCCACCTGCGCCACCATCGGCAAGATGACCATCCCCGAGCTGGAACGCCGGGGATACCCCATGGACAAGGTCATTGGTTCACTGGGCGGTGCGGCCACCCTGGGGCTGCTGATTCCGCCGTCCATCATCATGATCGTGTACGGCGTGGCGGCCGAGGTGTCCATTGCCAAACTGTTTGTGGCGGGTGTGCTCCGCTGTTCAGCGGCTCGCTGGCCATCTGGGCACTGATGAACCCGGACAAGATTCCCGAGGCAGACGCCGACATGACGTTTGCTGAAAAGCTGAAAGAGTCGCGCCACCTCATTCCGGTGGTGGCCCTCATTGCGGCCGTGATTGGCTCGATTTACACCGGTGTGGCCACCGCCACCGAGGCCGCAGCCATCGGCGTGGTGGGGTCACTGGTGTTGTCGGCGCTGCAAGGCTCGCTGAACCGCCAAACCTTCACCGATGCATTGCTGGGGGCTACACGGCTCTACTGCATGATCGCGCTGATTCTGGCGGGGGCGGCGTTTCTCACACTGTCCATGGGCTACATCGGGCTGCCACGCCACCTGGCCGAATGGGTGGGTGGCCTGGGCCTGAGCCCGGGCATGCTTTTGTTGGCCCTGGGCATCTTCTACATTTTGCTGGGTTGTTTTCTCGATGGCATATCCATGGTGGTGCTGACCATGGGGGTGATATTGCCCACCGTGACGGCTGCTGGCATCGACCTGATTTGGTTTGGCATTTTCATTGTGCTGGTGGTGGAAATGGCACAGGTCACGCCGCCCGTGGGCTTCAACCTGTTTGTGCTGCAGGGCATGACGGGCAAAGAGATCACCTACATCGCGCGGGTCACCATGCCCTACTTTGGCCTGATGGTGCTGGCCGTGCTGCTGCTGTGGTGGTTTCCGCCCGCGCAGATGTAGCGCATTGCGACCACAGCAACGAGAATCTGCCGCATGCCCACACCGCGCGACATGCCCCCTTGCATCATCGACATCGAAGCGTCGGGCTTTGGTGCGGGCAGCTACCCCATTGAAGTGGGCACGGTGCTGACCGACGGCAGTGCCTATTGCAGCCTGATTTGCCCACAGCCCGAGTGGCGGCACTGGGAACACAGTGCCGAGGGGGTTCATGGCATCACCCGCGAAACCTTGCGGGAACACGGCAAACCCGCTGCCGCTGTGGCCCAAGCATTGAACGAGCGTCTGCGTGGCCACACGGTCTACACCGACGCCTGGTACCACGACTACCAGTGGCTGGCGCGTTTGTTCGATGCGGCCGACGTCCAGCCCGCCTTCAAACTGGAAGACCTGCGCGGCCTGCTGGACGAGGCCGCACAGGCCAGATGGCACTCCACCCGCGAGGAGGTGATGCTGGAACTGCAACTCCACCAAGGTGCTTCAGCACACCTTGGTCGCCGTGTTGGCCAGTGGCTCAGAGGCGCACTGAAAGCGCCGCCCCCGTCGGCCCTTGCCCGTCAAGCGGCGGTCATCGCAGCCGTAAGCCGCTGGGGTCGGTCACGGTGATGCCAATGTCTATACCTTGGCGCACGCTCATGCTCACGGTACAAAACTCTTCGAACTGAGCCAGGGCACGATCAAGGTGTGAGAGGTCTGCCCCGGGCACACCCAGTTTGATGTCCACGTCGATGTGCTGAATTCGCATGCGGTTGGCGGCATTGCGCTCGATGGTGGCGTTGGCTGTGGCCGTGAGGGTGCCAGGATCCTGTTTGAATTTTTGCAGCGCAAAAGTCAGGCTTGCGGTCAGGCAGTTGGCCACGGCGGCCAGCAGCATGTGGCTGGGAGATGGTCCCAAGGCTTGGCCCAACGGAGGCGGCTCGTCGGCAACAAGTTGCGCCATGCCAGGGGCAAAGTCGACCAAAAACTGATATCCGGACTGACGGGTGATGGTGATGCTCGCAACGGTGTTCATACAGACTTTTTTTTAGTGGAGGGAAGGGTCAAAGACCCAACCTCACTTTAGCCCTATCCGCACCGCAGAGTGATTCAGTCAGCCACCGCCGCGCTGGGTATACAGATCGAACCGTCGCATGAAGGACAGGCGGTCACCGTCGGGCACCCTGTCAAACACGAACCGCACCTGCAGGCGCGGAATCACGGCCAAGCCCAACCGTCGGGGCTCGCTGACCTGCCAGCTCAAGCGCAGGTGTCCCTGGGGAAGTTCAGCCGTGAGCTCGGAGCCAGCCAGGTGCCAGGCACAGGTGCCCATGGCCTGCGGCAGCCAGCGCTGCCATTCGGCTGAAGTGCAGGCCATATCGCGCTCAAAAACAGGGGGATATGCAGATTGCACGCTGTTCACCGCTCAATGAAACGGCTAGCCACCAGCAATGGGGGGCCAGATGGCCAGCGCATCACCAGGCTGGAGCACATGCGTGGAGCGGTTCTCGGGCGCAATGTAGTGCCCATTCACCAGCACCAGGTGCACGAGTTTGGCAGGCAGCGCAAAAGGCTCAAACGCCTGCAGCACCGTGGTGCCCTCAGGCAGTTCCAGCTCAACTTGGTTGGCGCGCCGTGCCTGCACAGGCAGGTAGTCCGTCAGGGTGGCAAACAACTTCAGTGTGATGTTCATGTCGATGACTTCAGCGACGGCGGGTGTCGGCAGCACCGTTCCATTGGCCCTGGGCCTGGGCACACGCCAAATAGGCTGGCATGAGCTGGGTCGGGTCTTTCAGCAAGTGGTCTTTCCACTTCCCCAGTTTCACACGCCCCTCTACCAGGCCGCGCATCACGCCCACATGGTTGGTCCAACCCACACTGTTGCAACCCACCATCACATCGCCATCGAACTGCAGGTTGAGGGCCCGGTGGTTGGCTTCGTCCACCAGCTCGGCATGCTGGCCGCCAGCCACACCTTCCCAGTTGCCAAAACTGGTGGAAATGAGGCCGAGTGTGTCAAGCACGTTGATCTGGGTCACGCCCTTCAGCTCGGCTTTTTGCCCGACCATGTTCATGGCTGCCACGTAGGCCTGGTCAGCCGCGTTGGGCTGGATGGCGCTGACGATGGTTTTGCCGCTGACTTTGTCAAACGCCTCGGCACAGTCACCTGCGGCGTAAACGTCCGGCACGTTGGTTTGCAGGTGCTCATCGGTCAACACGCCTTGCAGGCACATCACGCCTGAACCCTGGAGAAAGTCCATGGTGGGCTTGACACCTGTGGCACTGATGATGAGATCGGCCTCCAGCTTTTCGCCGTTGGGCAGGTGCACCGTCAGGGGCGCTGGGTCTGCCGCGCCACTGCGGCCCAGGCTGGCACCCATGCCAGCGAGCACACCGGGTTGCGCTGTCTCGATGCGCTCCACCCGGGCACCCGTGTGCACGGCCACTCCCTTGCCTTCCACCCAGCGGCGGATCATGCTGCCCGCCACAGGGCCCATCATGCGGGGCACCATGCGGTCACCCATCTCCACCACCGTGAGCTTGACACCACGGGACGCCAAAGCTTCCATGATGATGCAACCAATGAAACCCGCGCCCATTTGCAGCACACGGGAGCCTGGTTTGGCCTTGGCCATGATGTGGCGGGCATCTTCCAGCGTCCAGCAGGTGTGAACGTTGGGCGAATCGATGCCTGGAACGGGTGGCTGCGCAGGCTTGCTGCCACTGGCGATCAGCAACCGATCGTAGGCCAGGGTGCTGCCATCGGCCAGCGTGAGCTCGCGTGTGGTGGTGTTGACCGCTTTCACCTTGGCCGTGCGGCGCCCGATGCGCAGGTCTGCAAAGTGCGATGCCGTTTTGCGTAAATGGGTGCCTTGCTCGGCAATGTTGCCCATCAGCAGGTAAGGAATGGCCATGCGCGAGTAAGGCACCTCGGGCTCGTCACCCAGCAAAGTGATGGCGTCTGCAGGCGCATGTTTGCGGATGGTTTCAGCCGCGATCACGCCGGCAGGGCCTGCGCCCACGATCACATGGTGCTTGACGTGTGATGTCATGAAAAATGCTCCGTTCCAGAAAATTCGGGGCGACCACACTCACATGCAGACGCCCCGAAACTGTAGCTACAAACCCATACCAAACAAGCGGCAGGGGCTGTTTTTATTTAAAAAATCAAAGGCCCAGACGCTCGCGCGTTTCAGCGGTGACCGTGCCATCGGCGTTCCAGCCGCGTGCGGCGTAGTACTTGGGCAACATTTCAGGCAACTTGCTGACCGAGCCTTTGCCTGGGCCGGTTTTGGCAGCTTCGGTCAACAGGCGCTTGGGCAGGTTGTCATCGGCGGCGGTGAAGCCTGCGTTGTTGTTGAAGTCACGCTCCATGTTCCAAATGCGTTCGCCGATTTTGGTCAGCTCTTCCACGGTGTACTGCTCGCCGCAAGCGGCTTGTACCTGGGGTGCCACGTCGGCCAGGGTCCAGGCAAAGCTGGTGAAGATGCAAACGCCTGCCGAGTCAAAGGCAGCGGTCGCATCCTGGAAGGCCTTGACCAACTCGGGCTTGCCTTCGTGCTCGGTGGGTTCGGTTTTGACCGGGATGCCGAGCACTTCAGAGGCGATGGTGTAGCCGCGCAGGTGGCAGGCACCACGGTTGCTGGTGGCGTAGGCCAGGCCAATGCCCTGGATCACACGACCGTCATAGGCAGGGAATTCCTGGCCCTTGACGCTCATGGACAGGTCGGGGTGACCGTATTTCGCGGTCAGGCGTTTGGAGCCCATGCCAATTTCTTTGCCAAAACCTTCGCCCTTGGCGGTGATTTCGGCAAAGTGAGCCAATGCCTGGGCAGAACCAAACTTGGCGTCGATGCCCAGTTGCTCTTGCGTCAGCACACCCATTTCGTACAGCTCCATCACAGCACCCACGGTGGCACCGAAGCTGATGGGGTCAAAGCCTTCTTCGTTGCACAGCATGTTGGCGTACTGCAGCGCTTCCAGGTCTTTCACGCCGTTGGCGGCTCCCAGTGCCCAGGCGGCTTCGTACTCCAGGCCACCCGATGCACCCCAGTATTGCGGCTTGGTGGCGACCGTGAAGTGGCCTTCGTCCATCTTGCTGATGCGGCCGCACGCAATGGTGCAACCAAAGCATGCCTGGTTGGTGACCAAGTGCTTTTTGCCGTCGGTTTCGCGGGTCGTGCCCATGGCTTCGGCGGAGATGTCTTTGGCGTTTTCGAACTGAACATCGCGATGGTTGCGGGTGGGCAGCGCACCCACCTCGTTGATGACGTTCATCAGCACCTGCGTGCCGTAGGCTGGCAGGCCCTGGCCAGTCACACCGTTCTCGGCCAACACCTTCTTGGCGGCCTTGGTGGCTGCCATGAAAGCCTTGGGGTTCTGGATGTTGCCCACGCCCTTGGTGCCACGCACGGCGATGGCTTTGAGGTTTTTGCTGCCCATCACGGTGCCCACGCCCGAGCGACCGGCGGCGCGGTGCAAGTCGTTCACCACGGCGGCGTACAACACGCCGTTTTCACCGGCTTTGCCGATGCTGCACACGCGCAGCAGCGGATCTTGCAGCCCAGACTTGAGGATTTCCTCGGTCTTCCAGACGCTTTGACCCCACAGGTGGGCGGCATCGCGCAGTTCTACCGAGTCGTCGTTGATGTACAGGTACACCGGTTTGGCAGACTTGCCTTCAAAAATGACCATGTCCCACCCGGCCATTTTCAGCTCGGCACCCCAGTAGCCGCCCGAGTTGGAGCAGGCAATGGCACCGGTGAGCGGGCCCTTGGTGATGACGGTGTAACGGCCACCGGTGGAGGCCATGGTGCCGGTCAAAGGGCCAGTGGCCCAGATCAGTTTGTTTTCTGGCGACAGGGGATCAACCTTGGGGTTGACCTCTTCCACCAGGTATTTGCTGCCCAAGCCACGAGAACCAAGGTAGGACTGTGCCCAGTCCATGTTGAGGGGTTCGACCTTGACCGTACCGGCCGTCAGGTTGACGCGAAGAATTTTTCCAGCCCAAGACATGTGTTGTCTCCTGATTCAATAGCTATAAATGCTTATCCATCAAGCGGCAGATGCCGATTGATTGCCCAATTTGTCGGCCCACTGCTTCATTTTGTCGATGCCCGTCCAGTTGGCATCGATGAAGGTGATGGCGCCGGTGGGGCACGCATCGGCACAGGCAGGCTCGCCACCGCAGAGGTCGCACTTTTGCACCTTGCCGGTTTCCTGCACGTAGTTCACCGTGCCGAACGGGCAAGCGATGGTGCAAACCTTGCAACCCACGCAGGTGGTTTCGTTCACCACTTTGGCACCAGTGACCTTGTCGATCACGATGGCCTCCACCGGGCAGGCGTGCAGGCACCAGGCCTCGTCGCACTGAGTGCAGGTGTAAGGCACTTTTTTGCCGGTGTGATGGAAGTCGAACACCTTGATGCGTGATTTGCTGGTGGCAAAAGTGCCGTAGTTCTCAAAAGAACACGCCATTTCACACTGCAAACACCCGGTGCATTTGTCGGGGTTGATGTGCAGGACTTTTTGCATGTTGGGGTCTCCTGTGGGTGGTGGCTGCGTCATTTACGTATGAACTGCAATGCCTATGAATTTAATTTCATAAGCATTTTTAAGCGAGACGTGTGCTTTGGCAGTGGGGTAAACCCGAAAAAACCCACTATCTGGAACACTGTGTGGGGTATGCCGCTGCAAACTGCCGTTCAGTTCGCTAATCTTGTCCCCACCAGAGACGACTTGCCACCTGTTCCACAAGGAGATTTACATGAACATCAAATCCATCGCCGCAGCCCTTTTGTTGACAGCCACAGCTGCGCTGTCGTGGGCACAGGACAAAGTGGTCTACCACTTTGACAACAGCGCCACACAAGCAACATCCGGGCTGCGCACGCTGCGCAACTACCTGGATGTGGCCCCCAAAACCACGCTGGTGGTGGTGGCCCTGGGCGATGGCGTGAATTTCCTGATGGACGGGGCCAAAGACCCCAAGAACCCGAACATCGAATACGGCCCGCTGGTATCCGATCTGGTCGCCCGAGGCGTCAAGTTTGAAATTTGCGAACTGACGCTAAGCCTCATGAACCTGAAAAGAGATCGGTTTGTGATGGACGCTGGCTTCACTCCATCAGGCGTTGTCAGGATCGGCCAGTTGCAAGGCCAGGGCTTCGGTTACATCAAGCCTTGATGTTGGCGGCATCCTGCCGCGCCAGTTCAGCCATTTCTTCGGCAGTAAATACGCGAGAGCGCGTGTGGAATGCCTTGCCCTCCGGCCCTTCGAGAGAGAAGGTGCCGCCGTGGCCATCAATCACGTCGATGATAAGTTGGGTGTGTTTCCAGTACTCATACTGCGCGCGGCCAATGTAGAACGGCGCACCGCCCACGTCACCCAGGTACACGTCTCCAGCGCCCATGGTGATCTCGCCGGGCAGGTAGCAGTTGGCAGCGCTGTTGTCACAGCAGCCACCGGACTGATGAAACATCAGCTCGGGGCCGTACTTGGTTTTGAGAAAAGCCACCAACTCCAGCGCTGCCGGGGTGGCTACTACTTTGTCGACCATTTGAACCTCCAAGACAAGGGAAAAAGGGAGTGGTCACCCACTCCCTGTTCGAAACAATCTCAGGGCAAAACACCCTATCAGAAGAAGCCCAGCTTGCTTTCGCTGTAGCTGACCAGCAGGTTCTTGGTCTGCTGGTAGTGGTCCAGCATCATCTTGTGGGTTTCACGGCCAATGCCGGACTCTTTGTAGCCACCGAACGCAGCGTGTGCGGGGTAGGCGTGGTAGCAGTTGGTCCACACGCGGCCAGCCTTGATGGCGCGGCCCATGCGGTAGGCCACGTTGCCGTTGCGGCTCCACACGCCAGCGCCCAGGCCGTACAGCGTGTCGTTGGCAATGGCCAGGGCTTCGGCTTCGTCTTTGAAGGTGGTCACGGCCAGCACGGGGCCAAAAATTTCTTCCTGGAAGATGCGCATCTTGTTGTGCCCCTTGAACAGGGTGGGCTGCACGTAGTAACCGCCGTCCAGATCGCCGCCCATTTGGGCCTGAGCGCCACCGACCAGCACTTCAGCGCCTTCCTGTTTGCCCAGGTCGAGGTAGGACATGATTTTGGTGAGCTGCTCTTTGGAAGCCTGTGCACCCATCATGCTGTCGGTGTCCAGCGGGTTGAGCTGCTTGATGGCCGCCACGCGGGCAACCACGCGCTCGATGAACTTGTCGTAAATGCTTTCCTGGATCAGCGCGCGGCTGGGGCAGGTGCAGACTTCACCCTGGTTGAACGCGAACAGCACCATGCCTTCGATGGCTTTGTCGAGGAATCCATCGTCTTTGTCCATGATGTCGGCAAAGAAGATGTTGGGGCTCTTGCCGCCCAGTTCCAGCGTGGCGGGAATCAGGTTGTTGGCAGCGGCCTGCGCAATCACGCGGCCCGTGGTGGTGGAGCCGGTGAAGGCAATTTTGGCGATGCGCTTGCTGGTGGCCAGGGGCATGCCAGCTTCGCGGCCATAACCGTTGACGATGTTCAGCACGCCAGGGGGCACGATGTCGGCAATCAGCTCGGCCAGAATCAAGATGCTGATGGGTGTGCTTTCAGCGGGCTTCAACACCACGCAATTGCCAGCGCCTATGGCGGGGGCCAGTTTCCAGGCAGCCATCAGGATGGGGAAGTTCCAGGGAATGATCTGGCCCACAACGCCCAGTGGCTCGTGGATGTGATACGCCATGGTGTTTTCGTCGATCTCGCTGATGCCGCCTTCCTGAGCGCGCAGGCAACCTGCGAAATAGCGGAAGTGGTCAACGGTCAGGGGGATGTCGGCATTCAACGTTTCGCGGATGGCTTTTCCGTTGTCCACGGTTTCTGCGTAAGCCAGCAGTTCCAGGTTGGCTTCGATGCGGTCGGCAATTTTCAGCAGAATGTTGCTGCGCGTGGCGGCATCGGTTTTGCCCCATGCGTCAGCGGCGGCGTGGGCGGCGTCCAGAGCCAACTCGATGTCTTCTGCAGTGGAGCGGGCCGCCTGTGTGTAAACCTTCCCGTTGACCGGTGTGATGACGTCGAAGTACTGGCCCTTGACCGGGGCCACCCACTTGCCGCCGATGAAGTTGTTGTATTGGGCTTTGTAAACGTGTTTGGCACCTGCGGCGCCGGGGGCTGCGTAGATCATGGAGTCTCCTGGAAGTGTTGAAACACCGCCGCCAAAATGGCGGCAGGCGCATCTTTTTGATCAAGTTCCATGCCACGCAGAAAAAATACTTTTTATCGTTGATTTGATTGAGTTTTTTTACATCAAACCGGGTAAACCCCACCTCATCGAGCCCTGTTGCAACGTGACAGCGGACACCCACTGTCACAATTTGGAACACCCCAATGTGACACTCCGACCGGCCCATTGCCAGCCCTTGCAGCGCTTCATATACTGGGTCGAAAAGGTGGCGCTGCGAGCGACCATCCTGCCCGGAGACACATGAAAAACACCTCAACAGCCGTGGCCTTGCGGAACGCCCGCCAGCACCTCCTTGCTCACGGCGAATGCCCCAGCGGAGCCATTGACGAACGGCTTGCCCGCTCCTGGCGCCGCAGCCTGGCGGCAGGACTGCTGCCCGCCGGACGGGTTACGCCGGTGGAGCACACCAGTGGGAGCGGACTGGCCCTGGCGCTGGCACGCAATCATGAGTTGCTGGCCCACTCCCGCCCTGTCATGGAATACCTCTTTGATCAGGTCCGGCACAGCCAGAACGTGGTGATCCTCGCGGACCAGCAAGGGACCCTGATGCACACCTTGGGCGATGCCCATTTTCTGAGCAAAGCGGAACGCGTGTCTCTGAGCAGCGGGGCCTCATGGCACGAAAACCACCGGGGTACCAACGCCATCGGGACCGCATTAGCAGAGCTTGCGCCAGTCGAGGTCCACGGTGCCGAGCATTTTCTGGAACGCAACGGTTTTCTCACCTGTGCAGCGGCCCCTATCGTGTCTGCCACCGGCGAGTTGCTGGGCATTCTGGACATATCCGGGGAAGAACGTGCCGGGCACCCGCACACCTTGGGGCTGGTCAGCACCGCGGCCCGGATGATTGAAAACAGGCTCCTCACGGCATCGTGCCGCAGACACATACGCCTGCACCTTCACACACAGGCTGAGGGGATTGGCACCGTCGCCGAGGGCATCGTGGCCGTGTCGGAGGACGGCTGGCTGGTGGGTGCCAACCGCAATGGCCTGACGTTGTTGGGACTCAGTACCGCGCAGATTGGCGGTACCGCCATTGACACGGTTCTGGATTTGCACGTACCCCAATTGCTGGGTCGCTACGTACGCCAGCCGCTGCAGATTCACCGGGTGCACCGATACGACGGCACCGCGCTGTGTGTGCAACTGCAAATGGACCCTTCAGTGGTCAGCCCACCCAGCGTTGTGGCCCGGTCTGCGACCGAAGCCATCCCACGCACGGCCCATTCCGCCAGCCGCAGCGCTGTCGACGTGGACGCTCTCTCCGCACTCGACACAGGCGATACCAGCTGGCGGGCCGCAGCGGACAAAGCCCGCCGGGTGCTGGACAAACCCATCGCGCTGTTGGTGCAAGGCGAATCAGGCGTGGGCAAAGAGTTGTTCGCACGGGCCTGGCATGAGAGCGGGGCGCGGCGCAAAGGCCCATTTATCGCCATCAATTGCGCCGCCATCCCGGAACACCTGATCGAGTCGGAGCTGTTTGGCCACGAGTCCGGTGCCTTCACAGGAGCCCGCCGCGAAGGTCGCCCAGGGCAATTGCGCGAAGCGCATGGCGGCACGCTGTTTCTGGATGAAATAGGCGACATGCCCCTGGCCATGCAAACACGACTTCTGCGGGTGCTGCAGGAGCGTCAGGTCACGCCCCTGGGCGGCGGTCAACCGGTGGCGGTGGACTTTGCCTTGGTGTGCGCCACCCACCACAGGCTGCGCGAAGCAGCCGAAAAAGGCCTCTTTCGCAGCGACCTTTACTACCGCATCAACGGACTGACCGTCCAACTGCCACCGCTGCGCGATCGAACCGATTTCGAGGCCCTGACCCACCGCCTGTTGGCTGAACTCTCACCCAAGCGCCAAGTTGGGATTGACCCGGAATTGCTGCCCCGGCTGGCAGCCCACCCTTGGCAGGGCAACCTGAGGCAATACGCCAGCGTGCTGCGCACGGCTTGCGCCATGTTGGATCCTGATGACACGCTGATTAGGATCCACCACCTGGCCGACGACGTGGTAGCCGACCTGAACACCATCCCTGGCCCGGCTGCAACACAACTGCAAACCGAAGCGCCAGTTGTGACCGCCGCTGCGCACAGTTTGCAGGCGCTGTCCGATGCAGCCATACGTGCCGCACTCGCAAGCTGCCAGGGCAACCTGTCTCAAGCGGCCAGAAGCCTGGGCATCAGCCGCCAAACGCTGTACCGAAAACTCGGCGCTCAGGCCAAAGCGGGGTAGTCCGTGTAGCCCTTGGCCCCACCACCGTAAAAGGTGGTGGTGTCGGGTGTGTTGAACGGCCCCCCGGCGCGCAGGCGTGCCACCAGGTCGGGGTTGGCGATGTAGGCCTTGCCGAACGCTACCAGGTCGGCACCGCCAGCCAGTGCCTGCTGGGCCAATGCCAGGTCGTAACCGTTGTTGACCATCCAGGCCCCTGTGCCGCCAGCTTGGGTGTAAGCCGCTTTCAGCGCGGTGTAGTCAAACGGGCAATCAGGCAAATCGCGCGGGCCGCCGGTGGCACCTTCAATGATGTGAATGTAGGCCAGTCCCAACGGGGCCAATTGCCGCGCCACGTATTCGAACAAGGGCTGGGGGTCTGCGTCCACCACATCGTTGGCTGGCGTGACGGGTGACAGGCGGATGCCTGTGCGCCCTGCCCCCACGGCGGCCACCACGGCCTGCACCACCTCCAGCAGCAGTCGGGCACGGTTTTCACTGCTGCCGCCGTAGGCGTCTGTGCGGTGGTTGGTGCCGGTTTTCAAAAACTGGTCAATCAGGTAGCCGTTGGCAGCGTGCACTTCCACGCCGTCAAAGCCTGCCGAGATGGCGTTGCGAGCGGCGTCGGCGTAGGTTTGCACCAGGGCGGGCAGTTCGTCTGCGTCCAGCGCGCGGGGGGTGGACGTGGGCACAAACACAGGCGCACCGTCTTTCAGCAGCACAGTTTTGGTTTTGGCGGCAATGGCCGATGGGGCCACGGGCGCGGCACCGCCGGGCTGCAAATCGGTGTGCGACACCCGGCCCACATGCCAGAGCTGCACCACCACCTTGCCGCCTGCGGCGTGCACGGCCTGGGTCACCTGTTTCCAGCCCTCCACTTGCTCGGGGGCATACAAGCCCGGCACATCGGCATAGCCCTGGCCCTGGTGGCTGATGGCCGTGGCCTCAGTGATGAGCAGCCCCGCACTGGCGCGCTGGCTGTAGTAGGTGGCCATCAGCGGTGTGGGCACGGCACCGGGCGCACGGTTGCGCGTGAGTGGGGCCATGACAACGCGGTTGGCCAGTTGCAAGGCACCGGCCTGAATGGGGGTGAACAAATCGTGTGGAGTGGTCATGTGAGGTGGATGGTATTGGGGCAACACCAGCTAGGCTACACCGCAGCCCGCTGAGCGGTCTGTGCGTTGACCAGAAAGCGTCAGCCGCTGAGGCCCAAAACCACCGCCGAAGGCGCAAAACGCCCGCTGGCCGCCTGGCCCACAGACAAGCCAGCGGTTGACGCGGCAAAACCGATCCACAGGCTGCCGCCGGGCAGACTCAGCGCCACCTCCTGCGAACCAGCGCCATCGCTGATGTCAGCCACCACGCCACACACAACGCAGGGGTTGGCATCGGTATCACCCGGCGCAAACGGCGTCACGGCCACCGCCGTGGCCTTGCACAGGGCCAGCACTGGCAAGCCGGGTGCCAGCCCCAACAGGTCAGCGCTTTCGCGGGTGACCAGCGACATCAGAACCTGCCCACCGGCGGTGTTCAACCGCACACTCACCATGGGCCCCTGTTCAAGCACCTCCACCGCGACCACCGTGCAGGGCAATTGGTTGCGCATGCTGGTGCGCAAGCCCAGACCTGCACTGCCTGTCAGGCCACCGGGTTGCGCTTGCCCAAACCGGGCCAGCACCTGTGCACGCGCATGCGCCAACTCATCGGCCAGCGCCAGCAACTGAAGGCCCTGCGGAGTGATGCGTGCACCGCCGCCACCGGTTCCCCCCACCGAGCGGTCCACCAGCGTCAGGCCGCTGAGGTTGCTGAGGGTTTCGATGGCCTGCCAGGCGGCCTTGTAACTGATGCCGGCATCTCGCGCGGCCTGCGATATGGAGCCCGTTTGCCCCACACGCCGCAGCACTTCCAGGCGCTTGTCGGCGGGCGCATGGCCCAGGGCGACGGTCAGTGGGTGGGGGTGGGCACTTGGGGTCATGGCTCGATTGTTCCACGCCCATCGGGACGCCTATTGCTCCGGCCCCATGAAGTCTTAACCGGCGGCATATTTGACCCTTGGGTCCTGAAAGTAGCTCATCACCCGCTCGGGTGACTTCTC
>JAIFMP010000045.1 GCA_020048405.1 Hydrogenophaga sp.
TGCCCCTGGATGTCGACACATTCGCCATGGATAACGGTGGCACGAGCAAGGAGCATGTGGGCCGCACCTATGCAGGGGTGGATGGGTATTGAAATGAAGAGAGATAGATTTTGCGCACCGCAGCGGAGAGACGCTGGGCGACTTCATTGCCGACCTCAGGGTGGTTTTGAGCACCTTGCATCTGAAAACCGGGGCCCTGTTGCGGCGGCGAGCGGGCGGAGAAGTACAACCAACTGAAGCGGATCGAAGCTACCCTGGGCGGCAGGGGTGTTTATGCCGGCTAAAGTGCCTTTGGCCGGTGGACGCTTCTGGCAGACACTTGGTCAGACAGCGCAGGCTTCGATGCTCCATGCCGTTCGCTCTAAGCTACGTAAATGGGAGAACGGTGAAAAGCACCCCAGCGGGGGCCTTCGTTGAAGCTGAAAGCCTGACGAGCTCTTCAGGGTCGACGGCCCGTTACCGTCACACCCCCGCCACCAAATCCAATGCATGCATGTAAGCCCCGTGCGTCATCAGCTCATCCCACTTCAGGGCAGGCTGCTGTGGCAGCAAGGCAAGCCGCCGCTCCTCGCTCGCGCCGTGTGGCACCCATTCACCTTTGACGATGGCCTCGCTCAGGCCGTCCAGCAGTTCGTCCACCGGCTCGCCCCCGCCGTCAAGTGACTGGTTGCACAGCAACACCATGTCGCACCCGGCTTGCAACGCGGCCAGCGCGGCGGTGGTGTAGCTGACGGGTTGGCCGTCTATCACGCGGGCTGCGGCCATGCTGAGGTCGTCGCTGAACACCAGGCCCTGAAAACCCATTTGCCCGCGCAGAGAAGCCAGCCGGGCGTGAATCCACCTGGCTGTAAATGACGTGTGCGGGCATGACGCTCGCCAAGCTGCTGCTGAGCCACTGGTATGGCGTGGCATCGTCGGCCAGGATGGTGGCCAGCGGGCGGTCGTCCACTGGAATGTCCAGGTGCGAGTCGCCGCGCACGTACCCGTGGCCCGGAAAGTGTTTGCCGCAGTTGGCCATGCCGCTTTGCAGCAAGCCGTGCATGACGCTTTTGGCCAAGACGGTGGCCACGCGGGCGTCACGCGCAAAAGCGCGGTCGCCGATCACGCCGCTGGGGCCGTGGTCCAGGTCGAGCACGGGCGTGAAGCTCAGGTCCACACCACAGGCACGCAGCTCGGCACCCAGCACGTAGCCGCATGCTGTGGCCACATTGGTGGCGTGCAGGTGGGGGCTGGTTTCATGGGCCAGGCTGGCCCCTTTGGGTGCGGCAGCTTCCCACAGGCTGCCCAGGGAGCGCATGGGTGGCAAGTGGGTGAAGCCATCGGTTTTGAAGCGCTGCACGCGGCCACCTTCGTGGTCCACGGCAATGAGCACATCGGGCCGGGCTTTTTTGATTTTTCGGCAGAGCTTGGTGAGTTGCTCACGGCTTTCAAAGTTGCGGGCAAACAAGATGAGGCCGCCCGTGAGCGGGTGTTTGAGGCGTTGCTTGTCGGCTTTGGTGAGGGTGGTGCCGGCAATGTCAAGCACCACGGGGGCAGCAATTCGGGTCATGGGTGGTCTCCGGTGGGAATGGGGGTGGGCGCTGCGGCATGTTCCACCACCACAAAACTGGCGGCGTGGTCGCCTTCGTCGGTGAGGGTGACATGGGCTTTTAGGCCCTTGGCCTCGAACCAGGTTTTGAGTTCGCCGTGCAGCACGAGTTGGCCACCTCGCAGCGCCGCCACGTCATGGGCATTCGCATGCCCAGCCCAATGGCCTTGCTGAACGATTCTTTGGCTGAAAACCGGGTGGCCAGGTAGCGCAGGCCGCGCTCGGGGCTGCGAGCGGTGCGGGCTCGCCAGGTGGCGAGTTCGGCGGGAGTGAGCACTTTCTCGGCAAAGCGATCGCCGTGGCGCTCCAGCGCCTGTGCCATGCGGCGCACGTCGCACAGGTCGGTGCCAATGCCGTAAATCATGCGGATCAGGGCCTGGCAGCGTAAATGCAGCGCAGGTAGTCGGCCACAGTGGCGGTGTAGCCCATCTCCAGTGCATCGGCCATGAGGGCATGGCCGATGGAGACTTCGCTCACGCCGGGTACCACGCGCAGAAATTCGGTGAGGTTGTCACGGTTGAGGTCGTGACCGGCATTCACACCCAGCCCGCAGTCGAGCGCGGCCTGGGCGGCGGCGCGAAAGCGCTCCAGTTGCGCGGCCTGCGCGGAGGTGCCCCAGGCGGCGGCGTAGGGCTCGGTGTACAGCTCCACGCGGTCGGCCCCCACGGCTTTGGCCCCGGCCATCTGGCTCGGCTCGGCATCCATGAACAGGCTGACGCGCACGCCCAGGGCTTTGGCCTCGGCCACGAGCGGTGCCAGGCGCTCGGCGTCTTGCGGAAACTGCCAGCCGTGGTCGCTGGTGAACTGGCCTTCGGCGTCGGGCACAAAGGTCACTTGGCTTGGCCGCACGGTGCGCACAAAACCCATGAGGTTGTGGAACGGGTTGCCCTCGATGTTGTATTCGCGCCCAGGCCAGGCTTTGAGCAACTCGGCCAGCTCAGCCACATCGGTGGCCCGGATGTGCCGCTCGTCGGGCCGGGGGTGCACGGTGATGCCGTGGGCACCGGCTTGCAAACACTGGGTCGCGGCGCGCGTCAGACTGGGAATGCCCAGGTGCCGGGTGTTGCGCAGCGTGGCCACCTTGTTGACGTTGACCGACAGGGCGCACGTGGCGTGGAGAGCAATGGTGGTAGTGGGGGTGGTCATGGCTGAAAATATATGATCAAAAAGGCACCCACCGCTTGATGGTATTGAATTGCCAGCTATCAACGTGCGCGCACCAGCGCTTGCACGTCGAGCATCATTTGCCGGGTTTTGAACGATTTGACCCCGCAATGGTAGTGCAGCAGGTGACGCAATTGGGCCTGCAAACCGGCCTGGCACGGGGCACAGGCGGTCACCAGGCCGGCGAAGCTGTGGGGTTCGTCCAGCGCCTCTTGCAGGGCTTCGCAGTGCGCGCCGCTCAGTGTCGAGCGTTCGCCGGGCTCTGCCTGGCGCAGCCCGCCTTCGGGCGAAAGCAAGTAGCGCCCCTCGGGCGTCAGCGCCTGGAGGCTGCTGCCGTCGGCCCGCAGGTCAGGCAGCAGCCCTGCCTCGCGCAGCAACAGCAATTCGAATGCGCGCAGCACTGCAGGGTCGGGCGTGCCGCGTTGGGCCAATCGCTCCACCGCCTGGGCGTAGCCGTCAAACAGGCGGGGGTGGGCGTCGTCGCGCGCCAACAGGCGCATGAGCATTTCGTTGAAGTAGGTGCCGGCCAACAGGGCCTCGCCCACCGGCATCACATGGCCGCCGCGCCAGTGGGCGGTTTTGAGGGTGTGCACCTCACCCGTACCGCTCCAGGCCAGCAGCAAGGGCTGCAGGGGCAACAGCACCGGGCGCAACTGAGACGTGGGGCGTTTCGCCCCCTTAGCCACCAGCGCATGACGCCCGTGCTGGCGGGTGAACACGTCCAGAATCAGGCTGGTTTCGCTCCAGTCGTAGCGGTGCAGCACAAAGGCGGGCTCATCGGTGAACCGCTGGGTTTTGCTCATGCGGCGGTTGTGCGGCGGTTCAGCAGGCCCGGGGCTGAGGCTTATTCGTAGCCGAAGGAGCGCACGCGGGCATCGTCGTCGGCCCAGCCAGAGCGAACTTTGACCCACAGCTCCAGAAAGATTTTGGCGTCCATCAGGCGCTCCAGTTCCACGCGGGCCTCGGTGCCAATGCGTTTGAGCTTTTCACCGCCCTCGCCAATGACCATGCCTTTGTGGCCCTCGCGCTCCACCACGATGGTGGCTGCAATGCGGCGCTTGTTGCCCTCTTCCTCAAACGTGTCGATGATGACCGTGGAGGTGTAGGGCAACTCGTCGCCCATGAGGCGGAACAATTTCTCGCGGATGATTTCGCTTACCAGAAACTTCTCGCTGCGGTCGGTCAGCTCGTCGGCGGGGTACATCCAGTCCTGCTCGGGCAGGTACTTTTCGCAAATGCCATAGAAGCGCTTCACGTCGCGTGCGGTGTTGGCCGACATGGGCACAATTTCGGCAAAAGGGTGGCGGTCCTGCATCTCTTTCAGCCACGGGGCGATGTCGCCACGGCGGTGAATCAGGTCGAACTTGTTGGCCAGCAAAATGACCGGAATGCTGGAGGGCAGCAGCTCCAGCACCTTGGCGTCGTCGGGCGAAAAGCGCCCGGCTTCCACCACAAACACCACCAGGTCCACATCGGTCACCGCGCCGAGCACGGTTTTGTTGAGTGCGCGGTTCAGCGCATTGCCGTGGCGGGTTTGAAAGCCCGGCGTGTCCACAAACACGTATTGCGTGGCCCCCAGCGTGCGCATGCCGGTGATGCGGTGGCGCGTGGTTTGCGCCTTGCGCGAGGTGATGCTCACCTTCTGGCCCACCAGTGCGTTGAGCAGGGTCGATTTGCCCACGTTGGGCTTGCCCACGATGGCGATCAGGCCACAGCGCTTGGGGCCTGTGGGTTCCGCTGCGGCTTCGCTGGCATCGGCGGCCACTGCAGCAGCCGGGCGGCGCAGGGCACGAGACAGCATGGCCTCCAGTTGCGCATCGCCAGCGGCCAAGGGCTCAGCCCTGGGGGTGGCGGGGCCCTTGGCTTTTGCCTTCGGTTTGGCTTTGGCTGCCGGTTGTGCAGAGGCCGCAGGCTTCTTGGTGCCTGGGGCCTGGGGTTTGGGTGCAGTGCTCATCGCTTGGGTTGTTCTTTCAGATGCTGAAGCATGAGGCCAGCGGCCGCTTGTTCGGCTGCCCGGCGCGATGGGCCACGGCCCAGTTCGGTGTGTCCGGTCTCGGCCACCTCACACACCACGGCAAACATTTGCTGGTGGGCGGCCCCGGTGGTTTCGGCCACGCGATATTGGGGCAGGCCCATGCGCCGACCTTGCAGCCACTCCTGCAAGGCGGTTTTGGCATCTTTGCCCATGGCCACCATGCTGGGGTTGATGTCGATGCCCTTGAACAGGCGCCGCACCAGTTGAGCCGCTGAATCGAACCCGGCGTCAAGGTACACGGCACCGATGATGGCCTCGACCGCATCGGCCAGTATGGACGGGCGCTGGCACCCACCCGACTTGAGTTCACCCTCACCCAGGCGCAACACAGCCGACAGCCCCAGGCCTTTGGCCACCGTGACCAAGGTTTCTTGCTTGACAAGGTTGGCACGCGTGCGCGACAGGTCTCCCTCGGGCAGTGAGGCGAGTTGCTCGTACAGCAGGGTGGAGATGGCCAGGTTCAGCACCGAATCACCCAGAAACTCCAGGCGCTCGTAATGATCTGACGAAAAACTGCGGTGGGTCAGCGCCTGCTCCAGCAAACGCGGGTTGGCAAACGGGTGCGCCAGCTGGCGCTGCAAGGCCTGGAGCGGTGGCGACAAATTCAATTCAGCCATGCTGGTGGCTCGGGCGCGCCCAGGCCAGCGCGGTCAACGCGAAGACCCTTCGTATTTCATCACCAGGTAGGCAGGACCCCCCAAGTGTATTTCGCGCTGATAGGCGAAAGACACCACAACCTTGTCACCGTCTTTGCGCACATCGAGATCTTTGCCCGAAATGCTGGTGATGTAGTCGATGGTGGCGGCCTTGTCGAAAATGGACCGGACCTCAGGAACCGTGCTGCCGCCTGAAGACTTTTGGGCAGCCTTTTGGATGGCCAAAAACTCGGTGTAGGTGGGAAACACCTGCATGCCCACCACAGCCCCGAACACGAGAACAGCCCCGATGACGACCAGGCCCAAAAAAGTAATGCCGCGTTGGTGATGTCGCATATTGTCTAACTCTCCGATCAGGTAAGTGGTGCGCGATGCGCTCAATCAAAACCGCCGATGCGCTTCAAATTGCCAAAATTCATCCAAACAAAAAACGCTTTGCCCACGATATTGGCTTCGGGCACAAAACCCCAGTAGCGTGAGTCCAAGGAGTTGTCACGATTGTCGCCCATCATGAAATAGTGGCCGTCAGGCACTTTGCACACCGCGCCCTCCACGGTGTAGTTGCACTGGTCTTTGAACGCGAAGTCGCTGGCACCGGGCACGAAGGCCGGGCGGTCATTGTCGTTCAGGGTGCCATAGGTTTTGCCGTTCTGGGTTTCCTGGAACTGCTTGCCGTAGCGCATGCTGTCAGGGTCAAAAAAGTCGGGTTGCGCCACTTTGGGCACAGGCTGTCCGTTGACGGTGAGTTGCTTGTTCAGGTAGGCGACCTCGTCACCGGGCACACCCACCACACGCTTGATGTAGTCCAGGCTGGGCTGAGGTGGGTAACGGAACACCATCACGTCACCGCGCTGGGGCTCATTGTTGGACAGCACCTTGGTGTTGACCACGGGCAGGCGCACACCGTAGTGGAATTTGTTGACCAGAATGAGGTCGCCCACCAACAGGGTGGGGATCATCGAGCCCGAGGGAATTTTGAACGGCTCAAACAAAAAAGAGCGCAGCACAAACACCACGGCAATCACCGGGAACAAACCTGCCGTCCAGTCCAGCCACCAAGGTTGCATCAGCAGTTTTTCGCGGCCCTCGGGGGTGAGGCCCCCGTCCACCTGGTGTATGCCCTGGGCCTTCAGCGTGGCCTCGCGTTGGGCCGCTTGGGTTTCTGCATCTGCCACAGCGCGCTTGCGCTGGGGCAAAAACACCAGCTTTTCTGCCACCCAGTACGCACCCGTCAGCACCGTGGCCAGCAGCAGCATCAAGGCAAAGTTGGCCTCCACCACGCCGAAATACCAAGCGGCGCCGAAGCCCACAAAAGCCGCCAGCAACACGCCGGTGACCGACTCCATGGTTTTGTTTGACATCAATCTTCCACCTGCAAAATGGCCAGGAACGCCTCTTGGGGCACCTCGACCGAACCGATTTGTTTCATGCGCTTTTTGCCCGCTTTCTGCTTTTCCAGCAGCTTGCGTTTGCGGGTGATGTCGCCACCGTAGCACTTGGCCAGCACGTTCTTGCGCAAGGCCTTGATGGTTTCACGCGCAATGATGTTGGCGCCAATGGCGGCCTGTATGGCCACGTCGAACTGCTGGCGGCTGATGATTTCACGCATCTTGGCCGCCACTGCGCGGCCACGGTATTGCGACTGGCTGCGGTGCACGATGATGGACAGGGCATCGACCTTTTCGCCGTTGAGCAAAATGTCGACCTTCACCACCTCGGATGCGCGGTATTCCTTGAACTCGTAGTCCATCGACGCATAGCCCCGGCTGACCGATTTGAGCTTGTCGAAGAAGTCCAGCACGATTTCGCCCAGAGGCATGTCGTAGGTCAGCATGACTTGCTTGCCGTGATAGGCCATGTTGAGCTGCATGCCGCGCTTTTGGTTGGCCAGCGTCATGACGGCGCCCACGTATTCCTGTGGCATATACAGGTGCACGGTCACGATGGGCTCGCGAATCTCTTCGATCTTGCCTTGCTCGGGCATCTTCGACGGGTTTTCCACCATCACCACTTCGCCGTCGCCCTTGACCACCTGGTACACCACGCTGGGTGCGGTGGTGATCAGGTCTTGATCGAACTCACGCTCCAGACGCTCTTGCACAATTTCCATGTGCAGCAAGCCCAGGAAACCGCAGCGGAACCCGAAGCCCAGCGCCTGCGACACCTCGGGCTCGTAGTGCAAGGCCGCGTCGTTCAGCTTGAGCTTTTCAAGCGCATCGCGCAGTTGGTCGTATTCGCTCGCCTCGGTGGGGTACAGGCCGGCAAACACTTGCGGTTGCACTTCCTTGAAACCGGGCAAGGCTTCAGTGGCGGTGAACGCTGCGCCACCGGAACCAGGCTTGATCAGGGTGACCGTATCACCCACTTTGGCGGCTTGCAGTTCTTTGATGCCGGCAATGATGTAGCCCACTTCACCCGCGTTCAATGAGTCACGTGGCACGTTGTGTGGGGTGAACACGCCCAGGTTGTCGGCGTTGTAGGTGGCCCCCGTTGCCATCATCTTGATGCGCTCGCCCTTGGCCAGACGACCATCGACCACGCGCACCAGCATGACCACCCCCACATAGGCGTCGTACCAACTGTCGATGATCATGGCGCGCAGGGCACCGTCCGGGTTGCCCTTGGGCGCGGGAATTCGGGCCACCACGGCTTCCAGAATCTCATCGACGCCCATGCCGGTTTTGGCCGAACAGGGAATGGCATCGGTGGCATCAATGCCGATCACGTCCTCGATTTCGGCCTTGGCGTTGTCTGGGTCTGCGTTGGGCAGATCCATCTTGTTCAGCACCGGCACCACTTCCACGCCCAGGTCAAGTGCGGTGTAGCAATTGGCCACCGTTTGGGCTTCCACGCCCTGGCTGGCGTCCACCACCAGCAGCGCTCCTTCGCAGGCCGACAACGAACGGCTGACTTCGTAGGAAAAGTCCACATGGCCCGGGGTGTCGATCAGATTCAGGTTGTACACCTGCCCATCCTGGGCTTTGTAATGCAAAGCAGCGGTCTGCGCCTTGATGGTGATGCCTCGCTCTTTTTCCAAGTCCATCGAGTCCAGCACCTGTGCGCTCATCTCTCGGTCTTGCAAGCCACCGCAACGCTGAATGATGCGATCGGCCAGGGTGGACTTGCCGTGGTCAATGTGAGCGATGATGGAAAAATTGCGGATGTGGTTCATGGGGCGGTGAGCCTGCACAACAGACGGGCTTGGTGCCTGGGCCTGAATGAAAAGGGCGCGCCATGGTAAAGACGCGCCCGGATGGGTACGGATCGATCGGCTGTGCCAAGGAACAACACCGATCCGAAGTGCCTGAATTTTACCTGCGTGCCAATTCGCATTCAGGCAGCGCCAGCGCTCAGCGGGCTGCTGGGCGGATGATGACGATCTGCGCCATGTCCCCACGGTGAATCAGCACATCCACAGGCCGGGCCTTGTCAAGCTTGCCCACCACTGCTTCAAACTCACGCACAGAAGACACCTCTGTGCGGGCAATGGCAGAAATCACATCGCCCTCGCGCAAACCGGCACGTGCCGCAGGTCCTTCGGCAGACTCCACCCGCACGCCACCTTTCACCTTGATTTCGCTGCGCTGCAGCTCGGTCAGGTCGCTCACACTGAGACCCAGCGCCTTGGTCGCCACAGACTGCGCTGGTTTGGGTTCGCTCGCTGATGGTTTTTTGGCGGTGCGGAACTCAGCCTCCACCTCGCCCACCACCACGGTCAGGTCTTTGTAGGCGCCACGGCGGAATACCGTTAGCGTGCTGCGGCTGCCAGGCTTGGTGTTACCCACCAAGCGAGGCAAGTCCACGGACTTGTCGATGGGCTTGCCATTGAACTTCACGATGATGTCGCCGGCCTCGACACCAGCCTTGGCGGCGGGCGAGTTGGGCTCCACACCGCGCACAAAAGCACCTTTGGCATCGCCCAGGCCCAGTGTTTCCGCCACGTCTTTTGACACCTGGTCGATCGAAACCCCAATGCGTCCCCGAGTAACCTTGCCATTGGCGCGCAACTGTTCAGACACGCGGATGGCCTCGTCGATGGGTATGGCAAAGGAAATGCCCATGAAACCACCCGAGCGTGAATAAATCTGGCTGTTGATGCCCACCACCTCTCCGCGCATGTTGATCAGCGGGCCGCCGGAGTTGCCGGGGTTGATGGCCACATCGGTCTGGATGAAAGGCAGGTAGTCACCCGTGTCGCGCTGCTTGGCGCTGACGATCCCGGCGGTGACGGAATTCTCCAGGCCAAACGGCGAACCGATTGCCATGACCCACTCGCCCACGCGGATGCGGTTGGCATCGCCCATCTTCACGGCAGGCAAACCCAGCGCCTCGATTTTGACCACGGCCACGTCGGTGCGTTTGTCGGCCCCCACCACCTTAGCCTTGAACTCGCGTTTGTCGGGCAGCGTGACCAGCAGTTCGTCTGCGCCGTCCACCACGTGCGCATTAGTCATGATGAAGCCGTCGGCCGACACGATAAATCCTGAACCCACACCCGATGGCCGCTCGTCGTCCTGGCCGCCACGCTCCTGGCGGGGTCCACGCTGGGCACCGGGAGGCACCGGGATACCAAACCGGCGGAAGAACTCCAGCATCTGCTCGTCAGGCGCTGCGCCACCGCCTTGGCCGACCTTGGTTCGTTCCATGGTCCGGATGTTGACCACAGAGGGACCAACCGAATCCACCAGGTCGGTGAAATCAGGCAGCCCTCTTACCAGGGGAGCCTGAGCGGGTGCCTGAGCCCAGGCTGGTGAGGCCGCCACGGTTGATGCCAAACCGACGGCCAGCAAGCCCATTTGAAGCCAGCGACTTGCGGGCGCCAGGGAAAACACAGGGGAAGTCGTCCTTGCTTGGATCACGAAAAAGCTCCTGGATGAATGAGACAAAGTACCAGAACCGAGAGTGGGCCACATGCGAGCAGCACGAGCGATTTCAAGGGTCTTCATGGCCAAGTAGCCACTGCGTGCAGACAATCAGCGAGACCGCTCGATGCGCTGTGCAAACGCACGCAAGGTGGCCGGTGGCACCTCGCCCACCACGGTCACCCAATGCTCCCCCAGCCGCCGGGCCAAGGAATGGGTGGCCCCCGTCGACATTTCGATCTCGTTGCCCTGGCGGGTGACATCAAACGGCTGCGCAAACACCGACACCGATGCCAACCCATCAGAAAACACCCATTGCATGGAAGATCCGGCGCGAGCACTTGCGCCGCCAACGCTCGCCTGCGGCTCCTGCACTGTGTGGCACGACACGGGTGAAAAGCCTGGCAAAGCCGCCGTCAGTTGCCACCCTTGGGCCTGAGGCGTGGTGGGCACGAGCCGGGTTTGCTGCAGCGTGTAACCGTCGCGGTCTTTCATTTGCCGGATGAGTTGGTCCATTTTCACGGGCGCATTGAGTTGCAACTCTGAAAAAGCCACCTGTTCCAGCACGCGCCGCTCGGCATCCAGGGTTTGCAACTTGACCATCAGACCGGTTTTCTTTTCGGTCCAGATGCGGTAACCAAACCGCAGATCGTCGCGCGGCAACAGGTCGAACACCTCGGTCTCGTGTCCCGCCACGCGGTCGCCCTGTGGGGCTTGTTGGAGGCGATAGAAATCACCGAGGTTGGTGGCCTGTGCTTGCAACAGGTCGGGGAACAGGCCGAGCGACTCGCGCTTTTCCAACACGGCCACACGCGTTTCAGGCACAAAGGTGATGACATCATCGTTGCGGCGGATGGTTGTACGACGCGCGCCCGTGAGGGTTTCAACCCGCTCAAGCTGCTGGGTTCCATCGCACACATGCCACATGCGCGCTGAAGACATGCTGTTACCAGCCGTCACCACAAAAGTGCCCGAGTAGGCTCGCCGGCGCGACGCCTCGTGGGTTTTTCCCAGCCACTCCGCCAGATTGCGCTCAGCGGGTGCTGCACCTGCACGGGTTGGCGCAACCGCAGGTTGTGCGCCAGCATTTCCAATAGCTATCAAACCATACGCAGCAAGCGCAAGAGACCAAAAAAACTTGTTTTTTACGGACAGGTGCATGTGCATGGATGTATGGGGCGACGTGCGCGAAGGTAAGAGTCAGCGCTGGTTGGCATCCATAGTGGCCGTGCGCAAGAAACCCGCTGGCACCTGCAGCGCGGATGCACCACCGAGCTGGCGATGGGTTTGCATCAGTTCTTCAAGGCGCGCATCGCGCAGCACCTTACCCTGCGGCGTGTTGACCCAGACCGGTTCTGCTTGCGCCACCACCGACACGGCTGCGGCAACTTTGGTTTGAGAAAGAGGTGCAACAGGTGCTGCGGCCAACACACCCTCACGCCCTCCCAGCCCTACTCCAGCCAAACCCCAAGACACAGCCAGCACGGCCACGCACGCGGCAGCACCGGAGGCCATCTTCCAGCGGAACACCCCTTCGTTGGCGGCGTGCTGCCGGGCCGATGGCGAAACGGAGCTGACCGCCGGTGCAGGCACCTGAGTCAAGGCACCCCGGGCTTGGGCAAGCTGCGTCACACGCCGGGCAAACTCGGTACTTTCGTGGGTGCTGACACAGGAGCCGGCCGAGTTCCATGTTTCACCGCTGGCCCCCGCACGCAACACATCTCCGATCACGTGGTAGCAGTGCCAGGTGGCCTGGCATTCTTCAGAGCCGACTGCACCGTTCGCCCAAGCGTGGGACCATTCGCTGGTATCCGATTCCCCATCCATGAGCGCCGATACCGCCAGAAAATGGGACTCAGACGACGACATTGACACATGGGGATCGGGCTGGGCAGATGCTGATAGGTTCATGGTAGCTACTTTCGATTGCATGGCCGCTTCACCAGCGTTTGCCTGTCTGACGGTCGAGCATGGGTTTGATGCGCACGGAAATCGCCTCACGCGCCCTGAAAATCCGGGACCGCACGGTACCGATGGGGCATTCCAGCGCTTGCGCAATGTCCTCGTAGCTCATTCCCTCGATTTCTCGCAAGGTGATGGCTTGGCGAAGTTCTTCAGGCAAAGCATCCATGACAGCATTGACGGCTTGGGCAATTTCTTTGCTGGCCAACACCGCTTCGGGGGTTTCGGTGTCTGCGGCCGCCCAACTTAGTTCGGTGTCCTGCGAAGAAGTTTCATCGTCATCCCCCGAATTCAAGGCTGACATCACCACCACCGGATTGCGCTTCATGTCCAGCAAGTGCTTTTTGGCCGTGTTGACCGCAATGCGGTACAGCCAGGTGTAGAACTGGGAATCGCCCCGGAAATTCCCCATGGCGCGGTACGCACGGATGAATGTTTCCTGTGCAATGTCAGGTATCAGGTCCACATCGCGAACCATCCGTCCGATGAGGCGCTCCACCCGCCGTTGGTATTTGATGACCAAGAGCTCGAACGCTTTTGATTCGCCGCCAACGGCACGCCGCACCAGTTCGGCATCGGCATCGACCGCCCGAGCCACGGGGGGGGCGGCATCTTGGGCAGGTTGAGGGGAAACTGACGGTGGGGGGGCAGAAGTCATGGCAGGTTCAGGCGCGCGAATATACCCGAGTCGCGGTTTGCCGCAGTCATCAGCCAACCCTCAGTCAGCGTGGCTGGCCAGGGCACGGCGCAAAGCCAACCATCGGTCGGGGGCGCGGCGGGCCTCCACACACAACCACATGTGGCGGCCACGGCCAGCAGCGTCGACACGCACGGTCAGCAAGCCCCGGCTGCGGCCCATCCACATGCACCTCACTCCGGCCAAAGACTGGCCTTGGGGTGACACCAAACCGCCCCACCACCAGCCTGAAGCCACAGACTGCATGCGTTCGGAGGAGTCAACCGCCTCAAGCAAAGGGTCCCATGTCAACCATCCACATGGCAACTGCCACCAAACCCAGGCAGCCCCACCCAAGGTCAGCACCCACATGGCTGACGCAATCCACCAGCGCGAGAACACCCAAGCACCGGTGGGCCACCATGCAAACCAAGCTCCCGCCTGCAATACCACGGCCACCCCGGCCATCGCCAGCCAACACACACCCCAAAACGCACAACGCCCCACCGGGAAAGACACCGATGGGGCGTTGTGCATGGGGTAGCAGAGCGATGTATCGGATTCAGGTGAAACGCTTGAACACCAGCGAGCCGTTGGTGCCGCCAAACCCGAAATTGTTCTTCAATGCCACATCGATCTTCATGTCACGGGCGGTGTTGGCGCAATAGTCCAAGTCGCACTCGGGATCTTGGTTGAATATGTTGATGGTAGGCGGACTTTTCTGGTGATACAGCGCCAGCACAGTGAACAAGCTTTCCAGTCCACCCGCGCCACCCAGCAAGTGGCCAGTCATGGACTTGGTGGAATTGACCACCACCTTGTGTGCATGCTCGCCCAACGCTGCTTTGATGGCCTTTGTCTCGTTCACATCACCCAGCGGAGTGGATGTGCCATGAGCGTTGAGGTAATCAACCTGATCTGCGTTCACACCTGCGTTGGCCAGCGCGTTGACCATGGCACGGCGAGGACCATCCATGCTGGGCGCTGTCATGTGGCCGGCGTCAGCACTCATTCCATAGCCCGATACTTCGGCATATATGCGGGCACCGCGTGCTTTGGCATGTTCGTAAGACTCCAACACCATCACACCAGCCCCCTCTCCCAGCACAAAGCCATCGCGATCTTTGTCCCAGGGGCGGGATGCCGTGGCGGGATCGTCGTTGCGGGTACTGAGTGCACGCATGGCGGCAAAACCACCCACACCCAAAGGCGACACGGTGGCTTCCGAGCCGCCAGCCACGATCACATCGGCATCGCCGTATTCGATCTTGCGGCTGGCCTCACCAATGCAATGCAGACCGGTCGTACAAGCGGTCACCACAGCCAGGTTGGGGCCTTTGAAGCCAAAACGCATCGACACATGACCAGAGATCATGTTGATGATGGACGCTGGTACAAAAAACGGGGAAATGCGGCGGGGGCCACGCGCATTGAATTCGTCTCGCATCGATTCGATCAGTGGCAAGCCGCCAATGCCCGAACCAATGATGCAACCGATGCGGTTGGCCGTTTCCTCATCCAGCGCATCGCCCACGGGCAAGCCTGCATCGGCCACGGCCTGCGCGGCAGCCGCGACACCGAAGTGGATGAAGCTGTCCATCGTGCGCGCTTCTTTGGCGCTGATGTATGACTCAAGGTCGAAATTTTTGACCTCGCCAGCCACTTTGCACGCAAAGGCTGACGTGTCGAATTTGCTGATCAACCCGATGCCCGAGCGACCGGCCAATATATTGGCCCACGCATCGGGAACGGTGTTGCCCACAGGGCTCACGCAGCCCAGGCCCGTCACCACCACACGGCGGCGGCTCATGCCTGCCTCCCGAACGACGCGTGGCGGGTGTGAGACTGCTCCCACTCAAGGTGAAAGCGCTTGTCTGGGAAGGCCCTGCGGCAGCACATGGTCATCAGGCTTTCTGATGGGCCAATGCGTAGTCGATGGCGTTTTGCACCGACGTGATTTTTTCAGCGTCTTCATCGGGGATCTCGATGCCAAACTCGTCTTCGAGGGCCATCACCAGCTCCACGGTGTCCAGGGAATCGGCACCCAGATCGGCCACAAAAGACTTCTCGTTGGTGACTTGGCTTTCCTCCACGCCCAGTTGCTCGGCAATGATTTTCTTAACGCGTGCTTCGATATCGCTCATGGTTCCCTCTGAGGGTTGTTTAAAAGACAGGTCGCCATTTTAGCTGCGGCCAGGGAGTTGCCCCTGACCGGCCCGCCGGGCGACTGACCAACGACGTTTGTTTGCAGCCATGTTCAAACCCGTCAGGACATGAACATGCCTCCGTTGACATGCAGTTCCTGCCCGGTGACATAAGCGGCCAGCGGGCTCGCCAGATAAGCGACAGCATGGGCAATGTCAGCGGGCTTACCCAAGTGCCCCAGAGGAATTTGGGACAACAGGGCTTTTTGCTGCTCTTCAGGCAAAGCGGAAGTCATGTCGGTCTCGATGAAACCGGGAGCCACGCAATTGACGGTGATGTTGCGGCTGCCGAGTTCGCGGGCCAAGGCACGCGTCATGCCAGCCACACCAGCCTTGGCCGCCGCGTAATTGGCTTGCCCAGGGTTACCAGATGCCCCCACGACACTGGTGATGCTGATGATGCGGCCGTAGCGTTGTTTCATCATGGGCCGGATAACGGCGCGGCTCATGCGGAACACGGCTTTGAGGTTGGTGTCGAGCACCGCATCCCAGTCTTCGTCTTTCAGACGCATGGCCAACATGTCGCGGGTGATACCGGCGTTGTTCACCAGCACATGCAGGGCACCGTGCTCTTTCACGATAGCGTCAATCAAAGCCTCGGCGGCAACGGCATCGTTCACATTGAGGTTGGCACCACGGCAACCAGGGTATGCGGCCAAGGCTGTGCTGATTTTGGCAGCACCATCGTCCGATGTGGCCGTACCAATCACCTTCAGTCCTTTGCGGGCCAGGTCGAGCGCAATGGCCGCGCCAATACCGCGCGACGCGCCAGTGACCAGGGCCAATTGCCCTTCAAACTTGATGTCGCTCATGCCAGGTGACCTTTCACATCAGCCAAGGTGGCCGGGTCGTAGAGAGCAAGCCCCGTCAGTTCGGGGTCGATGCGCTTGACCATGCCAGCAAGCACCTTGCCTGGACCACACTCCACCAGCGTATGGATGCCCTGGGCCTTGATGGCCTTGACACATTCCACCCAGCGCACGGGGCCGAAGGCTTGGCGGTAAAGCGCATCGCGGATGGCATCGGCGTCGGTCTGCACCGCTACGTCGATGTTGTTGACCACGGAAATCTGGGCGCGGGCAAACACCGTCTCGGCCAGTTTGGCCTTCAGGCGTTCGGCCGCAGGCTTCATGAGGCTAGAGTGGAAAGGGGCTGACACTGGCAGTGGCAACGCACGTTTGGCGCCGCTGGCTTTAAGCACTTCACACGCTTTTTCCACCGCAGCTTTGCTGCCCGCAATCACGGTTTGGTCGGGGTCGTTGAAGTTCACAGCCTCCACCACCTCACCCGAGCCAGCGGGAAAAAGGGCTTGAACCTCGGCGCAACCCGCCATCACAGCTTGGGCATCCATACCGAGAATGGCGGCCATGGCCCCTACGCCAACGGGCACAGCGTCCTGCATGGCAGCAGCACGAAAACGCACCAGTGGAGCAGCCTGCGCCAACGTCAACACGCCAGACGCCACCAGTGCTGAATACTCGCCCAGGGAATGGCCTGCCACGACGGCTGGCACAGCGCCGCCTTCGGCCACCCAGGCACGGTAGGCGGCAACCCCGGCGACAAGCATCACGGGCTGGGTGTTGGTGGTCAGAGCCAGGGCCTCTTTGGGGCCAACCTGGATCAATTGACCGACGTCTTCACCCAAGGCATCGGAGGCCTCTTGAAGCGTGGCCGTGACGGCGGGGTGATCACCCCAAGCGTCAAGCATGCCCACTGCCTGAGAACCTTGACCGGGGAATACAAATGCAAATGCGCTCATCTTTTATATTAAAACAGGTTCTATCGCATAACTGTATTTGACTTACAGCTCACATTTTCACCAAAACTGCACCCCAGGTGAAACCACCGCCCACACCCTCCATCAACACAGTCTGGCCTGGCTTGACCAGGCCGCCACGCACAGCGTGGTCCAAAGCCAGGGGGATGGATGCAGCCGAGGTGTTGCCGTGCTGATCGACGGTGACCACCACTTTGTCCATGGGCAATTTCAACTTGCGTGCCGTGCTTTGCATGATGCGGATGTTGGCCTGGTGGGGCACCAGCCAATCCACATCGGCTTCGGTTTTGCCTGCTTTGGCCAGCACGGCGCGGGCAGCGTCCTCCAGCACGCCCACCGCCAGCTTGAACACCGCCTGGCCATCCATTTTCAGCAGGGGATCACCCAGCACAGCACCGCCGCAGACGGTGCCAGGAACACACAAAATGCCGGTGTGTTTGCCATCGGCATGGATATCGGAGGCCAGAATGCCTGCACCGCTGCCATCGTGTTCGCACGCTTCCAACACCACGGCACCAGCGCCATCCCCAAACAGCACGCAGGTGGTGCGGTCGTTGAAATCCAGGATGCGGGAAAACACCTCGGCGCCCACCACCAGCGCCTTGGTTGCCGTGCCGGTCTTGATGAGCGAATCGGCCACCGTCAAGGCGTAGATGAAGCCACTGCACACGGCCTGAACGTCAAACGCAGCGCCACCGGCCCCGCTGGCATCGCCTTCGGCCAGGGCCGCCTGGGTTAGCTTGTGCTGCAGGATGGTGGCGGTGGACGGGAAGACCATGTCGGGTGTGGACGTGGCCAGCACGATCAGATCAATGTCGGATACCTTGAGCCCTGCCGCAGCCAATGCAGCGCGACAGGCCTGGAAAGCCAAGTCACTGGCTTGCATGCCGTCGGCCACGAAATGCCGATTGCGAATACCGGTGCGTTCGACGATCCATTCGTCGCTGCTGTCGAGTCCGCGCGCCGCCAGCAGTTCGACCATGTCTGCATTGCTCAAACGTCGGGGAGGCAACGCACTGCCTGTGCCTGAAATACGGGAAAAACGTGCCATGAAAGAAACTCGGTTGTCTCAGCCGCCGGGGACCTCGGTGGGGGCTGCCCCCGCCATCAGCGGCGCGGCGCGTGCAATCTGCGCCTTCACTTGATCCAGCAAGCCGTTGTGGGCGGCATCATAAGCTCGGGCCAAGGCCTGGCCAAAAGCGAAGGCATCCGCCGAGCCGTGGCTCTTGAACACCAGCCCGCGCAGGCCCAGCAGTGCGGCACCGTTGTACCGCCGGTGATCGACCCGCTTTTTGAACGCCGTCAACACAGGGTAGGCGGCCAAAGCTGCGAGTTTGCGCAACGGGTTGCGCGAAAACTCCTGCCGGATGAACCCGCTGATCATGCTGGCAAGGCCCTCGCTGGCCTTCAACGCCACATTGCCGCGGTGCCTTTGAAAATGTCGTTCCCTTCGACATTGCCCACAAAGTTCAAATCGCCAGACTTCCGCGCACTGCGGAGCAATTCGCCAGCCTGCTTGATGACTTCGCTCCCCTTGATGACCTCTTCGCCCACATTCAGCAACCCCACAGTTGGGCGCCGCTGCCCGGAAATGGCTGACACCAGTGCTGAGCCCATCACGGCAAACTGCAGGAGATGCTGTGCGCTGCAATCCACGTTGGCACCGAGGTCCAGCACTGTGGTGGAGCCACCAGATTGGTTAGGCAACTGGGATGCAATGGCGGGGCGGTCGATGCCTTCCAGGGTTTTCAAAACATAACGGGCGATCGCCATCAACGCCCCCGTGTTGCCCGCCGACACCACGGCATCGGCCTTGCCATCTTTGACCTGCTGGATGGCCACGCGCATGGACGAGTCTTTTTTGCGCCGCAACGCAACCTCCACAGGGTCGTCCATGGCGACCACTTCAGAGGCGGCCACCCACACACAGCGCTCATGCGAAGACAGCGCTGGCGCGAGCTGAAACGTGTCTGGTTGCCCCACAAGCACCAACCGGGCGTCGGGGTGAGAAGCCAGGAAAGATTCACAGGCGGGCAGGGTCACGGGCGGACCGAAGTCGCCACCCATGCAATCCACGGCAATGGTGATCATCTAATGCTCGGTTGACTGGGCAAAGGGGCAAACCAACGGCCCACAAAACAAAGGCCCGCATGGGTCATGCGGGCCTGGGTTTTGCAGACCTGTCAGCAGGCCAGAGAGGTCACGCCTCGTCTTTGGTTTTCAACACCTTGCGGCCACGGTAAAAACCGGTGGGGCTGATGTGGTGACGCAGGTGCACTTCACCTGTGGTGGGCTCCAGAGCGATGCCTGGAACGTTCAATGCGTTGTGCGAACGGTGCATGCCGCGCTTTGAAGGGGACTTTTTGTTTTGCTGGACGGCCATGATCCGCTCCTGAGGGTGTGAGGTTGGAAGAAAGCGCACAACCCAATCGGGGCACAGCGCGAAACCGTTGATTATAGCAAGCTGGAAATCAGACCGCCACCAAGTGGTTCAGCGGGCCGTCTTCAGTTGGGCCAGGGCTTCAAACGGCGAGGGGCGGGCCTCCAGCACGGCCTGAAACTCCTCCTCACCCGCCGATGTAGGCACTTCAACGGGACAAGCTGTGTGCATGGGCACGAGTGGCATGGCCATGAGCAACTCGTCCTCCACCAACTGAACGAGATTAAAACGGGGCTCCAGGGCCAAGACGTCCTCATCCGACTCGTCGTCTTCGACTGCAGCGGTGGCCTCGTCCGTCACAAAGCGAAACCACCGATCCGCAGTGACCCTCACATCGGCTGCGGTGAGGCACCGCTGGCAGGTCATGCGAATACCCGCTTCGGCCTCCAAATGGAGCCAGGGCTGTGGTTGGCCATCGGCACCTGGCCTGAGTTCGGTTTGCACAGCCCACGACACAGTCGCAAGTCCCTGAGGATCGGATGCTTCCGTCTCCAGTCGGCTGAAAAATCTGGTCAGGGCTGCACCGTCAGCATCGCGGGTCATCATCGAAGTCAGGCGTGCGTTTGACCGGGCACAGGCCATCACGTCGAATTGCTCGGGGGAGTAGGAAGTGCTCATGGGTTCAGTGTAAGAGAATCGTCTCGTCAAACCGAACTTCACAAAGCCCCTTCAGAACCATGACTGCTTCAGCCACAAGCCTCGCAACAGCCAGCAACCGCCCGCTGATATTGGGGTCTACCTCGGTGTACCGCAAAGGTCTTCTGGCCAGGTTGGGTTTGCCTTTTGACGTGGTGTCTCCAGAGGTGAATGAAGCACCGCTGACGGGCGAACGCCCCCGTGAACTCGCTGTGCGCCTGGCGGTGGCCAAAGCAATGGCGGTTGCCAAGTCTCACCCCGAGGCCGTGGTGATAGGCAGCGACCAGGTGGCCGATCTGAACGGAGAGCCTTTGGGCAAGCCAGGCAACCACGACCGTGCGGTGGCTCAACTCACACGGATGAGTGGGCAGTCTGTGGTTTTCCAGACAGCCGTTGCAGTGGTCTGTCAAGCCACCGGCTTCTCCGGTGTGGAATTGGCGCAGGTATCGGTGCAGTTCCGTCGCCTCGGACAAAACGAAATTGAAACCTATCTGCGGCGCGAACAGCCCTATGACTGCGCGGGCAGCGCGAAAAGCGAGGGTCTGGGCATTGCGCTGCTAGACCGGATCGACAGCGATGATCCCACGGCACTGGTCGGATTGCCCATGATCCGCACCTGCGGACTGCTGCGTCAAGCGGGCATGGTGTTGCTGGCATGACCGCACCAATTTCTGCGCCAACAAAGGCCAAAGGCTGCCTGTATCTCGTTCCCACGCCGTTGGATTTTGGTTGTGCGCCAGAACTGCAGAGTCCGATCGAGCAATCCCTGCCCGCGTACACCTTGCAAGTAGCAGCGCGGCTGCCGCACTGGATCACGGAAAACGCCAAAAGCACGCGTGCGTTCTTGAAACGGGTGCACACACACACTCCCTTGAGCCAGCCACTCCAGTCCTTGAGTGTGGTCGAGCTGCCACGAGAAGCACACAAAAAAGGTGACCATATCGGCAGCCGTGGCGGTGAATTCGATGCCAGGCCACTGCTGGTATCAGCCATGGAGGGGCTGGACGTGGGCTTGACGAGCGAAGCAGGTATGCCAGCTGTGGCCGATCCGGGCTCATCGGTCGTGCGGGCTGCGCACACGCTGGGCATTGAGGTACGGGTGCTCAGTGGCCCCGTTTCGCTGATGCTGGCTCTGGCTGCCAGCGGTTTGAACGGTCAGCAGTTCGCATTTGTTGGGTATTTGCCCCAAGACGGTACCGGACGGGCCAGCCGGATGAGGGAGTTGGAAAGCCTTGCGCTCAAGACGGGGCAAACTCAGATGTTCATTGAAACTCCCTACCGCAACCAGGCTCTGTACCAGGCACTGCTGCACGGCCTGCAGCCAGGCACCAGGCTGTCTGTCAGCTGCGGCCTGATGGTGGATAACCCCGGTCATGCGACCCACTTCAGCGCGACTGTGTCTGCATGGCGCAAAGCGCAGCCCAAACTCAACTGGGAATTGCCCGCCGTGTTCCTGCTGGGTCCATGAAGGTCAGCAGGGAAATAACACTCAGCCTGCAGCCATGACACGTGCGATGTGCGCACGCACGCTGTCGGCGAGTTCGGGGTTAGCCAGTGCCAAGTCCATGGTGGCCTGCAAAAACCCTTCTTTGCTGCCGCAGTCATAGCGGGTTCCTGAATAGCGAAGAGAGTAAACCGGCTCATTGCCAATCAAACCCGAAATGCCATCGGTCAGCTGAATTTCGCCACCTACGCCCCGTGGCTGGGCGCGAATACTCTGAAAAATGCCAGGAGACAGGATGTAACGCCCTGCAACACCGAGATTGGACGGGGCGTCTTCAGGCGCAGGTTTTTCGACAATGGCTTCTACCGCCGCGTAATTCCGGTTACCCACGACACTCACCATGCCGTAGCGGCGCGTGTGCTCGCGCGGGACATCCTGAACCGCAACGACCGTTCCTGGTGCCGTCGAAAAGCCCTGAATCATTTGCTTGAGCACCGGTGGCTCTCCAACCATCAAGTCATCCGCGAGCAAAACAGCGAATGGCTCGTTGCCCACCAGATTTTCGGCACACAAAACGGCGTGCCCCAGACCCAAGGCACGGGGCTGACGCACAAAAATGCAATCCATATCATCAGGCTTGATGGACCGCACCAGCTGCAGCAAGGCGGTTTTGTTGCCTGCTTCTAGCTCGGCTTCAAGTTCATAAGCAGAATCAAAATGGTCTTCAATGGACCGCTTGTGTCGCCCCGTCACAAAAATCATCTGTCGAATACCAGCGGCATAAGCCTCTTCGACGGCATACTGGATCAGGGGTTTATCCACCACGGGCAGCATTTCTTTGGGAATGGCCTTGGTCGCAGGCAAAAACCGCGTGCCCAACCCTCCGACAGGGAACACGGCTTTGGTGATTTTGGGAATGAGTGTTTTGGACATTTTTTTACAAAGTTGGCTGATTGAAGACGGGTCAGCGAATGGTCATGCCTGAGGTCAGAGCCGCGCGAACCGCAGCCTCCCCGAATGCAGCCCCAAAACGCTTGGCAAGGCGTTCGGCCACGTTTTCGTGGCGTGTGTAATCCACGATTTCCTCTGCTTTGATCACATCGCGGGCTACCGAGTCGATGGTGCCCAGGCCGTCGGCCAACCCCATTTCCACGGCTTGCTGACCGCTCCAGAACAGGCCACTGAACATGTCCGGCGTTTCTTTCAGGCGATCACCGCGACCCAGGCGCACCACTGCGATGAACTGCTGGTGAATTTGGTTGAGCATATTCAGCGCGTAGGCGCGTTGGGCTTCGGTTTGCGGGCTGAAAGGATCGAGAAAACCTTTGTTGGCCCCCGCCGTCAACAAACGCCGCTCCACACCCAGCTTGTCCATCAAGCCTGTGAACCCAAAGCCATCCATCAACACGCCAATGCTGCCCACGATGCTTGCCTTGTCCACGTAGATCTCGTCTGCGGCCGAAGCGATGTAGTAGGCAGCGGATGCGCACGTGTCTTCCACCACCGCGTACACCGGCTTTTTGTGCAGCTCCTTCAATCGCATGATTTCGTCGTTGATCATGCCCGCCTGTACGGGGCTGCCGCCTGGTGAGTCAATCACCAGCACCACGGCTTGAGCACCCTCATCCTCGAACGCGGAGCGCAGCGAGTCCAGGATGTTGAGCGCGCTGGAATCCACACCAGCGCCGATCTCGCCCTTGATTTCAATCATGGCCGTGTGTGGCGTCGATGGCGCGGATGTGGATGGTGCTTTCGCAAAACCAACCCACACGACGGCACCGGCCACAGCCAGCCAAACGAACCGCCAGAACATCTTCCAGCGACGGGTGGTGCGCTGCTCCTCCAGCATGGAAAACGCCAGTTTTTCAAGCGTCTCTCGCTCCCAACGGGTCTCTGCAACAGGAGATGTGTCTTCTTTATCCATAGCTGAAAATTCAATATCTATAAGCGTCAGAGGACAAAAATTACTTGAGATTTTGATTCACGAAACCACCCACCGGCGCAACTGCCACCGGCTCAAGTTTGTATTGTGTACGCCAGTACACCAGTCCCTCAGCCTCGCGGAGCTGTATTTTCACAAGCCCCCCACGACAAGGACCACCGGCACAAGCACCCGTGTCGGGCCGGTACACAGCACCATGTGTGGCACACAGCAACCACTGCCCAGTGATGTCGAACACTTGGTTCGGCTGCCAATCAAGCTCCATCGGCACATGGGTGCAGCGGTTCAGGTAAGCCTGCACTGCCCCTCTGTGCCGAACCGCAAAGGCCCTGCAGGTTTGCCCGAGGTACGTCACATCAAACGGCACGGCTTCACCTCCATCGCCCAAAGCCGCCGTGGAACACAAGTACACCCAACTCCCCTCTTCTGCGGGTGGCGGCATCACCATGTCACGCATGGGCCGAAAACCACCGATGTAACTCTGCCACCGAGTGCACCACCGTCAGCGGGTTCAGTGCTTCAAACGCACCAGGCTCATGTGCACCGTAACTGACGCCAACACTGGGACAACCGGCATTGCGCGCCATTTGGAGATCGTGCGTGGTGTCACCCACCATCAACGTGCGCTGAGGCGACACGTCGAATTCACGCATGAGTTGACGCAACATCAAGGGGTGTGGCTTACCAGCGGTTTCGTCAGCGGTGCGTGACCCATCGAACAAGCCCTGCAGTTCCACCGCTTGCAGTGCCTCGTCCAACCCACGTCTGCTTTTGCCGGTGGCAACTGCGAGGTGAAAGCCCCGCTGCTTCAGATCGGCCAACAGAGGCAACACACCGTCGAACAGACTGATGTCGTGCTGGTGCAGAAAATAATGGTGTCTGTAACGCTCGCCCAAGTCGGCGTGCCGTTCGGCCGGCACATCGGGCGCTGCATGCGCCAACGCCTGAATGAGGCCCATGCCGATCACATACGAAGCGGCCTGGTCGGTTGGACGCACACCCCCCACATCCACCACAGCGGCCTGAATGCAGCGGGTGATGATGGCAGTCGAGTCAAACAAGGTGCCATCCCAATCAAAAGCGATGAGATCAAACTGTCGGGGGGGATTGAGGGGCATGTAAGCGGCAGACGATGCGTCGGAAGGCACTCATTGTGCCCTGCGGGCCAGGGATGCCCAAAACCCGTTTGCAGAAACAGAAAACCCGGCACAAGGCCGGGTTTTGCTGAAAGCAAGGTGGCCACTCACGGCCATGACATCAAATCAGGTAGTCGTCGATGGACTTGCCGGACGCAAGCACCGCGCGAACCCACTCGGGCTTGCGCCCCAGGCCACCAGCCCACAATTCGCCATTCGGGCCACGGTATTTGGCCGGAGCGGTCGACTTGGATTTAGCGCTCAACTTGCGGACACCTGAAGTGGATGCGCCGCCCAAATCAGCGGTGGTCAGCCCATATTCCTTCATTTTGGCTTTGATGTCCTGAATGACCGCAGCGAGTTCCTGTTTGCGGACCAATTCAGCTTGCGCCAACATGGCTTCGGCTTGGGCTTTGAGTTCGATATAAGTAGACATTTATTTCCTTTGACAGCGGTTCCGATCGGTTTTCAGCTTTTCCCAACAACACGGCGCGATTTTAACCACACATTGAATGATCAGGTTTCCGCCCCTGGCACTTTCACTGAGATATTGAACCCCATCGGCAACATATTGACCAATTCAACTGGCAACGGCGAAAGCAATGACATTTGCTCCTGAGTGGCTGGATGTGCAAAAGACAATTTCCAGGCATGCAGAAACATCCTCTTGTGGCCCGATTTGGCCAACATCCGGTTCCATTCGAAATCGCCGTATTTGTCGTCACCGGCAATCACATGACCCGCGTGTGCCAAATGCACGCGAATCTGGTGCGTACGTCCGGTTTTGATGGTCACTGCCAGCAAACTGCAGCCCATTTGACCTCCGCTCGACCCCAACGCGGGGTCAGGCAAGTGGTCAGAAAGCTGCACCAGAGACACACTGCGCATCGCATCAGGGTGGTCCGGAGGCACCACCTTCACGCGGCGCTCCCCATCAGCCAGCAGGTACTTGTGAAGCGCCTGATCCAGCACCTTTTTTTTGGCAGGCCAATCGCCCTTCACCAATGCCAGATAAGTTTTACCGGTGCTGCGCTCACGGAACTGGTCCTGCAACTGTCGCAATGCACTGCGCTTTTTGGCAATCAGCAATATGCCACTTGTTTCCCTGTCCAGACGGTGCACCAACTCCAGAAAACGGGCCTGAGGCCTGGCGTGCCGCAATTGTTCGATCACACCGGAACTCACGCCACTGCCACCGTGCACTGCGACACCGGCTGGTTTGTGTATGGCCAGAAATGAATCGTCCTCGAACAACAAAGGAAACTCCCGGGCAGGCACATTCATGGAAACCGAGGCTGGAAGTTCAGTTGAGACCCTGACGGGCGGAACCCTCACCACATCTCCAACAGCAATTTTGTGTTCGGCTCCCACACGGCCCTTGTTCAAACGGACTTCGCCAGAACGGACAATGCGATAAACGTGGGTTTTGGGAACGCCTTTCAGGCGGCGAAACAAAAAATTGTCCAACCGCTGGCCGGCATCCTCCTCGTCCACTGTGAGGTGTAGGACCTGAGGCGCGTTCAAAATGGTTCCTGCTTGCGGGTAAACCCGATGAAGGGGAAAGCTGTGGTCCAGCGCCTATAATTCCCAGCGCCAGGCTCGCTTCGTAAGTGGTTGATTTGCTTTGAGTTTAAGGCCCTCCTCCTTCCTGCACACCTGGCAATGCAAATGCCACCCGCTGTCCGGTCCTCAAGACAACCCTGACCCATTGTCAGGCCTTGACCACCGGTCGCAGCGGTCGGATCGTCGACAACTACATGCGAACACGACCACGGAATAACCCCAACCACCCAGACGCAATGCTGCTGGGTGGAGATGCAAAGTGAACCCATGTTGAACAAACTGGGACCGGTTTTCCGGTGCATTCACCCGCCATCACGCGCCCATGCCCCGGCACACGTCCCAGACACAGTGGTTAGCACCACTCGTGACAGTGTCTGACGCGCCGAGGGCTCTCCGGCAATTCCTCCCTCGTTCGCTGTTTTCGACGCGCCATTGGCACTCTGGCCCCCTGTCACAACAGGTGGCTTCCAGTGAACCATGACAACGCGAAGGACACCGCACCATGAAAAGAATGCTGATCAACGCCACCCAGGCCGAAGAGCGCCGGCTGGCCATCGTCAACGGGCAAAAGCTGCTCGATTACGAAATCGAGATCGAAGGGCGCGAACAGCGCAAAGGCAACATTTACAAAGCCGTGGTCACCCGCGTGGAGCCCAGCCTGGAAGCCTGCTTTGTCGACTACGGTGAAGACCGCCACGGCTTTCTGCCGTTCAAAGAAATCTCCCGCCAGTACTTTGCATCCGGCGTATCCGTCAGCCAGGCCCGCATCCAGGACGTGATCAAAGAGGGCCAGGAACTGCTGGTCCAGGTCGAAAAAGAAGAACGCGGCAACAAGGGCGCAGCCCTCACCACCTTCGTCAGCCTGGCTGGCCGCTATGTGGTGTTGATGCCCAACAACCCCCGTGGCGGTGGCGTGAGCCGCCGCATCGAAGGCGAAGACCGCCAGGAACTGAAAGCTGCACTCGACCAGTTGGAATACCCCAACGGCATGAGCATCATCGCGCGCACCGCAGGCATTGGCCGCGATGCGAACGAGCTGCAGTGGGACCTGAACTACCTGCTGAAACTGTGGACAGCCATTGACGGCGCCACCAAAGGCGGCAAGGGCGCTTACCTGATTTACCAGGAATCCAGCCTGGTCATCCGCGCCATTCGCGACTACTTCAACAGCGACATTGGCGAAATCCTGATCGACACGGACGACATCTTCGAGCAGGCGCACCAGTTCATGAACCACGTGATGCCCGAACACGGGCACCGCGTGAAGCGCTACCGCGACGACGCGCCGCTGTTCAGCCGCTTCCAGATCGAACACCAGATTGAAACCGCTTACGCCCGCACGGTGCAACTGCCCAGCGGCGGCGCCATTGTGATCGACCAGACCGAAGCGCTGGTGGCCGTGGACGTGAACTCGGCCCGTGCCATCAAGGGCGGCGACATCGAAGAAACCGCCACCCGCACCAACCTGGAAGCCGCCGACGAAGTGGCCCGCCAGGCCCGCCTGCGCGATCTGGGCGGCCTGATCGTGATCGACTTCATTGACATGGAGGAGAGCAAGAACCGCCGCGAGGTGGAAAACCGCCTGCGCGACGCTTTGCGCCAGGACCGTGCCCGCGTGCAGTTCGGTGCCATCAGCAAGTTCGGCCTGCTGGAAATGAGCCGCCAGCGCCTGCGCCCCACGCTGAGCGAAGGCGCATCCATCCCCTGCCCTCGCTGCGGTGGCTCCGGCCACATCCGCGACACGGAAAGCTCCGCGCTGCAAATCCTGCGGATCATTCAGGAAGAGTCCCTTAAGGACAACACGTCTGCCGTGCTGGCCCAGGTGCCTGTCGAGGTGGCCAGTTTCCTGCTGAACGAGAAGCGCACCGAGATCACCAAGATCGAGCTGAAACAGCGCATCAGCGTGCTGCTGGTGCCCAACAAGAGCCTGGACACGCCCAACTACAAGCTCGAGCGTCTCAAGCACGACGACCCGCGCCTGGACAACTTGGACGCCAGCTACAAACTGGCCGACGAGGCAGAAGAGGCCACGACGTTCACCCGCCGCAGCCAGGAGCGCAGCAACAAGCAGGAACCGCTGATCAAAGGTGTGCTGCCCGACGGCCCTGCACCTGTGGCGGCGCACAAGCCCGAACCTGTGGCTGCCGCGCCCATGGCGCAGTCCGCTATCGCCGCCACGCCGGTGACTGCCCAGGTGGCAGCGCCTTCGTCGGGCGGCTTCTTTGGCTGGCTGAAGAAGCTGCTGGGTGGAGACAGTGCCCCCGCAGCCCCCGCCCCTGCCCCCGTTGCTGCCCCGACCAAAACAGCCGACGGCAGCCGCGATGGCGTGCGCTCGGGCGGCGGCCGTGAAGGGCAACGCGGTGCACATGCAGATGGACGGCGCGATGGTGGTCGAGATGGCGGCCGCGATGCCAACCGAAACGGACGCAGCGGTAACCGCCGCCCCGATTTGCGTACCGACGCATCCAGGAACGAGCAACGCACGGAAGGCACACCAGAAGTGCGCTCGGAAAGCCGACCCGAAGGCGGAAGAGGCCCGCGCGGCGAACGCAGTGGAGCCGAACGCAACGGCACCGAGCGTTCCGCTGAAGGCCGTGGGCGTGGTCGCGGTGAACGCACTCCACGCCCTCCCATTGGCAATGACTCTGCTGTACACACAGAAATCGAAGCGAGCGCATCCACCGAGGCCGTCGCTCAAGACATGGCAACCAACGGTCGCCCGCCCCGGGAACCTCGGGGTGACGGCCGCAGGGAACGTGGCGAGCGCGGCGGCCGACGCGATCGTCGCCCCATTGACGAAGCACCAACACCTGCGGAAGATGGTTTGGCAGTACAGCTTCCGGCGTCAGAAGAAATGCCAATGACCAGCGCCTTCGCTGAGCGCACACCTGTCGATGCGGGCTACAGCTACTTCAGCCAACCGGCCACACCCACCGCTGACGGGGCCACCCCAGATGCAACCACCACTTCTGCGGTCGACCCCTCCGCGGATGGCCACGCGAATGGAGATGCAGAGCGGGTCCCGCGCGAAAAACGCAGCCGCGACCGCTATGGCCGCGAGCGCCGCGACCGAAGCGGTGGCAACCGACAGCGCGAAGGTACCAATGACAGCCCTGCCCCAGTCGGTGAATCCGAAAGCCTGCCCACCAGCGTCCGGGCAGATGTGACTGACATCACCGAAAATTCTGCTCCAAATCAGGCTCCAGCGCTTTCCCACAAAGAAGAGTTTGCTCCTGCTATAGAATCTTCCGCCCCAGCGAATCTGGCCGCTGATGTCAACGTTGCCTTGCCTCTGGTGACACCATTTGTGTTGCCGATGAGCGATTTACAGGAAGTTGCCCAAAAAGCGGGCTTGGAGTGGATCAACTCTGACGCAGCGCGCGTGGCGCAGGCACAAGCCACCATCGCCGCCACTCCACCGCCAGCCCACGTTCCGCGTGAACCCAAACACGTGACGCTGCCCGACGACGGTCCGCTGGTGCTGGTGGAAACACGCCGCAACCTGAAGGACATGACCCTGCCTTTCGACCCCCCTGCGGGAAGCTGATGCTGCTGTGCGCTCACCCTGGGTGAACGGGTGGCGCACCAATAAAACCCCGCTTGCCTCCACGGCCAGCGGGGTTTTTTATTGGGTCCGCCGGAGAGGCTTCACAACTCAGTGCGCCAAAGCTGCCTGGCGCCACGCCGACAATGCGGCATCGGTGTCGCCACGCTCTTCAGCCAATTGCGCAAGGCGGCACCAAGTGGCAGAACGCAGACCCGTGTCAGGCAAGCTTCGGACCGCTTGTTGGAACAGTTGGGCGGATTTACCCCACAACCGCCGTTGGAAAAACGTCTCGGCTGCAAGGTATTGCAGCAGCGGATCTGCAGGCTGCTGGCGCTGCATGTTTTCAATCCTGGCCAACCATCCCACATCACCAGCCGTGCCCAAAGCCTGCAGCAGCCGAACCACCGCCACCTGATGGGACGGGCTCAGACCAGAATAGCCATCCCAAACAGGCAGCACCCACTGGCGTGCCGTGGCGTGTGCACTGACCTGTTCTTCGCTCCCCTGCGTCACGTCGTGCATGCGCTGGGCAATCGCCAGCACAACATCGGGGTCTCGCCGGTCGTTTGCATCCAGGTTTGCCCAAGCGGACTGCACCTGATCAATGTCGTGTGTGTCTTTCAGCACAGCCAACACCAAGCCTCGCACAATGCTGCGCGCCGCCGGGGGAGAAAACGCACGGTGTTTTGCCAGCAACCGGGCGGTTTCCAGTGCCATTGGGTTGTCCTGTGCCAGGCGCGCCACTCGCAACTTCAACCGCAGGGCCAGGGTTCGGCGGGATGCACCTTGGGGCAACTGGTCAAGCCAGCGCGTTGCTGCAGCCACGTTTCGCTCTTCAACAGCCCAACGGATGGCGCGCAACAGAGCGCCCTCACGGGTGGTGGCCGCATCGGAACCGGTGACCCCTGGTGCCAGCGCTTGCGCCAGGTGCTGGTCGCGGGTGGAGTGGTTTTGCAGGGTGTGGGCAGACTCCGCCGCCAGCAGGTGGGCCAGCGCCAGCATTTGCGCCTGCCTGGGCACTGCGGCCCCCCCATGGGCGGCATTCGAACCTTGGAGCTGTGACACGGCGTCACGGGCTGCGGCACCGGCCCGCACAAAGCGCCCCGCCAACTGGTGTGACAACGCATCGAGCAGGGCAGCATGCGCCAGGCGCTCGCGCTGCTGCAGCCGCCACAGACGTGCCTGCTGAGGCAATGCACCCAACAACGCAACGGAGCGCAGGGCCAGATAAAGCAACACAAAAAGCAGCACCGCCGCCGCCAGCAGGAGGTTGAACGACATGTCCACGCGGTACGGATGCCAGAACACAGTGACCGTGGCACCGTTTTGCCCCATCAGCAATGCAACGGCTACCGCCACTGCCGCCAGACCCACCAACCAGAACAAATTTTTCATGGTGGCTCAGCGCCCGCCCGCTGCTGCGGCCAAAGCAGTCAGGGTTTCGTCGGGACGGGGGATGTCCACTGACTTGCTGGCCTGCAACACCTCGGACAACACCAACAACGCCTGACGGGTAGCGGGATCCTGCGGGTCGAAGTACGTGGCCAGCATGTGCCGCACTGCCCCCAGATCGGTGCGGGTAACGGACACCTGGCGCGCCACCAACCCCAAACGTGCGTTGAGCACCTTGAGCTTCAGGTTCTCACGCAAAAAGAAAGCCTGCTCGGGGGCCAGCAGGACTGCGTCGGGCCGGTCGATGCGCGCCACACGAACCAGGTCGCCCATCGAGTGGGTAACGCTGCGCAGAGTTTGGGCCCAAAGCCCGTGCCAAAAAGCGGACACCTGCGACCAGCCTCGAGACAGCGCCGTTCCTTCGCTGACAGTTTCACCTTCGGCATCGGGCGCTCCGGGTTGACCTTTGCGTTCAGCCACAGGGGACAAATTGCCTCGCCCGTTGCCAACCGGGGTCGGGCGGGCCCGTTCACGCAGAGGTGCATTGATGAGCTGCAAGTCGTCGGCCAACCGCACAAGTTCGTCGAGCCGTTGCGCCAGCGCAGACACATCTGTGACCGATGCCGCCCGGATGCGGTCAATGTCGCGCGCCATGGCTCTCTGGACAGGATTCAGTCGAGGCTGCGCGGCCTTGGCGATGCGGCGGTCTGCGGCCACCAGCGCCGACACCAGCGGCTGCACGCTGCCAATCAGCTCAGCCTGCTGACTGGCCATGCGCAAGCCGGATTCGATATCGAGCACCAGCGTGTCATCGCGTGACCGCGACACGCTGAGCATCAGCTCTTCCAGTTGGGAGCGCTGCAGGCTCACCTCGGACAGTTTGACCTCTGCAACTGCCAGCCGTGCCTGCAGGGTCTGGGTGAGGTTTTGGGCCTGCTCGGCGGCTGAACGCGCGCTGTGTGCGTCTTCAGCGGCGGCGGCCGACTGCTTGGCCAGCTCCATTTGTGTGCGGTCCAGCCGCTGCCACAGCCACACCGCCATCACCGTTGCCAGCACCGCCAGCGTCAGGGATAACCAGCCGAGCATGGGTGCCACACGCGCTGCGAGCGGCAGCGCGGCATCAGGAGTGCCCGCCAAACCGGGCTCCACCGCCGACGCAAGCTGTGCGGGCGGATCGGACGAAGCAGGGGGTGTGACAGGATCGGTCATGGGGCAATGGGCATTCTAGGTGGCAAGGCTTCGCCCAGGCTTGCTCGGGCCTCGTCATCCAGTGTGCGCAACACATCGTTCAGCGCAGGGCGGCTGTGCAACACGCGTCCAAAACCCAGGCTGGCTGCGGCACGAGCGATGCGCGGGTGTGTGGCCAGCGCCACCGTCCGCGACCAGTCGTGTCCCGGCATCAGGTCTGCCAAGTGCGCAGCACTTTCCGAACTCGACAGCAGCCACACATCGCGCGGCCCGCTGACTTCGCGGGCTTCCGCACACTGAGTTTGGCTCCAGACAGGGGCGGCGCGGCTGTATGCGACGCAATGCCATACCTCGGCGCCCCGTGCCTCGCACTGTGCTGCCAGCCAGTCCCTGCCACTCCCGCCGGGGCTGGTGGCGTCTGCCGAGGAGCCGCGCACCACCATGACCTTGTCGCCCGATTTCACGTCACGTTGCACCACTGCCCACAGGGCTTCCGAGTCAAATTGCGGGGCGTCGGGTGCAGGCTGGTCTATGCATGACGCGGGGACACCGGCTTGCACGAGTGCTCGCGCAGTGCCCGGGCCAGGTGCCCAGCAACGCAGACTGCGCACAGCCCCCTGAAACTTTTCATCAAAAAAAGAAGCTGCCAATGCTTTCACATCTTGCGCTGGAGGCCTTTTTTGCTCATAAACAAGGTCCCAGAACGCGTGCACTGCCTGAGGGCTGACAAACATCACGGCCACACACTGTGGCAAGACCTCGAGGCAGGAAAGCACCGTGTCCGGATGGGGTGGAGGGCCAAAGGCCATCAGCGGCAAGGACACCGCCCTGTGACCGGCAGCTTGCAACGCAGCAGCCCAATCTTGGGCATCCCTGGCCGGACGTGTCACCACCACGCTCAGTGGTGCTGCGGTGGCTTCGTGGATCGTGTTGCGGGTGTCCATCACGGCTCGATGGGCAGGCACACCTTCAGTCGGCCTTCAGCGGCACCGCACCCGCCGCACACAACTGTTCTGCAACGCTGCGTCCCAGCGCTTCGGCCTCTGCCAAGGTATGGACGCTGGTCTGCGCTTGGGCACGCACCAGCGGGGCGTTGCCAGTTTCTTCGCCCCAGGCTGCTTCTATGTGCAAGTTCTCGCCCTGCCAACGGGAAAAAGCCGCCAGTGGCATGGAGCAACTCCCGCCCATCGTGCGGCTGACGGCGCGTTCGGCCGCCACGCTCAACCACGTGGGCATGTGGGCCAGTGGCGCCAACGCAGCCACCACATCGGGGCGGTTGCTGCGCACCTCGATGCCCAACGCACCCTGACCTGCGGCGGGCAGCATGGCTTCTGGCTCGAAAATCTGGCGGATCCGCTCGACCAGACCGAGGCGCTTCAGGCCTGCGGCGGCCAGCACAATGGCCTGGTACTGCCCTTCGTCCAGCTTGCGCAAACGCGTGTCGAGGTTGCCGCGCAGCGGCTCAATGCGCACATCGCTGCGGCCCAACCGGGCAAGGGCTTCGCGCAGCAAGACCACGCGACGCAGGCTGGAGGTACCCACCACGGCATTGGGCGGCAGGTCAGCCACACCGGCGCAATGGGGGGACACCCACGCATCACGGGGGTCCTCGCGCTCCATCACGCAGGCCAGCGAGAAGCCGTCGGGCAGCGCCATGGGCACATCCTTCAGGGAATGCACGGCCAGGTCGGCCTCGCCATTTTCAAGGGCGGTTTCCAATTCCTTCACGAACAGGCCTTTGCCCCCGACCTTGCTCAAAGCGCGGTCCAGGATCTGGTCGCCGCGCGTGGTCATACCCAGAAGGGTGACACTGTGGCCCAGCCCTTCAAGCAGGGCCTTGACATGTTCGGCCTGCCACATGGCCAAGCGGCTTTCACGGGTGGCAATGGTGAGGTGCAGGGCCGGGGAAGGGTTGGGGGTGACCATGATGAACTTGAAAACGGATGGGGTAGCGCCGGGCAAACCAGCCAACAAAAAGTGAGTGCCTAGAGCTTGCAGGCAGCTGTCAGCAGGCCAGAAAGAACCCGGTTGGTAACCACTGGCAAGCCCTTTTGGGTGCCTGCGAATGCTAGCATGCATCTTGCTTGAAACGCCTGCCCAGCCCCGCGCTGAACACACCCCGCCACGCCCCGTTGACGGGCCCGAACCGCCGCCTTTGGAACACGCCATGCCCGCCCGCCGCACTGCCACAGAAGCCCCTCCTGCGACCGCCCGCCCTGCCGACAAAGACCGCCCGCTGATGGAAGACATCCGCCTGTTGGGCCGCCTGCTGGGTGACGTGATCCGTGAACAGGAGGGCAAAGCCGCGTTCGAGCTGATCGAGCAAATCCGCCAGCTGTCGGTGGCCTTTCGCCGCAACGCCGATGCCGATGCCGACAAGGCCCTGAAAAAGCTGCTCAAAGGCCTGAGTGACGACCAGACGGTCAGTGTGATTCGTGCCTTCACCTATTTCAGCCACCTGGCCAACCTGGCGGAAGACCGCCACCACATCCGCCGCCGTGCCATTCATGAGCGCGAAGGCGACGTGCAGCCCGGCAGCCTGGACATGGCTCTGGCCCGCATCAAGGCCGCCGGTATCTCCAACAAGGTTGTGGCCCGCACGCTGGCGCACAGCCATGTGTCGCCGGTGCTCACAGCCCACCCCACCGAGGTGCAGCGCAAAAGCATTCTGGACGGAGAGCGCGCCATTGCCCACTTGCTGGCCGCCCGCGAGCACCTGCTGCCGCGCGAACTGGCCGACAACGAAGCGCAGATTCGCGCCCGCGTGACCCAGCTGTGGCAAACCCGCCTGCTGCGCTTCACCAAACTCACAGTGGCAGACGAGATTGAAAACGCGCTGAGCTACTACGAGGCCACCTTTCTCAGCCAGATTCCCCGCCTGTACCGCGAACTGGAAGACCTGCTGGCCTTGCCCGAAGCCTCGGCCCAGATTCCCGCGTTTCTGCGCATGGGCCAGTGGATCGGCGGCGACCGCGATGGCAACCCCTTCGTCACCGCGCCCACGCTGGAATTTGCCCTGCGCCGCCAGTCAGAGGTGGCGCTGCGCCACCTGCTGACCGAGGTGCACCTGCTGGGGGCAGAGCTGTCCATGTCGGAAATGCTCACCGGCGTGAGCGACGATATGGCTGCCCTGGCTGCCCGTTCACCCGACAAAAACGCCCACCGCTCTGACGAGCCCTACCGCAAGGCCCTGACCGGCATGTACGCCCGCCTGGCCGCCACCCTGACCGAGCTGACCGGCGGTGTGGCTGCCCGCCACGCCGTGGCCCCGCAAAACCCCTACCCCACTGCCGAAGAACTGCTGGCCGACCTGCGCACCATCGAGGCCAGCCTGCTGGCGCACCACGGCGCGGCGCTGGTGCGCCAGCGCCTGGCCCCGCTGATCCGCACCGTGGAGGTGTTCGGCTTTCACTTGGCCACGGTGGACCTGCGACAAAGCTCGGACCAGCACGAAGCCGTGTTGGCTGAACTGCTGGCCGTGGCGCGTGTGTGCCCCAACTACAGCGCACTGGACGAAACCGCCAAACGCGCGTTGCTGCTGCAACTGCTGAACGACGCCCGCCCCCTGCGCGTGATGGGAGCCAGCTACAGCGACTGGACGCAGAGCGAGCTGGCCATCTTCGAAACCGCCCGCACCATGCGCCAGCGCTACGGCGCGCAGGCCATTCGCCACTACATCATCAGCCACACGGAAACCGTCAGCGATCTGCTGGAGGTGTTGTTGCTGCAAAAAGAAGTGGGGTTGATGAAGGGTTTGCTGAGTGAAGAAGCCGTCACCGACCTGATCGTGGTGCCGCTGTTTGAAACCATCGAAGACTTGCGCAATGCCGCGCCCATCATGCGCGAGTACTACGCTCTGCCCGGCGTGGCCGACATGGTGAAACGCGGCGGCGAAGCCCAGTACGGCGAGCAGGACATCATGCTCGGCTACTCCGACAGCAACAAGGACGGCGGCATCTTCACCAGCAACTGGGAGTTGTATCGTGCCGAAATTGCGCTGGTGGAACTGTTTGACCAACTGGCCAACAGCCACGACATCCAGTTGCGCATGTTCCATGGCCGGGGCGGCACGGTGGGCCGTGGCGGTGGCCCCAGCTACCAGGCCATCCTGGCGCAGCCCCCCGGCACGGTGCGCGGCCAGATTCGCCTCACTGAACAGGGCGAGGTGATTGGCTCCAAATACGCCAACCCCGAAATTGGCCGCCGCAACCTGGAAACCCTGGTGGCCGCCACGCTGGAAGCCACGTTGCTGCAACCGACCCAGCCCGCACCGGCCGAATTTCTGACGGTGGCCGACCAGTTGTCCAGCGCCAGCATGGGCGCTTACCGTGCCCTGGTGTACGACACCCCCGGCTTTGCCGACTATTTTTTCAACGCCACGCCGCTGCGTGAAATTGCCGAACTCAACATCGGTTCGCGCCCTGCCTCCCGCAAGGCCACGCAGCGCATTGAAGATTTGCGCGCCATTCCCTGGGGTTTCAGCTGGGGCCAGTGTCGCATTGCGCTGCCGGGCTGGTTCGGGTTTGGCTCGGCGGTGGAAGCGTTCATGAACCAAAAAGGGGCCAAAGGCTTGTCTGGGCAAAAAAAGTTGCTTCAGCAGATGCATGCGCAATGGCCCTTTTTCAGCACCTTGCTGTCCAACATGGACATGGTGCTGGCCAAGAGCGACCTGGCGCTGGCCAGTCGTTACGCCGAGCTGGTGACCGACGCCAAGCTGCGCAAAAAGGTGTTTGCCGCCATCGAGGCTGAGTGGCACCGCACCAACGACGCGCTGACACTCATCACCGGCGACAAGCAGCGCCTGATGGACAACGCCTCGCTGCAGCGCTCCATGAGCCACCGCTACCCGTACATTGACCCGCTGCACCACCTGCAAGTGGAGTTGGTGCGCCGCCTGCGCGCCTCGTCGGCCAAAGGCGATGCGGTGGACGAGCGCGTCAAGCGCGGCATCCACATCAGCATCAACGGCATTGCGGCAGGGTTGCGCAACACGGGCTGAATCTCACCCCTTGCCCAGCACCTCACGCACACCGGCCAGTTGTCGCCGGGAGACAGCGAGGTGCTCGGCAACACCCTCCAGGCGCACAGCCCAGCCGTCGCCATCCTCGGGGTCGTGGTGCTTTTCCAGGGCCCTGATGGCGTGTCGCGCCACCAGCGCGTTGCGGTGTATGCGCAGCCAATGTGCGCCGTGGCGGTCTTCAAACTCGCTCAGGCTACCGTCGTAAATCAACGTGCGATTGCGGGTGCGCACGGTCACGTACTTCAGTTCGGCCTTCAGGTACACCACATCGGCCAAGGGCACACGCTCCGTCCGACCCCGGTCCTGAATGAGAATGAAATTCAATGTCGAATCATCCTCCAGCGCTTGACTGGGTTGAATCTGTCGCTCTGCTTTTTTCAGGGCCGTCTGCAGGCGTTCAAGGCGCACAGGCTTGGTGAGATAGTCCAAGGCCTCCAAATCAAACGCTTGAACCGCGTGTTCCGCATGGGCAGTGACAAACACCACTGCAGGCCGCTGCGGCAGCTGCTGCAAGGCCTGGGCCAGGCCCAGGCCATCCATGCCCGGCATGTGTATGTCCAGCAGCAGCACATCGCAAGGGTGCCGGGCCAGCAGGCCCATGGCGCTCACCGCATCAGCGGCCTCAGCCACCACACGGGTGGGGGGATCGCTGCAATCGCCCAACAGGGTTTGCAGCCGTTGTCTGGCCAGTGGCTCGTCGTCCACGATCATGATTTTCAGGGTCATTGCCCGCCTCCTTTACCTGCATTGCTCGCCAAACCGTATTGTTACAACGGCACCTCCAGTCGCACCACGTATTGGCCGTCGATTTCGCCGCTCCTGAAACTGGCTTTCAGGTCGTGCATCAGGGCCAGGCGTTCGCGCACATTGGCCAACGCAAGCCCCATGCCATGCGGACCGGCGCCTGCGGGCACGGTGTTCACCACTTTGATGACCACGGTCTCACCGCGCCGCTCGGTGCTGATGCGAATGTCTGCCCCGCTGATGCTCGGCTCAACACCGTGCTTGACAGCGTTTTCCACCAGGGGCTGGAGCAGCAAAGGTGGCAGCAAGGCAGTACCGGCGGCCGGGTCTGTGTGCCATTCAACGCGCAAGCGGGGCCCGAACCGCACCTGCTCGATGGCCAGGTAGCGCTCGGCCAGGGTCAACTCTTGCGCCAGTGGCACGGCCTGCTGGCTGTCGGCCAGTGCGCTGCGAAACAGTTCGCTCAGGTCTTCCAACAGCGCCTCGGCACGGGCAGGTTCGGCCCGCACCAAGGCTATGGCGCTGTTGAGCGTGTTGAACAGGAAATGCGGGCGGATGCGCGACTGCAACTCTGCCAACCGAGCGGTCGTGCTGGCGGGCAGCTGCGCTCGCGCGCGCCACACCAAGCCAGCCACCAGCGCGCTGGCCAGCAAGGCCCCGGCGGATGCTCCAGCCAGCCACAGTGGTTCGCCCTCTGCGCCCAGCCACCACCACAGGACCACGGCAAACACACCTGCAGCAGCGCCCAGCACCACACCGGCCACGGCCTGACCCCACACGGGCCAGCGGGCCAGAACCCCTTTGAGGGCACAACCCAACAACAGCCACATCAGCACTGCTGGCTGGGCCACTGCCGTGATGGCGGCCAGGTCCAACAGCCACGGCCAACCCATGGGCCGCACAAACATCAGCCCCACGCCAACAACCGCCTCCACAAACAGGACGGCACGCAACACGACGCCCACGTGGCAGGCATCGAACACCAGCAGGCGGGCAGCCACCTGTCGCACATTGCCCGTGGCCGAAGCGGCCAGGGATGGCGTCAGGGACTCGGGCAACTGGAGGGTCGATAAAATCTCGGGTTCATTCATGCCACGTTGCGCCAGGGCGGACCGACCGCCCCGGCCTCACCATTATTGGGCAGTCCGCTGACCCACGTGGGAGCCGCTGGCCCCTGGCCCCACTTGCACACCCCAAGCCATGACCGCACCGAACCAACTCGACACCAAATCCCAAGCCTGGTCTGCTCTGTTTTCAGAGCCCATGAGCGACCTGGTCAAGCGCTACACGGCCAGCGTGTTTTTCGACAAGCGACTATGGCAGGCCGACATTGCGGGCAGCCTGGCGCATGCCGAGATGTTGGCCGCCCAGGGCATCATCGGTGCGGAAGACCACGCTGCCATCCAGCGCGGCATGGCGCAAATCACCCAGGAAATCGAGTCTGGCGCGTTTGAATGGAAGCTGGACCTGGAAGACGTACACCTGAACATCGAAGCGCGCCTGACCCAACTGGTCGACGACGCCGGCAAACGCCTGCACACTGGCCGCAGCCGCAACGACCAGGTCGCCACCGACGTGCGCCTGTGGCTGCGCGGCGAAATTGACACCATTGGTGTGCTGCTGAACGAGGTGCAAACCGCCCTGGTGGACGTGGCCGATAAAAACGTGGAAGTCATATTGCCCGGCTTTACCCACCTGCAGGTGGCCCAGCCCGTGAGCTTTGCACACCACCTGCTGGCCTATGTGGAAATGTTTGCCCGCGACAACGAACGCATGGCCGACGTGCGCCGCCGCACCAACCGCCTGCCGCTGGGGGCCGCTGCGCTGGCTGGCACCACCTATCCGCTGGACCGCAACCGCGTGGCCCGGTCTTTGGGCATGGTCGACAGCAATGGTCAGCCCCAGGTGTGCCAGAACAGCCTGGACGCGGTGAGCGACCGCGACTTTGCCATCGAATTCACGGCTGCAGCCAGTCTTTGCATGGTGCACATCAGCCGCCTGAGCGAAGAACTCATCATCTGGATGAGCCAGAACTTCGGCTTCATCAAGATTGCCGACCGCTTCACCACCGGCTCATCGATCATGCCGCAGAAGAAAAACCCCGATGTGCCCGAACTGGCACGCGGCAAAACTGGCCGCGTGGTGGGCCATTTGATGGGCCTGATCACCCTGATGAAAGGCCAGCCCCTGGCCTACAACAAAGACAACCAGGAAGACAAAGAGCCGCTGTTCGACACCGTGGACACGCTGAAAGACACGCTGCGCATCTTTGCCGAGATGATCGGCGGGCAGTTAAACCCTGAAACTGGCGTGAAGGAAGGCGGCATCACCGTCAACGCCGCGCCCATGCGCGCCGCCGCCCAAAAGGGCTACGCCACCGCCACCGACCTGGCCGATTACATGGTGAAAAAGGGCCTGCCTTTCCGCGATGCCCACGAGGCCGTAGCCCATGCCGTCAAAACCGCCCAGGCCAAAGGTGTGGACCTGAGCGAGCTGAGCCTGACGGAGCTGCAGGCCTTCAACCCCGCCATTGGGGCCGACGTGTTCGAGTGCCTGAGCCTGGAAGGCAGCCTGAACGCCCGCAACACCCTGGGCGGCACAGCGCCGGAGCAGGTCCGCGTGCAGTTGGCGCGGCACCGCAAGCGCCTGGCGGCTTGACAGCAGCCGCCTCACCCGGCGGCAGGCACTGACCTGATGCGGCTGCGGGAACCCGCTAGCGCTCCGTCTTGCTGGGTTTGCTGTGTTTGCGCCAATACGCAAATTCGGCTTCGTGCACCTCAAAATCCAGCTCGGTCACACGGGCCTGCAGCCGCTCCTGGGCATCGGCCACACCTTTGTTGTAGATGCTGGGGCCAATTTCTTCGAGCAGAAATGCCAGCAACCCGCCTGCGGCCACGTTGCCAATGGGCTCATCCATGTGCTCACGGAAATACCGCTCAATGGAGGCAATGGCCTGCGCCCGGTCTTCTTTGGTGAGTTCAATGGCCATGGCTGCGCGAGGTGCTCACATGGAGTGCAGGCCGATCATGTTGCCTTCAGTGTCCATCACCAGCGCAATGGACCCGTGCTCACCAATCGAAATTTTTGGGCTTCACAACGTGCCCGCCGTTCGCTGCAGCACGGGCAGCCTCCACTGCGCAGTCTTCACAGGCAAAGTACACCAGCGTGCTGCCGCCAGACGGAAAGCCCGGCATTTTCACCAGTGCTCCGGGGGTGCCGTAGCGGTCAAAAGCCGACGGAAAGGCCCACATCTCCATGCCCGGAAAGCCGTCGGGGTTCGGGTTGGTCATGAGAGTCAACTCGCCCTGAAACAGGGCTTCGTAGAACGCTTTGGCGCGCGGCATGTCTTGCACATAAATCTCGAACCAGGCGACGGGGTTGGGATTCATACGCGGCTCCTATCGAGGATAACAATAGCTACAAAGTCAATACAGCATTGCGGCAGACGCACATTTCATTAAAAATAAGCACCCAAGCTGTCCGACACGAGGATGTTGAGGCGCGAGCCTGGTCGCACCAGTTCCTCCACCACGCTGAAGTGATTCAACCCTGGCAGTTCCTCGCACACCGGCACGGCGTCTGACCCCCAGGCCTGCTGGATGAGCCTGTTCTGACGCTTGAACTCATCGCTTTCGTCGCCGCCCGCCACGGTGGTCAATCTGCCACGCTGGCCGGGACGCTGCGGGGCAGGCAGATTGGCCGGGCTTTGGCTGATTGCTTCTTCAGGGGTCAGCCCCAGGTCGGCCAGGAATGGCGTCTGGCGGATCGGCTCCATGTCGAACAGCCCGCTGATGGACACGCCGTGCTGCAGCGGCTGCGCGGGCAGCACCACGCCCATCTGCCGACCCACGTCCAGCCAGTCTGTGGCCAGCAACATGCCCACCAGTTGACCGCCTGCCGAATGGCCCACCACCGTGATGCGATCCGGGTCGCCACCATGCTCGGAAATGTGGTGCCACACCCAGGCCACGGCCGCCACCATCTGGCGGGTGATGTCGCCCACCCGCACCGCCGGGCACAGCGTGTAATTGGGCACCACCACACACGCGCCTTGGGCCACGAAGGGCGGGACGACAAAACTGTGGTCCGACTTGTCGAGAGCGCGCCAGTAGCCCCCGTGGATGAACACGAGCACCGGCGCACCACGGCCCTGCGCTGAACCAGCCGAGGTGGTAGCGGGAAACACGTCCAGCGTCTGGACAGGCCCCGTTGTGCCCACAAAGGCCTGGGCCTGTGGGGTGTCGAGGTAGGGCACGTCCAGCCGCGCCTGAGACAGTTGCTGACGCACGCTCAGGGAGTCTGTGGCCCAACGCTGCAGGTGCTGGGCAAACGCGGGCACCAGCGCGCGGTTGTTGTACTGGCTGTCCAGCCACGCCGGGCTGCCGACAGTGGCCAGAGGCGAGGTGTTCATGCGGGCACCACAGCGGTCACTTCAATTTCCACCTTGGCGCGGTCTTCAATCAGCGCGCTCACTTCCACGGCGGTCATCGCTGCGTTGAAGCAGCCAATGATGTCGCGGAAAGCTTTGCCAATCTCGGCCGATGCAGCCAGGTATTCGCGCTTGTTGGTCACGTACCAGGTCATGCGCACGATGTGCTCTGGGCTGGCGCCGCCCTCTTTCAGCACATCGACCACGTTCTGCAACGCCTGGTGCACCTGGGCGGCCATGTCGTCGCTGTGGAACACGCCCTGTGCGTCCCAGCCGATCATGCCGGCCACGAACACCATGCGGCCGGTGGCAGAAACGCCATTCGCATAACCCTTGGGGCGCGGCCAGCCGGGAGGAAGCAGGGTTTTCATGGGTGGGTCTCCGATGTGTTGTTGTGTTGAAAGGTGGTCAGTTCAAACGCCGATGTAACGATGCCAAAGGCCAGGATCGGCCGACAGCGCCGCCGAGTTGCCCTGCCATACCACCCGGCCACGCTCGACGATGGTGTGGTGGTCGGCCAGCGTGATCAGTCGTTGCACGTATTTGTCGATGACCAGCGTGGTTTGCCCCTGCTCGCGCAAGGTATGCAGGCAGCGCCAGATGTCTTCGCGAATCAGCGGGGCCAGGCCCTCGGTGGCTTCGTCCAGGATGAGCAGGTGCGGGTTGGTCATGAGGGCACGGCCAATCGCCAGCATCTGCTGCTCGCCGCCCGAGAGCTGGTTGCCCATGTTGCGCCGCCGCTCGGCCAGGCGTGGGAACAGGTCGTACACCCGCTCCAGCGTCCAAGGCGTGTTGCTGCTGTTGCGCCGCGCGGCAAAGGCCACCAGGTTCTCCTGCACCGACAGGTTGGGGAATATCTGCCGCCCCTCGGGCACCACAGCCAGGCCCATGCGGGCAATGCGGTCCGGTGCGAGGCCTTCAATGCGCCCTCCCAGAAAACGCACCTCACCGCCACCGCTGCGGGTCAGACCCAGGATGGAGCGCACGGTGGTGGTCTTGCCCATGCCGTTGCGACCCAGCAAGGTCGCCACCTCGCCCGCTGCAATGGTGACATCAAGGCCAAACAGCACCTGGCTGGTGCCGTATGCCGTTTGCAGGCCACGAACCTCCAGCAAGGGTGGCCCATGTGGTGCTGTCTGGATCATGCTGCGACCCCCTGCGTCGCTTGCACATCGATCTCTTCGTCACCCAGGTATGCGCGCCGCACATCCGGATTCGCCCGGATTTCGTCGGGAGTGCCGGTGGCAATCACGCGGCCAGACACCAGTGTGGAAATGCGGTCTGCCAGGCGGAACACGGCGTCCATGTCGTGCTCGACCAGCAGAATCGTTACCTCGCTTTTCAACTCTGTCAGCAGGCTGACCATGCGCTCGGTCTCGTCAGGACCCATACCGGCCATGGGCTCGTCCAGGAGCAGCAGCCGTGGCCGCACGGCCAGCGCCAGCCCGACCTCCAGTTGGCGCTGCTCGCCGTGCGACAGGCTGCCCGCATCGACGCACAGCTTGGGCCCCAGACCCACCCGTTCAGCCAAGCTGACCGCTTGTTCATGGCGTGCTGCGTCGCGTCGCGCTGGCCGCCAGAATGACCATGGACTGCCTGCTTGCGCCTGAACAGCCAGGGCCAGGTTGTCCCACACCGACAGTCGGCGGAACACGCTGGTGATCTGAAACGAACGGACCAGCCCGCTGGCCACGCGGCTGTGCATGGGCCATGCGGTGATGTCTTGCCCCGACAGGCGAATGTGCCCCGCTGTGGGTGCCAGCGCGCCGCTGAGCTGGTGAATCAATGTCGTTTTGCCTGCACCATTGGGGCCGATGAGGGCGTGCAACTCACCTTGGCGCACGGCCAGCGTGGCATGGTCGGTTGCCACCAACCCGCCAAACCGCTTGACCAGGCGGTCCACTGCCAACAAGGGCGCGTTGTGGTCGGTGTTCATCGTGCAGCCTCCTCACCCGTGTGTGTCCTGGCCTCGCGGCGCAAGGCACGCTGGCGCAACAGCTGGCGTGCCCGCCCCAGCAGGCTCATGAGCCCGTTGGGTGCCAGCAGCACCACGGCCAGCAGCACGGCCCCCAGCCCCAGTTGCCAGTGGATGGTGTAGGCCACCAGAACCTCTTCCAAAAGCAAAAACACCGCCGCCCCCATCAATGGCCCCCAGAAGTGCCCCACGCCGCCCAGAATGACCATGACCATCAGCATCCCTGACTGGCTCCACTGCATCATCGACGGGCTGATGAAGCTGTTCTGGTTGGCCGTCAGCGCCCCCGCCAGGCCCGCCAGTGCACCGGCCAGCACGAACGCCACAAGCTTGACCCGGTACACCGGCACGCCCAAGGCCAGCATGCGGCCCTCGTTTTCACGGATGGCCTGCAAGGTGTGGCCAAACCGCGCATTGATCAGCCGGTACAGCAGCAGGTAAGCCAATGCCACCACTGCCACCACCACGTAGTAAAAATGGACATCGGACGACAAATCGACCCCACCGCCCACGTTGGCCCGCCCGGGCAGGCTCAGACCATCGTCCCCCCCCCAGGTCTTGAGCGACACCATGAGGAAATACAGCATCTGCGCAAACGCCAGCGTGATCATGATGAAGTACACCCCCTGTGTGCGCAGGCTGATGGCCCCCACCAGCAAAGCCGCCACCGCGCCCACCAGTGCGGCCAGCGGCCATGTCAACCAGGCTGACATCACGCCCATGCTCATCAAAATGCCTGCGGCATAGGCACCCAGGCCCACAAACGCCGCGTGGCCAAAGCTGACCATGCCGCCCCATCCCAGGATCAGGTTAAGGCTGGCAGCGGCCAGGGCATACACCAGCACACGGCTGGTTACACCGACATAAAAATCCTCACCTATCGCTTTCAGGACGGGCGGTAACAGCAATAAAAACAAGAGCACCAGACACACGCCCCAAACACTGGGGCGATGGTCCAGCAACCCGGCCGGAGGGCGGGGCCCCGAGGGCTTGGTCTGTTCGTTGTGCATCGGCTTGGTCATGCCACGTCCTTCAGCCATTGGCCGGAAACAGGCCCTGCGGCCGATAGAACAACACCGCAGCCATGAGCAGGTAAATGAGCATGGAAGCCAGCGCGGCCGCCGCACCACTGGCTGCCTCGGCACCGAACAGGGCCGCCACCAACGGCGGCAACAGCGCCCGCCCAGCGGTGTCCACCACGCCAACCAGCAGGGCGCCAAAAAAAGCACCACGCATCGACCCGATGCCACCGATGACGATGACCACGAACGCCAGGATCAGAATGTGCTCGCCCATGCCCACCTGCACCGCCAGCAACGGGCCCAGCAGCCCGCCTGCCAGGGCGCACAGTGCGGCACCCAGTGCAAACACCCCGGTGAACAGGCGCCCCACGGGTACCCCCATGGCCAATGCCATGTCGCGGTTGGATGCCCCGGCACGCACCTGCATGCCCAGCCGTGTGCGGGTGACCAGCAGGTACAGCCCCAACGCAACCAGCAAGCCCACCCCGATGATGAAGAGCCGGTAGGCGGAATAGTGAAAGTCCGGCAACAGCTCGACTGGCCCGGCCAGTGCTTGCGGCGGGTTCAGGCTGAGGGGCTGGCTGCCCCAGACCATGCGCACCGCTTCGTTGGCCATCAGCAGCAGCGCAAACGTGCCCAGTACCTGCGACAAGTGGTCGCGCCGGTAGAAATGGCGCAGCAAACTGGTTTCCAGCGCCACACCCACCACCGCCGTGCCCGCAATACCGACCCCCAGCCCGATCCAGTACGACCCACTGGCCGCCGTGACGGTGGCCACCAGGTAGGCACCGATCATGTACAGCGACCCGTGGGCCAGGTTGATCATGTCCATGATGCCGAACACCAGCGTCAGCCCGGCGGCCAGCAGGAACAGCATCAACCCGAATTGCAGGCCATTCAAGGCCTGCTCCAGCAGCATCAGGGCATTCATCGGTACATCACATGGGCAGGCAAACGCGGGCCGTCAGCGGTCAGAGGCTGCCGGGCATCTTGCAGTCTTTGGCGTAGGCGTCGGCGTGCTTCTCGAACACCTTGCCCAGCGTGCGGTTGGTCACCCGGCCCTGGGTGTCACGGGTGATGACGCGCAGGTGGTAGTCCTGAATAGGGTACTGGTTGGTGTTGAACTTGAACGCACCGCGTACCGAGTCGAATTTGGCGGCCTGCAATGCCTTGCGCACGGCGTTTTTGTCGTCCAGGTTGCCCTTGCTGTCACGCACGGCAGCGTCTATCAAACGGGCCGCATCGTAGCCCTGTGACGCATACAGACTGGGCAGGCGCCCGTATTCCTTCTGGAAGTCGGCCACGAACCTGACGTTGGCCGGGTTGTTCATGTCATGCGCCCACTGGGACGTGTTGAACATGCCGAGCATGGGGTCGCCAACCGCACGGATCACGTCCTCATCACCCGAAAATCCCGGACCGAACAGCGTCATGTCTTTGGACAACCCCGCGCCCACGAACTGCTTGATGAAGTTGATGCCCATGCCACCAGGCAGGAAGATGTAAACCGCATCGGCACCGGAACCACGGATTTTGGACAGCTCGGCCCCGTAATCGAGCTGGTTGAGCGCGGTGTAGGTCTCCTGCACAACTTCGCCCTTGTAGAAGCGCTTGAACCCAGCGAGCGCGTCCTTGCCTGCGGGGTAATTGGGCGCCAGGATGGCGGCTTTCTTGAAGCCCTTGTCGGTCACAACCTTGCCCACCGCCTCATGCAGGTTGTCGTTCTGCCAAGCCACGTTGAAGAAGTAGGGGTTGCACTGCGCGCCCGCATATTGGCTGGGGCCGGCATTGGCGCTGATGTAGAAAGTTTTGGACTGGAAAATGGGCTGACCCACCGCCAGCATCACGTTGGAAAATACCACGCCTGTCATGAAGTCCACCTTGTCGCGCTTGACCAGGCGGTCTGCCGTTTGTTTGGCCGCATCGGGGCTGGCCTGGTCGTCGGCCACGATCACTTCTGCGGGCAAGCCGCCGAGCTTGCCACCGCTGTGCTTGACAGCCAGCTGGAAGCCGTCACGGATGTCCACGCCCAGGCCGGCACCCGGACCAGAGAGGGTGGACAGCAAGCCCACTCTGACTTTGTCAGCAGCTTGCGCACCGCCCGACAGCAGCAACGTGGCTGCAGCAACAGTCAGCATCTGGGTGACAGCGCGGTGAACGGCGGAACAACGGTGGGTCTGGCGCATGGCAAGTTTCCTATTGAGGCAGGGTTGAAACGAGGGGGGAAAGGGTAGGTACATCAAGATCAGATCACGTCGTGCAACCTGAACCGCTGTAGCTTACCGGTCTGGGTGCGGGGCAAGGTGTCTGAAAACCGGATGACACGTGGGTATTTGTACGGGGCAATTGCTTGCTTCACATGCGCCTGCAGGGCCATCGCCAGCGCTTCGTCGGCCACCACACCGGCTTTGGGTACCACAAACGCGGTGATGACCTGGCCGCGCTCGGCATCGGGCACACCAATCACCGCACATTCGGCCACGGCGGGGTGCAGCATCAGCGCATCCTCCACCTCAGGCGAGGCCACGTTGTACCCGGCCGAGACAATCATGTCGTCGGTGCGCGCCTGGTAAAAAAAGTAACCATCGGCGTCCATCAGGTAGGCGTCGCCGGTCAGGTTCCAGCCGTTTTGCACGTAGCTGGTCTGGCGCTCGTCGCCCAGGTAACGGCAACCGGTGGGACCCTTCACGGCCAAACGCCCCACCGTGCCAGGGGGCACCTCGCGGCCCTGGTCGTCCTGTACCTGGGCCACATAACCGGGCACCACGGTGCCGGTGGCCCCTGGCCGCGCGTGGGCCTCGTCGGCCGAAATGAAGATGTGGAGCAACTCGGTGGCCCCAATGCCGTCGATCAGCTCGATGCCGGTGGCCGCCTTCCACTGTGCGCGGGTGGCGGCAGGCAGCGCCTCGCCAGCCGACACACACTGGCGCAGCGCCGTCTGGCGCAAGGCCGGGCCCTGCGCCGACAACACCCGGTACGAAGTGGGCGCGGTGAACAGCGTGGTCACGCCATAGGCCGGAATGGCCTCGGCCAGTTGCGGCGGGCTGGCTTTTTCCAGCAGCACGGTGGATGCCCCGACCGACATGGGAAACAGCAGCAGACCGCCGAGCCCGAAGGTGAACGCCAGCGGCGGGCTGCCCAAAAACACATCGTCAGCCCTGGGGCGCAGCACGTGCGTGGGCCAGCAGTGGCACACGGCCATCACGTCGCGGTGACAGTGCATGGTGGCCTTGGGCACCCCCGTGGTGCCGCTGGTGAAGGCCAGCAGGCAGGTGTCGGTGGCCGCAGTGGGCACGTTGGCAAATGGCGTGGTGTGCCGGGCCATGTCAGTTTCCAGCCGCGCTGGCCCGACCACAGGCGCGGTGCCGTCCAGAATGCCCTGCCCTTGGAAAAACCGCAGTTGCTTCAACACAGGGTGCGCGGCGGCGGACTGTTGCAGCTCCTGCGCCAGCGACAGGTCGCACAACGCGTGCGACACCTGCGCCTTGTCGATGATGGCCCCCAGCTCTTTGGCGCGCAGCAGCGGCATGGTGGCCACGGCGATGCCACCCGCCTTGATGACAGCAAACCAGCATGCTGCCAGCATGGGGTTGTTGGGCGCACGCAGCAGCACGCGGTTGCCGCTGACCAGCCCCATGTCGTGCACCAGCACGTGGGCAATGCGGTCGGCCTGGGCCAACAGGTCGTGGTAGGTCCACACCAGGCCGCCCGGCGCGCGGACGCACACGCGGTCGCCCCAACCCCGGTGGATGGCGCTGTCCAGCAGCTCGGTGGCGCAGTTCATTTCCAATGGGAACTGCAAGCCCGGTGCATCCAGCAAAAACTCGGGCCACTGGTCGGCAGGCGGCAGGTGGTCGATGGCAAAGGTGTCGATGTGGGCGGTGTACATGGCGGGCTCCCGGTGCTTTGATTGCTGATAGCTACAAACCCTTACCCATCAAGCGGCAAGGGCCATTTCTTTCAACATTTCTCGCGCAATGATGAGTTGCTGCACCTCGGTAGCACCCTCGTAGATGCGCAGGGCGCGGATCTCGCGGTACAACCGCTCCACCGGCACGCCACTCACCACGCCCAGCCCACCCCACATTTGCAGCGCAGCGTCGATGACGGTCTGCGCGTTTTCTGTGGCGGTCATCTTGGCCATGGCCGCTTCGCGGGTGACGGTGTGGCCCTGGTCGCGCAGCCAGGCGGCGCGGTACGTCAGCAAGGCGGCGCTGTCGATGGCGGTGGCCATCTGCGCCAGCTTGGCCTGCGTGAGCTGAAAATCGGCCAACACACCGCCAAACATGGCGCGGGTGGTGGCGCGTTGCAGCGCCTCGTCCATTGCGCGGCGGGCCAGGCCCAGCGCGGCAGCGGCCACTGAGGTGCGGAACACATCGAGCGTGCGCATGGCAATTTTGAAACCCTGGCCCGCTTCGCCCACCAGCGCGTCGGCAGGCAAGCGGCAGTTGGCGAGGCGCAACCGGGCGAGCGGGTGGGGGGCCATCACGTCGATGCGCTCGGCCACCTCGAAGCCGGGCGCATCGGCATCGACAATGAATGCGCTGATGCCCCGCGCCCCCGGGGCCTCGCCGGTGCGGGCGAACAGCACATAAAAGTCGGCAATGCCGCCGTTGGATATCCAGGTCTTTTCGCCATTCAGCACCCAGCCCTCGCCCTGTGCATCACTCACACGCTGCGCGCTACAGGCCATGGCTGCCACATCGGAGCCAGCCTGGGGTTCTGACAAAGCAAACGCGGCGATGGCTTCGCCACGGGCCACGCGTGGCAAGTAGCGTTGGCGCTGCGCTGCCGAGCCGTGCAACGAAATGGCCCCCGAGCCCAGGCCCTGCATGGCAAACGCAAAGTCGGCCAGACCGCTGTGGCGGGCCAGGTTTTCGCGCAGCAAGCAAATGGCACGGGTGTCGATGGCATCGCCCGCGCCGCCCACGTCGCGCCCGGCCACGGCATGTGCGAGCCAGCCGCCCTGCCCCAGCGCGCGCACCAGGCTGCGGCATTCGGCATCGGCGTCTGGTCCGTGGTCGTGTGGCACGTGCTGGCTGGCCCAGGCTTGAAGGTCGTGAGCCAGGGTGCGGTGGTGGTCTTCAAAAAACGGCAGGCCCAGAAAGCGGGCGTCCAGTGTCTGGGCCATGGTCAGTTGCCTTCGAAACGGGGTTTCTGTTTGGCCACAAAGGCGTGGTACGCGCGGGAGAAGTCTTGCGTGAGCATGCACAGCGCCTGCGCCTGTGCCTCGGACTCGATGGCCTGTTCCAGCGTCATGGCCCACTCCTGGTGCAGCATGGTTTTGGTGATGCCGTTGGCAAAGGTGGGGCCTTCGGCCAAACTGCGGGCCAGCGCCTGGGCATCGGGCAACAGGGCGGCGGGTTCACACAGGCGGTTGAAAAAGCCCCAGCGCTCGCCCTCTTCCCCACCCAGCGAGCGGCCGGTGTACAGCAACTCGCTGGCACGGCCCTGGCCAATCAGGCGCGGCAGGATGGCGCAGGCGCCCATGTCGCACCCAGCCAGCCCCACGCGGTTGAACAGAAAGGCCGTTTTGCTGCGGGCTGTGCCCAGGCGCATGTCACTGGCCATGGCCATGATGGC